>NZ_JAMYVM010000004.1:265000-394405 GCF_040324035.1 Mesorhizobium sp. M0016 | reverse complement strand
CCTCGGACGCCATAAAGACGCAGGGCTCGGCGGTGCTCAAGGCCGACTGCCTGATCACGGTCGGCGGCATGGTGCTGAACAATCCAGCGACCACAGTCTGCAAGTCCAACATCACCCGAGCCTTGCCGGCAGCCGATCCTTTCTCCGGCTTGGCGACGCCGACAGCCGGCAACCCTTGCAAGAATGTCAACGGCAACAAGACGTCGCAAACACTCCAGCCTGGCACCTACTGTAGCGGCATGAGCCTCAGCGGCAACGTCACCCTGCAGCCAGGCGTCTACGTCGTGCAGGGCGGTATGAAGGTCAACGCCAACGCGGTCGTCGCCGGCAGCGGGGTAACCATCTTCATGGCAGGCAGCAACACCGTCAGCATGAACGGCAACGCCAAGGTGACGCTGAGCGCGCCTACCTCCGGAGCCTATTCCGGCGTGCTGTTCTACGGCGACAGGACCGGGACTGCGGCACAGAGCACCTTCAACGGCACAGCGGACTCGCTTTTGACCGGCGCCATCTATTTTCCCAGGCAGCAGGTCAACTACCTTGGCAACTTCTCGGGGAACGGTGGCTGCACTCAGGTCGTCGCCGACACTATCCAGTGGTCAGGCAGTACGACGATCAAGCAGAACTGCAAAGGCCTCGGGATGGACGACATTCCGGCGGCACTGTCCGTTCAGCTTGTCGAGTAGCGGGATGGGTGGGCGGACCTTGCGCATTGTCCGGGACAAATCCGGGATAGCCGCCGTGGAGTTTGCCATGTTGCTGCCCGTCCTGTGCTTGGTCTGCCTCGGCATCGCCGATGGCTGGTCCTACGTGACGAGTTACCTGCAGATGCGCGCGGGCGTCAAAACCGCGGCCAATCTCGTGATGGCCGGCGCGTCCAATGACACCGGGACGCAGGCGGTCGCGCTTTCGAGCTGGAACGACAAGCCCGAGGACGCCGCGGTCGTGCTGGTCCGCTCCTATTTGTGCGGCGCCACGGTCGTGGATGAGACCACCATCTGCGGCGGAAAGAAAATCTTCGTCCAGATAACGGCGACGGGCACCTGGGTGCCCCCGTTTAACTTCGGTGTCTTCCCGGACCCGCGCGCGATCAGTCATCAGCAGGTGATCCGTGTCCGCTGAAAGGACCGGATCCAGGTGGCGCCGTGACTGCTCCGGCGCAGCCGGGCTGGAATTCGCCTTGATCGCGCCTTTCCTGGTGATGCTTTTGTTCGGAATCTTCGCCTTCGGCTGGGCCATGAATGCCGTGTCGACCGTCCGCTATACACTGGAAACCTCTTCCCGGGCGCTGCAGCTGAACAACACGCTTTCGCAGAGCGACATCCAGGCCATCGCCACGCAGAAATTGGTGAACCTGGGTCTGAAGAACGTCATTGTGACGATCGCGACCGACCCTGCCAGCGGCGGTTTCAAGATGGCGCATCTGACCGCCAGCTATGCCTTCGTCATCGCTTTCCCGTATTTCGACCAGTATCCGATAAATTACGCCACGACCGTCACGGTGCCCCTGGTTGCCAGCTAGGATACGGCCGGCTTCGTTGAGTTGGCGGCGCCGAACTCAGACCGTAACGGATCGACTGGGAACCATCGCTCGATCTGGAATTGTACTTGCAAGAGGTCGATTCTCTTCGCGGCTGTAGATGCTTAAAGCTCGCTCCTGAGACCTCAGGGATGGACTTTTTCTATGGAACTAAAGTCAGGCTGCTTGCTTGGTCGCGTCCGTGAAAATCACCGAAAACCAGTCCATCAGTGCTGCAACATGCCGACAGGCTATCTCAGTCACCAAGCCTTTGATCTTGCTGGTGATCCCGACAGGAATCGAACCTGTGACCTACAGATTAGGAATCTGCCGCTCTATCCTACTGAGCTACGGGACCACGCGGCCCGACACATAGCCGCTTCGGATCGTTTCGCCAAGAGGCTCGCCCAGGGGAAATCAAGAGGCCGGCCGAACGCAATTCGGCCAGCCTCTTGCGGGATAGGTCAGGCTGCCAGCGCCGTTTCGGCCAGTTTCACCCAGTAGCTCATGCCGTGCGGTATGACTTCGTCGTTGAAGTCGTAGGCCGGATGGTGGAGGCCGGCGGTCTCGCCATTCCCGATGAAGATGAAGGCGCCGGGGCGGGCTTCCAGCATGTAGGAGAAGTCTTCGCCGCCCATCACCGGCTGGATGGCGCGGTGGACCTGGGTGTCGCCGGCGACATTTGCCGCGACATCGCCGGCAAAGACCGTTTCTTCCGGATGATTGAAGGTCACGGGATAGTTGGCGTCATAGTCGACAGTGATCGTCGCGCCGAAGGCGGTGGCTATTCCTTCGCAGATGGTGCGGATGCGCTCTTCCGATTTCTTGGCGATCTCTTTCTTCAGTGTGCGCACCGTGCCGGCAATCTCGGCGGTCTCGGGAATGACGTTGTAGGCGTCGCCGGCGTGGAACTTCGTCACCGAAACCACCACCGCCTCGACCGGATCGGTGCTGCGCGAAGCGACCGTCTGAAGGGCGCCGACCAACTGGCTGGTGATGACGATCGGGTCGATCGTGCCGTGCGGCATCGCCGCATGGCCGCCGCGGCCCTTCACGGTGATGGTGAACTCGGCGGTCGCCGCCATGATCGGACCCGGCCGGATGGCGAACTGGCCCACCGGCAGGCCCGGCATGTTGTGCATGCCAAAGACCCGCGAAATATCGAAACGCTCCATCATGCCGTCCTTGACCATCTCGTTGCCGCCGCCGCCGCCCTCTTCGGCCGGCTGGAAGATGACCGCGACCGAGCCGGCGAAATTGCGCGTTTCGGTCAGATATTTGGCGGCGCCCAAAAGCATCGCCGTATGGCCGTCATGGCCGCAGGCATGCATTTTGCCAGGAATGGTCGAGGCATAGGGCTTGCCGGTGATCTCGTTGATCGGCAGCGCGTCCATGTCGGCGCGCAAGCCGATGGTCGCGCCTTGCCCCTTGCGGCCATGGATGATGCCGACGACGCCGGTCTTGCCGAGGCCCGTCACCACGTCGTCGCAGCCGAATTCCTTCAGCTTCTCGGTGACGAAGGCGGCGGTCTTGAAGACATCGAAATTCAGTTCTGGCGTCTGGTGCAGATGGCGTCGCCAGCCGGCAACTTCATCCTGCATCTCGGCGGCGCGGTTGAGAATCGGCATAATGGTTCCATCTCGCTATTGGAGCAGACGATCTGGCCTGCTTGATTGCAATTGTGATTGCCATGCTTGTTGCCATCTTGGCACTTTGCCATCTTGGCGTCACATAGGGTAAATAGCACCCCAGACAATGTGATCCGGAAATTGAGGGCCGGATCAGGTCATGCTGGCCATCGCGTAACGAAATCTTACGGAGCCAGGGGCGACTACGGCAAGAGGCGATTTCGGATTCCATGATGCGGCACAGCCATATCCTCAAATTACTGCTAACGGGCGGCTTGGCGTTACCCATGCTGGCTGGGCCAGCTTTGGCCAATCCGGTGATCCTGTTCGACCTCAACAGCGGCAAGGTTCTGCAGCACCAGGACGCCTTCAAGCGCTGGTATCCCGCTTCGCTGAGCAAGCTGATGACCGCCTATGTCACCTTCCGGGCGATTGCCGCCGGCGAGGTCCAGCTCGATTCACCGATCAAGGTGACCAAGCATTCGGCGGGCGAACCGCCGAGCAAGATGGGCTTCAAGCCGGGCTCGGTGATGCGGCTCGACAATGCGTTGAAGATGATGCTGGTCAAATCGGCCAACGATATCGCCATGGCCATCGGCGAAAACATAGGCGGCTCGCAGGCCGGATTCGCCGTTCGCATGAATGCGGAGGCGGCGCGGCTCGGCATGACCGGAACGCATTTCGTCAATCCGAACGGACTGTTTTCGCCGGAGCAGTATACGACGGCGCGCGATCTTGCCCTGCTGGTGATGGCGATCCGCAAGGAATTCCCGCAATACGCCCCCTGGTTCTCGATCGAAGGCCTTGCCGTCGGCAAGAAGGCGATCTCCAACTACAATCTCTTGATCGGGCGCTATCCCGGCGCCGACGGCATGAAAACCGGGTTCGTTTGTCCCTCGGGCTTCAACATGATCGGCTCGGCGACACGCAATGGCCGCACGCTGGTCGCGGTCGTGCTCGGCGAAAAATCGGCGATCAGCCGTGCCGAGACCGCCGCCAGGCTGCTTGACCAGGGCTTTGCCATGCCCGACCCGAACTGGCTCACGGTCGCGGCCATGCCTTCCTATGGCGATACCATGTCACCCAACGACATGCATGATGAGATCTGCAAGAAGAAGGCGCCGCACGAGCAGTCCGAGGCGGCTCCGCCGGTGGCCGCGAAGGGCGCCGACGTGCCGAAATCGCCCTATCAGGAAAAGCTCGACCACGTGCCGACGCTGGTTGCCGTGGGCCTCGGCGGCGCCACCGGGCCGGCGCCGAAGGCGATGCTCGACCAGGGCGGCCAGGAATACGCCGATGTGCCGCTGCCGAGCTGGCGGCCAGACATTCCGGCGCCAAAGGGCGCCGAACCGGCCGTGGTGGGCCAGGCAACCGCGGTGCAGGGCGACCAGCTGGTCAAAGCCGCGAACTAGGCGATGGCTGGCTTTCCGATACCCGTCACGGTGGTCACCGGCTTCCTCGGCGCCGGCAAGACGACATTGCTCAACCGGCTGCTCAAAGATCCGGCACTGGTCGACACGGCCGTCATCATCAACGAATTCGGTGAGGTGGCGATCGACCACCTTCTGGTCGAGCAGGCCTCGGACGGCATCATCCAGCTGTCCGACGGGTGTCTATGCTGCACGGTGCGCGGCGAACTGGTCGACACGCTGGCTGACCTCGTCGACCGGCTGCAGACGGGCCGTATCGCCCGTCTCGCCCGCGTCGTCGTCGAAACCACCGGGCTCGCCGATCCGGCGCCGGTGCTGCAGTCGATCATGGCGCATCCCGCCCTGGTGCAGGCCTTCCGACTTGATGGCGTCATCACGCTGGTCGACGCGGTCAACGGCAACGCGACGCTCGACGGCCATGTCGAGGCGGTCAAGCAGGTGGCAGTCGCCGATCGCATCGTGCTGACCAAGGTCGATCTGGCCAGCGATTCCGGCGACGTCGATGCTTTGCGAACGCGAGTCCATCAGCTCAATCCAGGCGCCGTGGTGCTGGAGGCCGGCGACGGCCGAACCGGCGTCGCGGCTCTGTTCGACTGCGGCCTCTACAATCCGGCGACCAAATCCGCCGATGTCCGGCGCTGGCTCGGCGAAGAAGCCGCCCATGAGCACCACCATCATCATCATGATCACGGCGAGCATGAGCACCACCACGATTCCCGCGTGCGCTCCTACTCGCTGGTCCATGACGGCCCGGTGCCGTTTTCGGCGATCGAGATGTTCCTCGACCTGCTGCGTTCTGCGCATGGCGACAAGCTTTTGCGGATGAAGGGCGTCATCGAGCTTGCGGAGGACCCGTCGCGGCCGCTTGTTGTCCACGGGGTACAGAAGATCCTGCATCCGCCGGCGCGGCTACTGGCCTGGTCGGACGGCCAACGCGGCACCAGGCTGGTGCTGATCACGCTCGATATGCCGGAAGATTATGTGCGCCGGCTGTTTTCCGCTTTCACCAACCGGCCGTCGATCGACACGCCGGATCGCGCGGCGCTGGAGAGCAATCCGCTGGCGATAGCCGGGGGCTGATTCTCAGGCTCGCTCTGCGCCGCGTTCGACCAGGAAGCGGTGGCCGCCGGTGACGGCTGACGTTTCAACCAGTTGGTGACCAGCGTCGGCGCAAAAGGCGGGGATGTCGATGACCGCCAGCGGGTCGGTGGTCTCCAGCCAAAGCCGGCTGCCCGGCTGCATTGCCGCCAGGCGTTTTTTCGCCTTGAGAACGGGCAGGGGGCAGTTCAGGCCCTTGAGGTCATAGATCGCGGTGTGATTTGTTTGTTTGTCTTCATGCATGTCTTTGTCCCAAAACCGCTGCGCACTTTTGGGCGACATGCATCGGCAAGGCGAAAAACCTCAGCCGCCGAACATGCCTAGCAGCTTGTTCTTGATCTTCGACATCCGGCTTTCGTCCGCCGGCGGTTCTGCAGGCGCCGCCTCGACGCTCGCAGTGGCGACCGGCTGCTGGGGGGCCTGCTTGGCTGCTTCCTTTTCGGCCAGCGCTTGGGCCTTTGCGGCTTGCTTTTCAGCCAGTGCCTGGGCCTTGGCGGCTTTCGCAGCCTCGATGGCAGCAACCCGCTGTTCCTCGGCCTTGCGCTTGGCTTCCTTCTCTGCGTCCAGCGCCGCCATCTTGCGGCCGGCGGGCGAATCGATGCGCCCCATGCGCGCCGTCTCGGTCAGCGTGCCGTCGGAATTCAGCGACGGCGGTTCGATCGGCACGCGCTCGCCCCGGGCGCGGCGCTTCGACCAGTCGGAAACGATGCTGGCTTCCTTGATGCCGGCAATGGTCGGCTTGGGCGCCGGAACACTGGCCTTGACCGCGCCGGTGAAGGCCGCGTCATAGCTGCTTTGATAGGCGTTGAGTGCGCTCTTCAGCGAATCCGGCTGCGTGGTCGCGGGGCAGGCGCCAGTCGGATCGAATGTCGTGCCCTCAGGCGCCACCTGGTTGAAGACATAGCGCTTGTCGCAGACATCGACCTTCGGCGGCACCTTGGTGATCTCGAAGTTGTCGTAACCGACCTTCAGCATCTTCCAGAACTCATAGTTCGGGTCGTTGCGGTAGCGCGCCATGTTGGCGGCGGTCATGCGGAATGGGAAGGCCTGGATCTGGAACTCGGTCTGGCCGCCCTGGAAGGCATCGCGACCAAAAGCGTAGATCTGCTCGATCTGCGGGTCGGTCATCGAATAACAGCCCGACGACGAGCAGGCGCCATGCACCATCAGATTGGCGCCGGTGCGGCCATTGGCACGGTCATAGGCGTTGGGATAGCCGATGTTGAAGGACAGATGATAGTTCGAGCGCGGATTCATCTGCGACGGGCGGACCGTATAGAAACCTTCCGGCGCCTGGCGGTCGCCCTCGGTGTATTTTGGGCCGAGCTTGCCCGACCATTTGCAGATGTCGTAGCTGGCGACCATCTCGTAGCGGCCGGTGGTCTTGGCCTTCCAGATTTCGAGCTTGCCTTCTTCCTTGAAGATGCGAGCCATCACCGACGAGGTGCGGATCATGCCCTTGGCCTTCATGTCGGCCAGGATCTTGTCCGGCAGCGGCTTGCTGGCTTCCGGCGCAAAATTCTTCATCGAGGAATCGTTGCAGCCGGCAACGCCAAGCGCGGCGATCAGAAGTCCAGTGCGGGCAAGCTTGGTAAACATGGATACGGCTATGTCTTTTTCTCGCGTCACGGCCGGATAGCGCCCGGGCCTGCATGCTGAACACTGACGGACCCTAAGCCCGTTAACCTTGAAAATTCCTTACCGCAAGCGTCGGACGGCGCCCCCCACGGCAATTCGCCCGGTGTCACGGATTTTTTATTGAGCCGAATGCGGCGGCATTTTTGTGGCGAAATTGCTCCTTGACGCCACATTGCGGTGCGCTGCCGGCCAAAATCAGAGGCTGCGGCCCATCGCCAGATATTTTTCGCGGCGCTGTTCGCGAAAATCGGTGTTGGCGCCGGCAAAATCCTTCATCGTCTTGGCGATGAGGTCGCCGGTGGCGGCGATCACCGTTTCGGGCGCGCGCTGGGCGCCGCCGAGCGGCTCGGCAATGATGGCGTCGATGATCTTCATTTCTAGAAGGTCCTGGGCGGTGATCTTCATGTTGGTCGCCGCATCTTTCGAGCGCGTGGTGTCGCGCCACAGGATCGAGGCAGCGCCTTCCGGCGAGATCACCGAATAGATGGCGTGTTCCAGCATGTAGACGCGGTTGGCGGTGGCGATCGCAATGGCGCCGCCCGAACCGCCTTCGCCGATTACAACCGAAATCGATGGCACTTTGAGGCCGAGGCAGGCCGAGGTTGAGCGGGCGATGGCTTCAGCCTGGCCGCGTTCCTCGGCGCCAACGCCGGGGTAGGCGCCGGCGGTGTCGACCAGCGTCAGAAGTGGGATCTGGAAACGGTCGGCAAGTTCCATCAGCCGCACGGCCTTGCGGTAGCCTTCAGGGCGCACCGAGCCGAAATTGTGCTTGAGCCGGCTCGCCGTGTCGGAGCCCTTTTCCTGGCCGATGACGGCCACCGGTTCGCCGCGGAAGCGGGCGAAGCCGCCGATGATCGCCTGGTCCTCGCCGAAATTGCGGTCGCCGGCGAGCGGCGTGAAATCGCTGAACAGACCCTTGATGTAGTCGAGGCAATGCGGCCTGTCGGTGTGGCGCGCGACCTGCACCTTCTGCCACGGCGTCAGCGCCTTGTAGATGTCGCGCAGCGCGTCGCGCACGCGCTTCTCGAGCCGGCTGATTTCGTCGCCGACGTCGACCGCCTCGCCATTCTCGGCAAGCTTCTTCAGCTCGAGGATCTTGAGTTCAAGGTCCTGCACCGGCTTTTCGAAATCGAGGTAATTGTACATTCTTGAGCGGACCGATGCGTCGGAAGGCAAACATCGCGCAGATGTAGGCTCCGCGCGGGCACGTTGCCCTCACATAGCGATATGAGGCCTAGTCGGCAAGCGGATGATGATCGTTGACCAGCCGCACCAACCGCTCTTCCAGCACATGCGTGTAAATCTGCGTGGTCGAGATATCGGCGTGGCCGAGCAGCTGCTGCACCGCCCTGAGATCGGCGCCGTTCTGCAGGAGATGGCTGGCGAAAGCATGGCGCAGCACATGCGGCGAAATTTTCGCCGCCGATATGCCGGCCCGCGCGGCAAGGCCTTTGAGATCGCGGGCAAAGACCTGCCGGGAGAGAAAGCCGCTGTCGCCGGCGGCCGGGAACAGAAACGGGCTGTCGGCGAAAGCCGGCACCGTGGCCCGGGCTGTGAGCCAAGCCCGCATCGCCGTGCGGGCCTTGGCCGACAGCGGCACCATGCGCTCCTTGTCGCCCTTGCCGCGCACCATGAAGAAGCGGTCGTCGCGCTGGGCGACGGTCACCGGCAGGCCGACTAGTTCGGAGACGCGCAAGCCGGTGGCATAGAGCACCTCCACCAAAGCGTGCAGGCGCAGTGCAGCCACCCGGTCACCATTGACGGCATCGCCTGTCTCAAGCGCGGCGCGGTCGAGCAGCCGACCGGTATCGGCCTCGCTCATCGTCTTGGGCAGCGGCCGGCCCTTTTTCGGACTGTCCAGCGTGCCGGTCGGGTCGTCGCCGCGCAAGCCCTCGGCGTAGAGAAACTTGAAGAACTGGCGGATCGCCGACAGTTTGCGCGCCTGCGACGTCGACGCAAAGCCGCGCGCCGCGATATCGTCGAGATAGGCGCAGATGTCGGCTGCGGCGGCAGCGGCAAGCCCGCCGGCAATCTGCTGCGAAGCGTCTTCGAGATCACGGCGGTAGGAAGACAGCGTGTTTGCAGCGGCACCGCGTTCGGCGCTCATCATCTCGAGAAAGGCTTCGATGCGAGCCGCGCTGTTCATGTTCCAGGGGTCAGTTTTGGGTCAGTTTTTCTTGGGGTTCAGCTTTTCCGGTGGAATGCGCACGGTGATTTCGGCTTTTTTCGGCTCGACGAACATCGCCAACGCCACCATCGTACCATAGGCAATGCCGGCAAGAATCATCATCGTCACGACAAAGCGGAACAGTGTCGGCATCAATCTTCGCCCGTCTTCTTGCTCTGCGATTCCAAGCCCTGTGTCCTTATGGGACGCTAATTCCGTCAATTCAAGGACGAAGGGCTCTGCGTGCGAAAGGCGCTGTGCTTGACGCAAACGGGCTTTTGATGTCGATACGCCGGCAAAGACGGCTTAGAAACAGCATGGTCTCATGAACGCGTTACCAGCAAATCCTCCCGGCGATAGCCATGCCGCGCTGCTCGACAGGCTGGGCAGCCGCTCGATCGTCTTTGTCGGCCTGATGGGCGCCGGAAAGACGGCGATCGGCCGCAAGGTGGCGACGATGCTGTCGCTGCCCTTCGTCGACAGCGACCAGGAGATCGAAACCGTGTCGCGCATGACGGTGCCGGAACTGTTCGAACGCTATGGCGAGACCGAATTCCGGGCATTGGAGCAGCGCGTCATCCTGCGCGTGCTGGAGAGTGGGCCGCAGGTGCTGTCGACCGGCGGCGGCGCGTTCATGAATGCGCAGACGCGGGAAGCGATCGCCGGGCATGGCGTGTCGGTGTGGCTGAAGGCCGAGATCGACCTGTTGATGGAACGCGTGTCCAAGAAGCAGAACCGGCCGTTGCTCAAAAGCGCCGATCCGCGCGCCGTGCTCGAGCGGCTGATGGGCGAGCGCTACCCGGTCTATGCCACGTCCAACATCACCGTGCCGACACGCGACGACCGCAAGGAGGTCATTGCGACCGAGGTTGTCGACGCGCTGTGCGGGCATTTCGGCATTCCGGCTCCGACTGCGCCGGGCGAGGTGCGGCTGTGAGCGAACCGGTCACTGTAGAGGTCGGCCTTGGCGAGCGTGCCTATGACATCCTGATCGGCCCCGGCCTTTTGGCGCGCGCCGGCGCCGAGATTTCGCGCCGCCTGCCCGGCACGAGAGCGGCGGTGGTCACGGACGATAATGTCGCGGCGGCACATCTCGACGCGCTGAAGGCCGGTCTGGAAACACGCGGCATCCAGCCTGCCGTCATCACTTTGCCGGCCGGCGAAAAGACCAAGAGCTTTGCCCATCTCGAAGAGGTGGTCGACGGCGTGCTCGCCGCCAAGCTGGAGCGCGGCGATGTCGTCATTGCGCTCGGCGGTGGCGTCATCGGCGACCTCACCGGCTTTGCCGCCGGCATCGTGCGCCGCGGCATGAATTTCGTCCAGATTCCAACCTCGCTGCTGGCGCAGGTCGATTCCTCGGTCGGTGGGAAGACCGGCATCAACAGCCCGCGCGGCAAGAATCTGGTCGGCGTCTTCCATCAGCCGAAGCTGGTGCTGGCAGACACCGAAGTGCTCGACACGCTGCCGATCCGCGAATTTCGCGCCGGCTATGCCGAGCTTGCCAAATACGGGTTGATCGACCGACCGGCGTTTTTCGCCTGGCTGGAAGCGAACTGGGAAAAGGTGTTCGCCGGTGGTGCGGAACGGGCGGAGGCGATTGCCGAGGCCTGCCGCGCCAAGGCCGATGTCGTCGCCCGCGACGAGTTCGAAACCGGCGACCGCGCACTGCTCAATCTTGGCCACACGTTCGGCCATGCGCTGGAAGGCGCCACACAGTATGATGGCGCCCGCCTCGTCCATGGCGAAGGCGTCGCCATCGGCATGGCGCTGGCGCACCGCTTTTCCGCAAGGCTCAATCTGGCCAGCCCGGACGACGCGGCGCGGGTCGAGGCGCATCTTCGCGCCGTCGGTCTACCCTGGCGGATGGCCGACATCCCTGGTGAGTTGCCCGATGCCGAGGCGCTGCTTGGCTTCATCACCCAGGACAAGAAAGTGTCGCGCGGCGCGCTGACCTTCATCCTGACGCGCGGCGTTGGCCAGGCTTTTATTGCCAAGGATGTACCGGCGTCGGAAGTGCTTTCGTTCCTCAGGGAGAACCACCCGGGCCAGGAAAGCCGGTCGCGATGATCAACGAGCCCGGCTGGACCGTCGTCGCCTTCCTTGCCATCCTCATCCTGCTGGTCCTGGCCGTGCGCACGCGCCTGCTTGCCATGTTCGGCTATGAGTTGTCGCGCATCGAGCCGCAGCGCTCGACCCAGGACGAGTTGCGCGGCGCGGTCGACGATTTCCGCCGCGACGGCCAGATGGTGCGAGAGGACCGCGACCGCGTCGGCGGGCTGTTCGATCTCGCCGAGCTCGAAGTCTCCGACATCATGGTCCACCGCACCAATATGCGCTCGGTCAATGCCGACAATGGGCCGGAAGCGGTGGTACGCGAGATCCTGCAAAGCCCGCACACCCGCATGCCGTTGTGGAAAGGCTCTCTCGACAACATTGTCGGCGTGCTGCACGCCAAGGACCTGCTGCGAGCGCTGAACGAGGTCGGCAACGACTTTTCCCGGATCGACGTGATGAAGATCGCTTCGAAGCCTTGGTTCGTGCCCGACACCACCACGCTGCAGGAACAGCTCAACGCCTTCCTGCGCGCCAAGGCGCATTTCGCCATCGTCGTCGACGAATATGGCGAGGTCGAAGGGCTGGTGACGCTGGAGGACATTATCGAGGAGATCGTTGGCGAGATCGCCGACGAGCACGATGTCGACATTCAGGGCGTCAAGCAGGAGGCGGACGGTTCCGTGGTCGTCGACGGCACCGTGCCGATCCGCGATCTCAACCGGGCGCTCGACTGGAACCTGCCTGATGAGGAAGCGACCACCATTGCCGGCCTGGTCATCCACGAGACGCAGTCGATCCCCGAGGAAAAGCAGGCTTTCACCTTCCACGGCAAGCGCTTCGTGGTGATGAAGCGCGACAAGAACCGGATCGCAAGGATCAGGATCAGGCCGGCGGGCGAAGCCTGAGGTAACGAGCAGGCCCGCAACAGGACGCTCTTTGCCGAGCTTATGCCGCGATCTGGCTCGTAGACCGTTCGTGGATTGTCGCACCGGTTTGAGCGTCAACTGCGACCAGGCTGACCTCGTAGCCCCAGAGGCTGCGGACATGGCGGAGCGTCGCGTCACGGCTGGCCCCTTCGAGCACAACACCATCCTTTACCCTGTGTTGCAGCCGCAACTGCCGGTCGCCGAGCAGGTCGACATCAATCACCTGGATGTCCGGCCGATTCGCTCCAAGGTCGTAACCGTGGGCTAGCTGGGCGCGTATCTTGTGATAGCCACGTTCGTTGTGGATCGAGGCGACTTCGAAATGCGGTTGGTCGGCTCCATCGCCAAGCACGAAGAACCGCCATTTTCGGATCAAGCTCGGGCTGAGATACTGGCGGATAAAGGATTCGTCGCGGTGGTTGGCCCAAGCCTCAAGCAGGACCTCGCGCCAGTTGCCATGTCCTGCAATGTCCGGGAACCAGTCGCGGTCCTCCGCCGTCGGCTCGGTCGAAATGCGCTGTATGTCCTGCATCATGTCGAGGCCGAGGGCATAGGGATTGATGCCTGAAAACCGGGGATCGTCAAAGGCCGGCTGGAAGATCACGTTCGAATGGTTGCGCAGGATTTCGAGCATGGCACCTTCGCCGATCCGGCCACGATCGAATAGCATGTTCATGAGCGTATAATGCACGAAGGTGGCGCAGCCTTCATTCATCACTTGAGTCTGTCGCTGCGGGTAGAAATATTGCGCGATGACGCGGACGATCCTGATGATCTCGCGCTGCCAGGGTTCCAGGATCAGGCTGTTCTTCTCGAGGAAATACAGGAGGTTTTCCTCGGGCAGGTTGAGCGATCTCTTGCGCTCCGCCATCCCTTGATCCTCATTGCCGGACTTGTTTTTGTTCTGCGACGGCGGCAGCGTGCGCCACAGATCGTTGTAGGAGCGCTCTTCGTATTCGAGGCGCTCGCGAAGCCCTTCGCGCTGTCGCTCCGACGAGAGCTTTGGCGGCCGGTGGTAGCGGAACACCCCTTGTTCCATCAGCGCATGGGCGGAATCGAGAATGGCCTCCACTGCTGCAAGGCCGTGCCGCTCCTCGCACCGGGCGATGTAGCCCTTGGCGAAGTCCAGATAACCCAGGATTGCCCCGGCGTCGGTCCATTGCTGAAACAGATGATTGTTCTTGAAGAAATGATTGTGGCCAAGCGCCGCGTGGGCCGTCACAAGGGCCTGCAACGCCATGGTGTTTTCCTCCATGAGGTAGACGATGCAGGGATTGGAGTTGATGACCAGTTCATAGGCCAGCCCCCGACCACCCTTACGGTAAAGAAGCTCCTGGTGAAGGAAATGTTTGCCGAACGACCAATGCCGATACATCAGTGGCATGCCGATAGATGAGTAGGCGTCGAGCATCTGCTGGGAGGAGATTATCTCCATCTGGACCGGGTAAGTATCGAGATGCAACTCGTCGACCGCGATCGCCTCGATCTCTTCAAAAGCCCGCGATAATTTCTCGAAATTCCAGTCGGAACCGGAAAACAACAAATTCGTTTCGTTGGCTCGCCTGACCATCTCTCTCTCTCAAGCGCTCTTGATGGACACCGGCTGCCTGGCGAAGAGCCGGTGGAAGACCGGGTAAATATCCGCGGGAGCAGCGATGCGGCTCATCTGGAAGTTGGGCCATTTCAGCTCGATCGTACTGTAGGCGCGCCAAAGCGACGTCCCGTTTTCGGTAGCACCGAATATGTGGCTCTCGCGTTCGTCGATGATCTCGACATAGGCGAAATACTGGCACAGGCGCATGAGCTTGCCGTTCATGAGCTCTATGCATCGCTCGGAATCGGTGGTGAAATTGTCCCCGTCAGAGGCCTGCGCGGCGTAAATGTTCCACTCGCTGGCAGGATAGCGCTGGCCGATAATGCGGTGCATTTCGTCGAGCGCGGTGGAGACGATCGTACCGCCGCTCTGCGTGTTGTAGAAGAACGTGTCCTCATCCACTTCGTGCGCCTCATGGGTATGGCGGATGAAGACGATCTCCGTGCGTTCGTAGCGCCGTTTCAAGAACAGGTGCAGCAGCACGAAGAAGCGTTTGGCCAAGTCCTTTTCGCGTTGGCCCATCGATCCGGACACGTCCATAAGGCAGAACATGACGGCATTGGCATTCGGCACCGGCCGGGCGTCGAAGCGGTTGAATCGGATATCGACCGGATCGACAAAGGCAATTCGCCTGCGCCGTCGCTCCAGCCGGTCAAGCTCGTCGCGTAATTCCGCGATGCGCTGGCGCACCGCCGCGCCGGCCGGGGCCGACTCAAGCGTGACGATTTCCCGGAGGATCGCCTCCAGTTCCTGCTGCGTGGGGCGCCTCAGCGCAATGCGCCGGCCTAGGCTGTTGCGCATGGTGCGGCCGGCATTGATGTTGGTCGGGGAACCGGTTGCCGCGAAGCCGGCCCGGCGCGGCTTGAAGGCAAGGATTTCCTTGAGATTGAGCTTAACCAGGTCGGGCAGTTCGAGATCCTCAAAAAAGAGTTCGAGCACCTCCTCGCGTGACAGCACGAAACGAAAATCGTCTTCCGACGCCGTGTTTCCTGGCGACGACGCCGCGCCGCCCCCATGCGGCTTCGGGAGCAGGTCTCCAGGGGAAAAATGCCTGTTGCCCGGAAGGATGTGTCGGCGCCGTCCGCTGGCCCTGTCATCGTTGAAGCTCGGCTCGGCTGTTTTCCTTTCAGGCATGGGCACGGCGTGCTCGGTATCCACGTCGGCGATCCTGCCAGTGCGGATTTGATCGCGAATGCTCCGCTTCAACTCCTCGCGAGCACGCCTGAGGAAGCGCTGTCGATTGCCAAGGCTCTTGTCCTTGGGGTTCAGGCGACGGTCGATGAAGATCGGCATGGAACCATCCGGCTCTGTCAACCCGCCTTGTTCACCCGCATGTACCAGTCCACCAGCCGGCGTACCTGCCGTTCTGTGTAGCCACGCTCGATCATGCGCTGTACGAATTCGTTATGGCGCTTTTCCGTAACGCTGTCTTGCTTGGAGCCGAAGCTGATCACCGGCAAGAGGTCCTCGACCTGTCCGAACATCCGCTTCTCGATGACCTCGCGCAGTTTTTCATAGCTGGTCCATGACGGGTTGCGGCCGTGGTTTCTTGCGCGAGCGCGCAGAGTGAACTTCACCACCTCGTTACGGAAGTCCTTGGGATTGGCGATGCCTGCCGGTTTCTCGACCTGCGAAAGTTCGTTGTCCAGGATCTCCCGGTTGAGGATCTGGCCGGTGTCGGGGTCCTTGTAGTCCTGGTCCTCAATCCAGGCATCCGCATAGGCGATGTAGCGGTCGAAGAGGTTCTGGCCGTATTCGCTATAGGACTCCAGATAGGCCTTCTGGATTTCGTGGCCGATGAACTCGGCGTAGCGCGCCGCAAGCTCCGACTTGATGAATTCAAGATAGGCCGCTTCCGTTTCCTTCGGGAACTGCTCCCGCTTGATCGCCTCCTCCAGAATGTACATCAGATGCACAGGATCGGCGGCCACCTCCTCATTATCGAAGTTGAATGTCTGCGAAAGGATCTTAAAGGCAAAGCGCGTGCTGACGCCCGTCATGCCTTCATCGACGCCGGCGGCGTCGCGATATTCTTGGACCGACTTTGCCCTGGGATCGACTTCCTTCAGATTTTCGCCGTCATAGGCGCGCATCTTGGTGTAGAGCGGCGAGTTGTCGTGCTCGGCCAAGCGCGTCGAAACTGCAAAGCGGCTGAGGATGTCCAAAACTTCAGGGGCACAGGGGCTGGCGGCCAACTCGCTCTCACGCAGCAATTTCTCATAGATCTGCCTCTCTTCGGTGATCCGCAGGCAATAGGGTACCTTGACCACCAGGATGCGATCGAGAAACGCCTCGTTGTTCTTGTTGCTCTTGAACTGTTGCCATTCCGACTCGTTGGAATGGGCGACGATGATCCCCTGGTAGGGAAAGGCGCCGAAATTTTCAGTGCCGTTGTAGCTGCCTTCCTGTGTCGCGGTCAGCAGCGGATGCAGAACCTTGATGGGTGCCTTGAACATCTCGACGAATTCAAGCAGACCTTGCGTGGTCCGGTTCAGGCCACCGCTATAGGAATAGGCATCGGGGTCGGACTGGCTAAAATTTTCCAATTGCCTGATGTCGACCTTGCCGACCAGGGCCGAGACATCCTGATTGTTCTCATCGCCAGGTTCGGTCTTGGCAATGCCGATCTGGCGCAGCCGCGAAGGCATCAGCTTGACGACGCTGAATTTGGAAATGTCGCCAGACAATTCGTCGAGGCGCTTGGCCGCCCATGGCGAAATCAATCCGTTCAGCCGGCGCCGGGCTATGCCGTATTTATCCTCTAGCAGATCACCCATGTGATCGGGATGGAACAGCCCAAGCGGCGACTCGAAAACCGGGCTGATCTGGTTGCCGACCTTCAGCGTGTAGATCGGGCGCTGCTCCATCAGTTTCTTCAGACGCTCGGCCAGAGAGGATTTGCCGCCGCCGACCGGGCCGAGGAGATAGAGGATCTGCTTGCGTTCTTCGAGCCCCTGCGAGGCATAGCGGAAATATCCGGCTATGCGCTCGATCGTATCCTCCATTCCATAGAAGTCGGAAAAATGAGGGTAGACCTTGAGGGTCCGATTCGAGAAAATGCGGCCGAGGCGCTCGTCTTTGCTGGTGTCAACCAGTTTTGGTTCGCCGATTGCGTCGACCATCCTTTCGGGCGCCGAAGCGTACATCGATTTGTCTTCCCGACAGGCAAGAAGATACTGTTGGATGCTGACCTCTTCGTCCGCCGCATTGGCATAAATTTCCGAAAAAAGATCGAAGACGTCGGATTGGGTTGCACGCATGATGTTCTGCCCTCGGAGCCGATCTGGATTCCAATCGCCTCATCACCTTCAACTGTCGGAAAGCATTGTTGGTTCCCTTCACATGAAGGAGAGTGGCTGCAATCCGGGTAGAAGGCTTGGGAGGAAACATTCGGAGTGGCTGGAATGGTGGGTTGCCCGGTGCTGCGGAGTTGATGGGCGGCGTTGTCGCCGGCCAGCTATCTCGATGGACACAAGCATCCGCCGACCTTCATCGCCTATTCGCCCGCCGAAGGCCGCGACGACCAATCGAAGGCTTTGCCAAACGCCTGCGCGCCACCGGCACTGAAGTGACGCTGTTCGACGGCAACGCCTACACGCATATGTCGATCAATCACGACTTCGGCGAGGACGGCGACGCGTTGACCGCCGCGATGCTGGCCATTCCTGAATGGACCGTCGGTTGATCCCGGCTCCCCGCGAGGCGTCCTGGATCAGACCAAAAGCCCCGGCGGGACATTGCCGACCCGGCGCCTACAGGTGCAATTGTTCCTGAATTGTCGATTGGGAAAGAAAATCATGAATGGCGCCGATCTGCTGTGCGACGTGCTCCTGGCCAATGACGTCACGGTCTGCTTCGCCAATCCTGGCACATCCGAAATGCATTTCGTTGCCGCACTGGACCGCAAACCTCAGATGCGCTGCGTGCTCGGCCTGTTCGAGGGCGTGGTGACCGGCGCCGCCGACGGCTATGCGCGCATGACCGACCGCCCGGCAGCAACGTTGCTGCATACCGGACCGGGTCTCGCCAACGGTTTGGCCAACATGCACAACGCAAGGCGTGCGCGCAGCCCGATGATCAACATTGTCGGCGACCATGCTTCTTACCATCTGCCGCTCGATGCCCCGCTGACCAGCGACATAGAAGGCCTGGCGTCGCCGATGTCGAACTGGGTTGGCCGCGTCAAGGGGCCGGCCGATATTGTGCCGGCCGCAGAGGCGGCTTTCGGCGCCTCACTCACGCCGCCTGGCGTCACGACGCTGATCCTGCCTGCGGATGCCGCCTGGGGCGAAGTTGCTGCGATTTCACCTGGCAAGGTGGAGTTGGAGCCGCCGCCCGCCGTCGACATGGCTGTTGTGCGCACGATCGCCGAAGCAATCCGCGCCGCGCCGGGCCGTGTCGGCATGGTGGTGCGTGGGCAGGCGGCGCGCGCCGATGGACTTGAAATCGCAGGGAGAATCTCATCGGGAAGCGATGTCAGGCTGTTCAGTGAGGTTCTGATCGCCCGCATGCAGCGCGGCCGCGGGCGGTTCGCCCCGACCCGCATTCCCTATCCGGTCGATGCGGCGACGGCCACGCTCCGGGATATCGATTTGCTGGTGCTGGTCGGCGCCAAGGAGCCGGTTGCCTTCTTCGCTTATCCCGGCAAGCCCGGGCGGCTGGTTCGGGACGATTGCAAGGTGCTTTCGCTGGCGGCGCATGGCCAGGATCTGAAAGCGGCGCTGGAGGCGCTGGCCGACGAGCTCGGCATCAAGCCGACGCAGCAATTCGCCGCCGCAACCGCCTTTCCAGACGAACCGACGCTGAGCGGCAGACTGACGGACGATGCCATCGCGCTGTCGGTGGCGCGCAAACTTCCGGCCAATGCCATCGTCTGCGACGAAGCGGTCACCTCGGCGAGACGGTTCTTCACGCTATCCGCCTTTGCGGCGCCGCACGACTACATGATGGGTACGGGCGGATCGATCGGCGGCGGCATTCCCATGGCTACCGGCGCGGCGATCGCCTGCCCGGACCGCAAGGTGATCAATCTCGAAGCCGACGGCAGTGGCATGTACACGGTGCAGGGACTGTGGACCCAGGCCAGGGAAAAGCTTGACGTCGTGACCATCATCTTTTCCAACCGGACCTACGCCATCCTGCATGGCGAAATGAAGAATGTCGGGGTCAATGAGATCGGCGAGAACGCCAGGCGCATGCTCGATCTCGACCATCCGGCGCTGGACTGGGTTGCGCTGGCCAAAGGCATGGGCGTCGAGGCGGCCCGCGCCGACACGTGCGAGCGGTTCGACGCGCTGCTCGACAGTGCCCTGTCGCGTCCGGGACCGTTTCTCATTGAAGCGGTGATCTGAGGCGGAGAGACTTACCAACGGGTCTTTTCGCCGGGTGCAGCCGGTTCGATTGCCAGCGCATGGACGCCGGCTTGCAGCTCCGCTGCGAGCAATTCGTTGACGGCGCGGTGGCGGTCGATGCGGCTCATGCCGGCAAAGACGGATGAGACGATGCGGACGCGAAAATGCGTCTCGCCAGTGCCGTCATAGGCAGCGTGATGGTCGGAGCCGTGGTGGTGATGACCGGCATGGAGATGGCTTTCATTGACGATCGCCAGGCGCTCCGGCGAAAACGCCTTGTTCAGCTTGTCTTCCATCGTCGCCTGTATGGACATCGCCATCTCCCTTCACCATATCTGCAAGGCGTGATCGGGAAATCGGGATCGATCCCGCCGGGCCGCCTCAAAAATCGCCATTCGCCCTGCTTTATGCCGCGATTCAGCGGTTAGGGCGATGATCGCGAAAATGTCAATTCTTGTTTCGCACGTGCGAACAGCCCATAAATGGGTGAGATGAAACCGTACCCCAAATATTTCGAGAAAATTCGGGTCCGTCCCGACAAGGATGCGGAGCTGAAGTCGCACTCGCCGATCTGCCAGTGGGACGGCTGCAAGGAGGCCGGTACCCACCGGGCGCCGGTCGGACGCATGAAGGAAGGCGAGTATTTTCAGTTCTGCTTCGATCATGTGCGCGAATACAACAAGGGTTTCAACTACTTCTCCGGCGTGCCGGACACCGAGATAGCCCGCTTCCAGAAGGAAGCGATGACCGGCCACCGGCCGACATGGAAGATGGGCGTCGCCGGCGCCTCGACGCGCTCCTCGCCCGATTTCGCCCAGCAGCGTTCCGGTCGCGCCGGCTATTACAACCGCATGCGCGATCCTTTCGACCTGTTCAAAGGGCCGAAGGACCCGCGCGAGGCGCGCGAACGCAAGGCCAAGCCGCTTGAGGCCAAGGCGCTGGAAACGCTTGGCCTTGATACAAAGGCGACTGGCAAGGACATCAAGGCGCGCTATAAGGAACTTGTGAAGCGCCACCATCCGGATGCGAATGGCGGCGATAGAGGTTCGGAAGACCGGTTCCGCGATGTGCTGCAGGCCTATCGCGTGCTCAAGCAGGCGGGTTTGTGCTGAGCGACCTAACGGTTCGTGTCGTTTTCCAACTTTCATAAGGGTGGAAAAGGCTCTAAGACCGCCCCCGGACAAAATCGATTGCCGGCGAAATCAGGCATTTCGCCCGTGGAGACTTGGATAGAGATGAACAAGGTCGATCGCGACATCGCCAATTTGCCCGACACGACGGTGTCGGTGAAAGACAAATTCGGCTTCGAGTCCAAGATGGTGGTGCCGGCCTATTCGGTGACCTCGGAACATGTGCCGGACATCGATCCGGATTATCTGTTCGACAAGGCGACGACGCTGGCGATCCTTGCCGGCTTTGCGTACAACCGCCGCGTCATGGTGTCTGGCTATCACGGCACCGGCAAATCGACCCATATCGAACAGGTCGCCGCCCGCCTTAACTGGCCCTGCGTGCGCGTCAACCTCGACAGCCATGTCAGCCGTATCGACCTCGTCGGCAAGGACGCCATCGTCGTCAAGGATGGCCTGCAGATCACCGAATTCCGCGACGGCATCCTGCCCTGGGCCTACCAGCACAATGTCGCGCTCTGCTTTGACGAGTACGATGCCGGCCGTCCGGACGTGATGTTCGTCATCCAGCGCGTGCTGGAATCGTCGGGCCGCCTGACGCTACTCGACCAGAGCCGGGTCATCCGCCCGCATCCGGCGTTCCGCTTGTTTTCGACCGCCAACACCGTTGGCCTCGGCGACACCACCGGCCTCTATCACGGCACGCAGCAGATCAACCAGGCGCAGATGGATCGCTGGTCGATCGTCACCACGCTGAACTACCTGCCGCACGACAATGAGGTGAACATCGTGCTGGCCAAGGCCAAGCACTATCGCGACGGCAAGGGCAAGGACATCGTCAACAAGATGGTGCGCGTCGCCGACATGACGCGCTCGGCCTTCATCAATGGCGATCTGTCGACCGTGATGAGCCCGCGTACCGTCATCACCTGGGCCGAAAATGCCGAGATCTTCGGCAATATCGGCATGGCGTTCCGGCTGACCTTCCTCAACAAATGCGACGAGCTGGAGCGTTCGGTGGTGGCCGAGTTCTACCAGCGCGCCTTCGGCGAGGATTTGCCCGAGAGCGCCGCCAACGTGGTGCTGGGCTGAGCAGAGCCTCGATGGCGGGTCCGGGCGACAACACGCGCAACAAGTCGAAGACGGGGTCTGAAGCCGACAGCTTCAAGCGTGCCGTCACCGTCTGCATGCGCGCCATCGCCGGCGACAAGGAGCTCGAAGTCGGTTTCGCCAAGGACCGCCCGGCGCTCGCCGGCAGCCGCGCCCGACTGCCCGAACTGCCGAAGAAAGCGTCCAAGACAGATATCGCGATTACTCGTGGCCTGGGCGATTCCATGGCGCTGAAGCGCGCCTGCCACGATCAGCGCATCCACACCAAACTGGCGCCGGAAGGCAAGCTGGCGCGCTCGATCTATGACGCCGTGGAACAGGCCCGCGTCGAGGCGATCGGCAGCCGCGCCATGCAGGGCGTCGCCGACAATATCGGCTCGATGCTGGAGGACAAATACGCCAAGGCCAACCTTGTCGACGTCAAGGACAAGGCCGACGCGCCGATCGAGGAGGCGCTGGCGCTTATGGTGCGCGAAAAGCTGACCGGACGGCCGATCCCGAAGAGCGGCGAACGGCTGGTCGACCTCTGGCGGCCCTGGGTCGAGGAAAAAGCCAAGGCCGATCTCGACGGACTGTCGGCCAAGCTTGGCGACCAGCAGGCCTTTGCCCGCGTCGTGCGCGAGATGCTTGCGTCCATGGAGATGGCCGAGGAACTCGGCGACGACCAGGAAACCGAAGACTCCGAGGACAATGACGACAACCAGCCGCAAGGCGAGGAGCAGAGCGAGGAGGGCGGTGAAGACGATTCCGGCTCCGAGCAGTCGCAGTCCGAGGATGCCGAGGCCTCGGCCGACGACGAACAGTCGTCCGAGACTGAGGCCTCCGACGCCACTGCCGACGATCTTTCCGACGATGACGATGCGGACGCCGAAACGCCGGGCGAGGCGCGCCGTAACGACAACCCCTTCGCCAACCTGCCGAAAGAGATCGACTACAAGGTTTTCACCACCGCCTTCGACGAGACGGTCGGTGCGGAAGAGCTGTGCGAGGAAGAAGAACTCGACCGGCTGCGCGCCTTCCTCGACAAGCAGTTGGCCAATCTCTCCGGCGTCGTCGGCCGGCTCGCCAACCGGCTGCAGCGCCGCCTGATGGCGCAGCAGAACCGTTCCTGGGATTTCGACCTCGAAGAGGGTTATCTCGATCCGGCACGCCTGGTTCGTGTCGTCATCGACCCGATGCAGCCGTTGTCGTTCAAGCAGGAGCGCGACACCAAATTCCGCGACACGGTGGTGACGCTGGTGCTCGACAATTCGGGCTCGATGCGCGGTCGGCCGATCACGGTTGCCGCCACCTGTGCCGACATTCTGGCGCGCACGCTGGAGCGCTGCGGCGTCTCGGTCGAGATCCTCGGCTTCACCACGCGGGCGTGGAAGGGCGGACAGGCTCGCGAGAAGTGGCTGAAGGACGGCAAGCCGCCGAACCCCGGCCGGCTCAACGATCTGCGCCACATCATCTACAAATCCGCCGATGATCCGTGGCGCCGCGCCCGGCGCAATCTCGGCCTGATGATGCGCGAGGGCCTGCTCAAGGAAAACATCGACGGCGAGGCGTTGTTATGGGCGCACAACCGGCTGATCGCCCGGCCCGAACAGCGCAAGATCCTGATGATGATCTCGGACGGCGCGCCGGTGGACGATTCGACGCTGTCGGTCAATCCTGGCAACTATCTCGAGCGGCACCTGCGCGCCGTCATCGAGCTGATCGAGACGCGCTCGCCGGTCGAGCTGCTGGCCATCGGCATCGGCCACGACGTTACCCGCTATTACAGGCGCGCCGTCACCATCGTCGATGCCGAGGAACTGGCCGGCGCCATGACCGAGCAGCTGGCCTCGCTGTTTGCCGAGGAAAACGTGCGCGATACACGCCGCGGCGGCTACCGGCGCGCTGGATGATTTTTTTGCGCGGCGGGTTTCGGCAGATGCTCTTCGCGGTCACTGCCTTGTTCGGCATGGCGTTTGCGCCGGCCATCGCCGCCGGCCCAAGCGCGGTCGAGCCGGTCGAAGTCTCGGCGCGGCCGATCACCACCTTCAATATCGGCAGCGCCGACAAGCAGTTTGGGCTGCTGGAATTCGTCGGCGGTCTTGAGATGAACTCGACGACGCGCGATTTCGGCGCGCTGTCGGCATTTCGGTTCGTCAAACCCGGCAGCGATTTCATCGGCGTCGCCGATACGGGCTTCTGGTTCTTCGGCTCGATCACCCATGATGCCGACAAGCGGCCGTCCGGCATCCAGAATTTCCGCATGCAGCAGATGGTCGATGAAAAGGGCCGGCCGATCGACAGGAAATGGGAAGTCGATGCCGAGGGCCTTGCAGTCAAGGACGGCATCGCCACCGTCGGCTTCGAGCGCGATCACCGCGTCGCCCAGTTCAAGATTGACCCCAGCAACATGACGGCCCCGTTCAAGCAACTGAACTTTCTGGTTCCAGCCCGCGAACTGCGACAGAACCGCGGTTTCGAGACCGTCACCCACGCCAATCCCAACGGCCAGCACGAGGGCGGCCTCGTCGTGGTCTCGGAAAAGAGCTTGGACAAGGCTGGCAACATCTATGCCGCCATCATCGAAGGGCCGCACAAGGGCGTCTTCACGGTCAAGCGCAACGGTGATTTCGACATCACTGACGGCGCCTTCCTGCCGGATGGCGACCTGCTGCTTTTGGAGCGCAGTTTCTCGATGGCCGGCGGTGTCAGGATGCGGCTAAGGCGCATCTATGGCGAAAGCGTCGAGAAGGGCGCGGTTGCCGACGGGCCGGTGCTGATGGAAGCCGACATGGGCTACCAGATCGACAATATGGAAGGACTCGACGTCTGGACCCGCGATGACAGAGCGCTGATGGTGTCGCTGATCTCGGACGACAACCATTCGATCCTGCAGCGCAACCTCTATCTGGAATTCATCCTGCACCAGGATTGAGAGCCCTAAGGCTTGGTGGCGATCCAGATGACGTGGCGCGCGCCGCGCTTGCCATTGGCGCGCGTCTTCACCTCGTCCACGACAAAGCCCGCCTGCTTGAGCCTAAGTGTGAAGCCGGCATCGGGGCCTTGCGACCAAACAGCCAGCACGCCCCCGGGCCTGAGCGCTGCACGCGCCGCGCCGAGGCCGGCAGCGCCATAGAGGGCGTCGTTGCCCTTGTAGACGATGCCTTCGGGGCCATTGTCGACATCGAGCAGGATGGCGTCCCAGGCTGCCTTGTCGGATCTTATGATGTGCCCGGCGTCGGCTTCGCGAACCGTCACACGGGGATCGTCGAGACAGCCGGCGAAGACCGCCTCCATGGGGCCGCGCGCCCAGGCGATGACGGCGGGGACAAGCTCGGCAACGGTGATGCCTGCGTCGGCGCCCATTTGGGCAAGCGCAGCGCGCAGCGTAAAACCCATGCCGAGGCCGCCGATCAGGATTTTCGGTTGGGCGCGGCCGCCGATCTTTTCACAGGAGAGCTTGGCCAGCGCTTCCTCGGAGCCGCTGAGGCGGCTGTTCATCAGCTCATTGGTGCCGAGCATGATCGAGAATTCGCTGCCGCGCTGCTTGAGGCGCAGTTCCTGTCCGCCGTCAGGCGTTTTGGCCGAGCCGAGCTGGACCCAGGGAATCACGGCCTAGACAGCCACGGCCGGCTGGCTCCAGTGGGCGGCGAGCAGCCGGTAGGGGATCAGGGCCACAACAGCGATGATCAGCTTCACCGAGAGGTCGCCCAGCGCCCAGGAGACCCAGCGCATGGACTCGACCGGCAGCACGCCCATCAGCGGCGCCGTCTCCAGCGCAAAGCTGTCGTTCGGGCCGGCAAAAGCGAAGGCGGCCGAAAAGGCGATGCTGAAGAACACCAGGGTGTCGAACACCGAGCCGACCAGCGTGCCGACGATCGGCGCGCGCCACCAGCTCTGCCGGCGCAACCGGTTGAACACGGTGACGTCGAGCAATTGCGCGCAAAGGAAGGCCGCGCCGGAAGCTGTGGCGATGCGCACCAGCCGGTCGGCTGATGTCTCGAACTCGATCAGGCCGTGGCGAAACAGGAAGGGCGGGACGAGGATCGAGCAGACCACAGCGGTCATGAAGCCGACAAGGACGATGCGGCGCGCCACGGTCGGCCCGTAGCGGCGGTTGGCAAGGTCGGTGACCAGGAAGGAGAAGGGATAGGTGAAGGCGCCCCAGGTCAGGATGTCGCCCAGCGACAGACCGCCGGCCTGGCCCTGCATCGGGAACTGCACGAGGATGTTCGATGCCACGACGACAAGCGCCATGGCGGCCACAAAGGGCAGATATCGCGAGAAGGAAGTCATTTTTTTATCCTGGGTAATGGAACCAGCCAGGCGCTAGCCGAAGTTCGGGTCGCGCTGCCTTGCAAGTTTTGAGCATCGGATTGCTCCGATGCTGCTGCCTTAGAAGTTTTGAGCATCGGATTGCTCCGATGCTCAGGGCGGTCGTCCCCCGCCTTGATATCGTTAAGCGGCGGGCTGGTCGGCCAGCTTCTTGGCGATCTGCTTCTTCAACAGGCGCGCGCGCTGCGACAATTCCTTGGCGTCGGCCTTGGCCAGGAAGGCGTCGAGGCCGCCGCGATGCTCGACCGAACGCAGCGCGTTGGCCGAAATGCGCAGGCGCACATTCTGGTTCAGCGCTTCCGAAATCAGCGTCACATTGACGAGGTTCGGCAGGAAGCGGCGCTTGGTCTTGTTGTTGGCGTGGCTCACATTGTTGCCGGTCTGGACTGCCTTGGCAGTGAGTTCGCAGGTGCGGGACATGGTTCTAACCTTCAGTTCTGTCTAGCCTGCCAAACCTTGTTCGCCCGCGCCGGGTGGCGCGCGGTTTCAGTCAGGCGGCCTTATGGAAAAGTTGGCGTTCCTTAGTTGCATTTCGCCAATGCGTCAAGCTCCGGCTTGCCCACGACTGTGACGGGCGTTTCACATAAAGGCCGGAATTCAGCCTATAAGCGGTCGGACAGGGACATTTCAAGCCGGAGTCGCCCGCCTCCGGTTAAAAAAATCAAGGACCGAGCCCGCCATGCTTCGCCCGTCACATGCCGTTGTCGCCATACTTGTCGCCGCCTTGCCAACATCAACCCTTGCCGCCGCGCCCGCAGCCACCGCACAGTCCTTCAAGGGCGAATACACGGTGTCGTTCCTGGGCCTTTCCGTGGCCAAGGCGACATTTTCCAGCCACTACGAAGGCGATAGCTATTCCATAGACGGCACCGTCTCCAGCGCGGGTCTCGCCACCTTGTTCGACGACACGAGCGGCACGATCTCGTCAAAGGGCAAGATCCTGGGCAAGCAGATGCAGCCGCAGGTATTTCGCGCCGATTATAAGTCCGGCAAGAAGGCTTCCATGGTCGATATCCGCTTTGCCAACGGCGCGGTGACCGCCACCCAGATCATTCCCGAGCCGAAAAAGCGCAATCCCAAAAACTGGATACCGCTGGGCAGCAACGATCTGGCATCGGTGCTCGATCCGATGGCGGCTACCGTCATCCATGCTGACAGCCTCGACCAGGTCTGTGGGCGCAAGGTGAAATTCTATGACGGCGAGATGCGCGCCGACCTGACGCTGACCTACGCCTCGAAAGGATCGATCTCGGTCAAGGGCTACAAGGGCGACACCGTTACCTGCAAGATGAGCTTCGAGCCGGTGGCAGGCTACCGCAAGGGCCGCAAGGCGCTGAATTACCTGAAGAAGAAGAGCCAGATGATGGTGACGTTTGCACCGCTCGGCCAAACCGGCATATATGCGCCGATCCACGCCACGGTCGGGACGCAGATCGGCACCTTGACTGTCAGCGCGGGGCGGTTCGAAGCTACTGAATAGACGCGCCCACCCGAATAGAATGGGGCGAGTCGCCGGAGACGGGCATGGGGCGCGCAACACTGATCGGTTTCTCGGCGGTCGCCATGTGGGCGCTGCTGGCGTTGCTCACCGATGCGTCGGGCGCCGTGCCGCCATTCTTGCTCTCGGCCATCACCTTCACCATCGGCACCGCGGTCGGGATGGCTGCCCGGCTGTTCATGCCGGCGGCCGATAAAAGCCTGAAGATCCCACGCCAGGTCTGGGTGATCGGCATTGCCGGACTGTTCGGCTACCATTTCTTCTATTTCACCGCGCTGCGCAACGCGCCGGCGGTGGAGGCAAGCCTGATCGCCTATCTGTGGCCGCTGCTGATCGTGCTGGGATCAGCGCTGATGCCGGGCGAGAAGCTGGCCTGGAACCATGTCGTCGGCGCGCTGCTCGGGCTCGCCGGGACCGTGCTGATCGTCACCAAGGGTGGCGGCCTCGCCTTCGATGCTCGCTACACCTTCGGCTATGCGATGGCGGCCGTCTGTGCGCTGCTGTGGTCGTCCTATTCGCTGCTGTCGCGGCGCTTTCCGGCGGTGCCGACCTCGATCGTCACCTGGTTCTGCGCCGCCACGGCAGCCCTGTCCCTCATCTGCCATCTTCTGCTGGAAAAGACGGTGCTGCCCGATGGCCCTGGCCAGTGGCTGTCGGTGGTTGGTTTGGGGTTGATGCCGGTGGGTGCCGCCTTCTACGCCTGGGATATCGGCGTCAAACGAGGCAACATCCAGGTGCTCGGCGCGGCAAGCTATGCGGCGCCACTGCTGTCGACATTGGTGCTGATCGCGGCGGGCGTTGCCGAGCCGTCGCTGCGTATCCTGGCGGCCTGCGTGCTGATCACCGGCGGCGCGGCGCTGGCGGCGAAATCGTTGTTCCTGCGCAAGGCGGCAACGGGTGGAGCAAGCGCATGACGATGCCGTTTGCCGGCGGCATCGACGCCAATGCCAACGCCACATTGATTTTTTCGCTGGTGGCGGCGGTGATCTACGCCCTCACCCTGGATATGCGGCCGACGCTGGCCCGCTCGGCGGCAAAGACGCTGTCCGTGGCCATGCTTGCGGCGCTGGCCTTCATGCAAGGTGGGCAGTTGTTGCTCGTCGCGGCGCTGGCGCTCAGCGCCGTCGGCGACGCCTTCCTGTCGCGTGACGGCGAAAAGGCCTTCCTCGGCGGGCTGGCCAGCTTCCTTGCGGCGCATGTCCTCTATGTGCCGCTTTTCCTGCGCGGCGGCGGCGGGCTGGATGTGCTCAGCACCGAGACATGGCGCGGCGCCATCGCGCTTGCCATGGCGGCCTTCGCAGTCGTCATGCTGGCGGCGCTCTGGCGCCGTGTCAGTCCCGGCCTGCGGGTGCCGGTCGCCGTCTATATCGCGGCCATTCTGGCGATGGGCATCTCGGCGTTGACGCTCGACAATCCGTGGGTCATCGGCGGCGCTGTTATGTTCATGGCATCGGACGGGCTGCTTGCCGCGGAGAAATTCCTGGTTCCGGCAATAGCACCCTATCGCGCCGGCATCCGTTATGCGGTCTGGGTGCTCTACTATGCCGCCCAGCTCTGCATAACTCTTGGTTTTCTTCTGGCCTAAGGCTGCCAGCCCGGCTCGGCCATTTCAAACGCGGCGAAGTCGAAGCCCGGCGCCACGGTGCAGCCGACCAACGTCCATTCGCCGAGGCTGCGCGCTGATTGCCACCAGCCGGCCGGCACAACGATCTGCGGCCGCTCGCCCGCCGCAAGTTCAATGCCGAGCACCTGCTCGATCACCTGGTTAAGCATTGGACTACCTTCCTCGCACATCGACAGCGCCAGCGGCGCCCCGGCATGGAAATGCCAGACCTCGGCCGCGTCCTTGACCCGGTGCCAGGCCGAAATCTGGTCCTGTTCAAGGAGGAAATAGATCGCCGTCGAATGGCCCCGCCCGGCGCCGTCGCGAAAGGTCTCGGCATACCAGCCGCCTTCCGGATGCGGCTTGAGGCCGAGCGTGGCGATGATTTCAGCGGCGCTGGTCATGGCTGATCCCGGAACGATGCTCAGAAATTGTCCTTGCGCTTGCGAATTTCCGCGAACACTTCGGCGTCCGGGGCCGCCTCCATACCGAGATGCTTGCGGATCGCCGGGTCGTGCCAGCGCAGGAACGGATTGGTCGACAATTCCTCGCCGATCGTGGTCGGCAGCGTCGCCTTGTTGTCGGCGCGCAGGGTCTCGATCTTGGCGGCGCGTTCTTTCAGCGCCGAATTGGTCGGGTCGACGGTCAACGCAAAGCGGGCGTTCGAAAGCGTATACTCATGGCCGCAATAGATGACCGTGTCGGCCGGGAGTGCGGCGAGCTTCTTCAGCGACTCATACATCACCGGCGGCTTGCATTCGAACAGCCGGCCGCAGCCGAGCGCGAACAAAGTGTCGGCGGTGAACGCCACTTTCGAGGCCGGAAAATGATAGGAGACATGGCCCGCAGTGTGGCCGGGCGTGGCGATGACATCGATCCGCTCACCGCCGAGATGGACGACCGAGCCTTGCCCGACGGTCTCGTCGATGCCGGGGATCTTTTCCTTTTCCGCCTCCGGTCCGACGATGCGCAGCTTGAAGCGCTCCTTCAGCGCCAGATTGGCCTCGACATGGTCGACATGGTGGTGGGTGGTCAGGATCATTGTCGGCTTCCAGCCGGTACGCTCGATAGCGGTAATGATCGGCGCTTCTTCGGGTGCGTCGATAATGGCGGTCTCGCCGCTTTTCGGGTCATGCACCAGCACGCCGAAATTGTCGCTGCGGCACATGAACTGTTCGATTTCGACGGGCATTGGCATCTCTCCATCTGTTGGCGCAGACATAGGGCGCTTGGCCGCTGATGTCATCTAGCTTTGCAGAACGTGCCGGCTTTGTTGAACTTGGGCGGCATCGCAGCTACCGTCCCGCGCATGCATTCCGATATCGTCGATCTCCGCTCCTTCTATTCGACCACGCTCGGCCGCCTGGCTGAACGCTCGATCACCATGGCGCTGTCCTCAATATGGGCAACAGTGCCCAATGAGCGGCTGGTCGGGCTCGGCTATACCTTGCCGTGGCTGGAGCGGTTCGGCACCGATGCCGAGCGGGTGTTTGCCTTCATGCCTGCTACGCAAGGCGCCGTCGTCTGGCCGGCGAACGGGCCGACGGCTACGGCGCTGGTCTTCGACGAGGAATTGCCGCTGGTCGATTCCTGCATCGACCGCATGCTGCTCGTGCATTCGCTCGAACATGTCGAAAACCCGCGCGAGACGCTGAACGAGATCTGGCGGGTGCTGTCGCCGGCAGGGCGCGTCGTCATCGTCGTGCCCAACCGGCGCGGTGTCTGGGCGCGGTTCGAGCACACGCCGTTCGGCAATGGCCGGCCGTTCTCGCGCGGCCAGCTGACAGAATTGCTGCGCGAGGCGAATTTCACACCGGCTTCCTGGTCCGACGCGCTGTTCTTCCCGCCATCGCCGCGGCGCTTCATGATGCGGTTCCACAATGTGCTGGAGCGCGCCGGCCGGCGGTTCTGGCCGATCTTTTCCGGCGTCATCGTGGTCGAGGCGCAGAAGCGGCTCTATCAGGGCGTGCCGGTCGCGCAGCGCGCCTCGCGCCGTGTCTTCGTGCCGGTACTGTCACCGCACGGTGCGACGCGGCTTGGCCGCCGGGCGGAAGGGGTGACATCGACGACGCGTCAGGTGACACCTTCGTGATCATCATGAAAACTGGTGTTGCGTGGGTTTTTCCCACCTATCTGTCGCAGATGCATTCGCGGTCCGTTTGAGCGGCGGATGCCTTCAAGTCTCTCCATCTGGTTCAGCAACGCTTCTGAACGCAAGGACCTCGTGCATGGCTGATCAACCGGACAAGTCCGCCACCGCTCAGCCGGCAACCGTCGAAGCCAGCAGCCTGCGCGATCAGGTGGCGACGATCAAACGGGCGCTGGTAGGCTCACCGGTGCGCAAGTGGCTGGTCTGGACGTCGGTCGGCATTATGGCGGTCATCGTCGCCACGTCGATCGGCCAGGTTCTGCTCAACCGCTGGAACCAGCCTTTCTACGATGCGCTGGCGCGTCGCGACATGGCGGCCTTCCTGCATCAGCTGATGATCTTTGCCGTGATTGCCGGCACGCTGCTCCTGCTCAACATCGCTCAGACCTGGCTCAACCAGATGATCCGGCTGAAGCTGCGCGAGGCGCTGACGCTCGACCTGATCGACCAATGGATGCGGCCGGCGCGGGCCTTCCGGCTCGCCAATGCCGGCGCCATCGGCGTCAATCCCGACCAGCGCATGCAGCAGGATGCCGCGCATCTGTCCGATCTGTCGACGGACCTCGGCGTCGGCCTGCTGCAATCCTTCATCCTGCTGGTGTCGTTCGTCGGCGTGCTTTGGCAACTCTCGTCGGGCTTCGTCTTCCACATCAACGGCTGGTCGCTGGCGATACCGGGCTACATGGTCTGGGCCGCGTTCCTCTATGCCGGCATCGCCTCCTGGCTGAGCTGGCTGGTCGGGCGGCCGCTGATCCGCCTCAACAGCGACCGCTACACCCGCGAGGCCGAGCTGCGTTCCGGGATGGTGCGCGTCAACGAGAATGTCGACGCCATCGCGCTCTATCACGGCGAAGCCGATGCCAAGAGACGGCTCGAAATCGACCTTGGCACGGTGCTGGGCGCGTTGCGAAACATCTACAAAGCGCAGATCAACCTTTCCTGGGTGACCGATACCTATGGCTGGATCACCGTGGTGGCGCCGATCCTTGTGGCATCGCCGGTCTATTTTTCAGGCGATATCAGCTTTGGCGGGTTGATGATGGCGGTCGGCGCCTTCAACCAGGTGCACTCGTCGCTGCGCTGGTTCATCAACAATATCGGCGGCATCGCCGACTGGCGCGCCACGCTGATGCGCGTTGCCGACTTCCGCATTGCGCTCGATGAAACCGATGTGTTGCACGACAAGGAAAAGCGCATCGAATTCGGCGATAACGCCAATGGCAGCCTGACCTTCGAGAAGCTCCAAGTGGCCTCGCCGGAGGGCTGCACCAAACTTTCAGACAGCCATGTCGAGATCCATCCCGGTGAGCGCGTCATGATCACCGGCGACCCAGGCGCCGGCAAGACATTGTTCTTCCGCGCCATTGCCGGCCTTTGGCCCTGGGGCAGCGGGCGGATCGGCTTGCCGGCCGGAGAAACGCCGATTTTCGTGCCGCGTGTTCCGTATTTTCCTGCCGGCACGTTACGCGAAGTGCTGCATCCGAATGGCTCGGCGCCGGCTGGCGATGCTGATTTTGGGGCGGTGCTGGCCGAGGTCGGCCTCGAGCGGCTGTCATCCTTGCTCGACCGTTCCGCACGCTGGGAGCGGGAACTCAACGATGACGAACAGCGGTCGCTGGCCTTCGCCAGGCTGGCCTTGCGGCAGCCGAAATGGGTGATCATCGACGAAGCGATGGACGCGTTCGATGGTCCTTCGCTGCGAAGGGTACTGTCCATGCTGGAGAAACGCCTGCCGGAAACCGCGATCCTCAACATCGGGCGCGGACTGCACAATGGTCATTTCTTTCCACGCGCATTGAACATCGTGAAGGATACGGGTGCTGCGCCATTGAAACCCGCCCGAGTCAGGACCGGCGCCATCGACCCGCCGCCGAAAGCGGCCGTGCGGCGAAAGAAGTAGAAGGGGCTTTATTTCGCCGCGATCGCGGCGAAGATTCACGGGTCGAAACATCCGTGGTGCGGCCATGCTCGATGCGCTCAGCCTGCTTGCCTGCCTTGCCTGCACCACGCCCGTGGCTGCCCCGGCCGTTGCCGTGGATGTCGAACTGGTGCTGGCCGTCGACATATCACAGTCGATGGACGAGAGGGAGTTCGCGCTGCAGCGCGCTGGCTATGTCGAGGCGCTCAGGCATCCCGATTTCATCAAGGCCGTGCGCTCGGGAACCACCGGGCGCATCGCGCTTGCCTATTTCGAATGGGCGGGCGTCGTGCGCGAGGATGGCGTCATCGCCTGGCAGGTGATCGACAGCGCAGAGAGCGCCAACGCCTTCGCCGACAGAATAGAAGCGCGGCCGTTCCGCAGCTTTCGCGGCACCTCGATTTCCGGTGCGCTTGCCTTCGGCGCCGGGCTGTTCGAGGGCACGGGGTTCGATGCGCCACGCAGCGTCATCGACATTTCCGGCGACGGTCCCAACAACACCGGGCTGCCCGTCGCCACGACACGCGATGCGGCGGTGGCCAAGGGCATCGTCATCAACGGCCTGCCGATCCTGATCAGCCCGTCGCCGACGTTCAGCCATCTCGACCAGTATTATGACGACTGCGTCACCGGTGGGCCAGGCTCCTTCGTGTTGCCGATCTATGCGGCCTCGGAATTCGCCACCGCCATACGCCGCAAGCTGATCCTGGAGGTGAGCGGCATCGCCGATGCGACCGTGGTCCCGATCGATGCCGCCGCACCCATGGACTGCCTACAGGGCGAACGCGACCGGCGGCTATATTCCGACCCATATCTGCCGGAACTCGACAAATGAGGTTTGAGGCAGTTCGGAGGGGAAAGCCGCTGCGCGGCTTGTCGGCAAACTTCAGGCCGGCCGTGCACCGTATTTGTCGCGAAATTCGGCATAGAGATCGCGGCGCCAGCGCCGGCCGCCGACATAGCCACGCAACAGCTGCGGCAGCGAATAGCCAAGCGCCTTCGACGACCGGTTGGCCATATAGCCGGAGAACGCCTGCGAAACCCTGCCCTTGAGTGCATCGGCGATGAGCTGCCGGGCGATCATGTAAGGCGGAATGTAGGGGTAGCGGTCGGCGATATAGGGGTGCTTGTCGATCAAGCTCGCATAGGCTTCGACATAGCCGTCCCGGCGACCGGAGATCGAATTCTCCGAGTTGTACTTTTTCCAGTCGATCACTTCGGACAGCTGCGCGCCGCTGCGACGGGCAAAGCGCAGCAACAATTCGCGATCCTGCATGCGCGTGACGTCACTGTCGTAGCCGCCGATGGCCAGCAGCGACTCGCGCCGGGCGGTGATTGCCGACCCGGCAATGAAGATGGTCTGCGCGACAAGGGCCCGCTCCAGCGAGTCGCGGCTCAGCAGCGCCTCGCGGTTGACGCAGTTGGTGCGGCGATTGCCCTTCAGCGACACGAAGGAACTGATCAGCACTTCGAGTGAGGGATTGTTGTCGAACTGCTCCAGCGTCCGCGCCAGGCGATCCGGCAAATAGACGTCGTCGGAATCGAGGAATGTCACCACCGGCGCCTGCGCCCGCTCGATGCCGGCATTGCGGGCGGCATTGGCGCCGCGCCATTTCGAGCCAACATAGATCAGCCGTGGATCGCGGATTTCGGCAAGTGCGGCTGCCGTACCGTCGGTCGAGCCGTCATCGACGACAATGTGTTCGAACCGGGGAAAATTCTGCGCCAGCACGCTCTCCACGGCGCGCACCACCTTGCTGCGGCGATTGTGCGTCGGTGTGATCACCGAGATCAGCGGAGCGAGGTCGGTTGCCTTGGACATGTTGCTTCGATTGTGCCCCGAAATGCCTGGAGGCCGGAGGTTTTGATGGTCGCCGTCCAAGCCTTACCCCGGGATGGCATTCGATTCGACGCTACAAAAAACCAGCGGCAATGTCATCACAAACTGTTGAGCCAGGACGCCGTAAGCCGGCCGATTACCCCAGACGTAATCGACCGATGGCCATCATGTCTGCAGATTGCGCCAACGAAGCCGGTCGTCGGGCTTCGATCTCACAGGGAGTTCAGCCGTGGCCGCCTACGCCGTCGCCCATATGCGTCAAGTCACAATGGGCCCGCAGATTGTCGAGTATCTGCAGAGGATCGACGCCACATTGGAGCCGTTCGGCGGCCGCTTCCTTGTCCACGGCGGCGACATGGACGTGGTCGAAAACGAATGGCCCGGGCATCTGATCGTCATCGAGTTTCCGGACAGGGCGCATGCGTGGGGCTGGTACGATTCATCAGCCTATCGGGAGATTCTGGCCTTGCGCACCGACAACTCCCACGCCGATGTGATCATCGCCGATGGCGTTCAGCACCCGCACAAGGCGACGGACGTGCTGGAATAGGGGCAAACTACCGCTTCAGCAAGAACACCGCTTGCTGGCCGAAGAAATTCCAGAACCACCATGGCATCGACAGTCCGATCTTCTGGCCGTTGCCGTCGAGCGCGGTGGCTTTCTCGACCGAAGCGCCGAGTTCCTCGACCAGATTGACGAAGTCGCGGATGGTGCAGAAATGGATGTTGGGCGTGTCGTACCAGGAATAGGGCAGGTCCGCGGTCACCGGCATCCGGCCATTGACGAACAGCGACAGCCGCACCCGCCAGTGGCCGAAATTGGGGAAGGAGACGATGGCGCGGTTGCCGATTCGCAGCAGCTCGTCGAGCACCAGCTTCGGGTTGCGGGTCGCCTGCAGCGTCTGAGACAGGACGACGAAGTCAAAACCCTTGTCTGGATAGAATTCGAGGTCGGTATCGGCATCGCCCTGGATGACCGAGAGACCGCGCGCCACGCATTCATTGACGCCGCGCTGTGACAGCTCCAGCCCGCGGCCGTCGACCTGCTTGGTCTCCTGCAGGAGTTCGAGCAGCAGGCCGTCGCCGGAGCCGACATCGAGCACCCGCGACTGCGGCGGTATCAGGTTGGCCACGACTTCGAGGTCGACGCGCTGGCTGCCATTGACGCTCATGAGGCGAGCCCCCTTGCGCGGGCCGCCGAGCCGATGAAGCCCTTGATGGCGGCAAACAGTTCGGGTTCATCGAGCAGGAAGGCATCATGGCCGCGGTCGGTGTCGATCTCGACGAAGGAGACGGAGGCGCCGGCGGCGTTGAGCGCATGCACGATCGAGCGGCTCTCCTCGGTCGGGAACAGCCAGTCCGAGGTGAAGGACACCAGGCAGAAGCGGGTCTTGGTCCCGGCAAAGGCATCTGCCAACCGGCCGCCATGGTCGGCGGCGAGGTCGAAATAATCCATCGAACGGGTCATGTAGAGGTAGGAGTTGGCGTCGAAGCGGTCGACGAATGTCATGCCCTGGTGGCGCAGATAGCTTTCGATCTGGAAATCTGCGTCGAAACCGAAGGTCAGCGCTTCGCGGTCCTGCAGATTGCGGCCGAATTTCCGATGCAGGGCGGCTTCCGACAGATAGGTGATGTGGGCGGCCATGCGCGCCACGGCGAGCCCCTTTTCCGGGCGCTTGCCGTGCTCGAAATATTTGCCGCCATGCCAGTCCGGATCGGCCATGACGGCCTGCCGGCCGACCTCGTGGAAGGCGATGTTCTGCGAGGAATGGCGTGCGCCTGTGGCGATCGGCAGGGCCGAGAAGACGCGCTCGGAATAGCACGATGCCCATTCCAGCACCTGCATGCCGCCCATCGAGCCGCCGAGCACGCAAAACAGCTTTTCGATGCCGAAATGGTCGACCAGCATCAGTTGCGCCCGCACCATGTCGCGGATGGTGATGATTGGCAGGTCGAGGCCGTAGGGCTTGCCGGTGGCGGGATTGGTCGAGGCCGGACCCGTGGAGCCGAGGCAGCCGCCGATGACGTTGGAGCAAATGACGAAGAAGCGGTTGGTGTCGATGATCTTGCCGGGACCGATCAGCACTTCCCACCAGCCGGGCTTGCCGGTCACCGGATTGGTGCTGGCGACATGCTGGTCGCCGGTCAGCGCGTGGCAGACCAGGATGGCGTTGGTGCGGGCATCGTTGAGGGCGCCATATGTCTGGTAGGCGATCTGGAACGGCGACAAAAGCGTGCCGGCGTCGAGCTTCAGCGGCTTGTCAGGGCCAAAACGCAACACAGGGCTCGACGGGTTGTCGGCCTCGTTGTTGGTTTTTGTAGCGCGGAGCGCGGCCATGTGACTCTCCTTGCCCGCCGTCAGGCAATAAAAAACCGGCAGTGCGATCGCAAAGCCGGTTACGTCACGCAAACGGCCCTTTAGCGAGTTGTTTAACGTGGCTGCAAGCCGACCGGCCAAATCACCACGGAACTGTTGCGTTCTTCTAGAACTCGTGCGGCCCGGCGTCAACGGCCAGCTATTGCCCGCCTCTCGACATTCGCGGCTACGGCTTGTATTTCCGCTGCGGCCTCCGGACGGAGGCATTCTCGATGGATTTGCGACATGGACAAGACAGCGGACAAGGCACGGCCGACGCCCCGCGCGGGCATTATGGACATCGACGCCTATGTGCCGGGCAAGAGCACGGCACCGGCCGGCGTCGCCAAGGTCCATAAATTGTCGTCGAACGAGAACCCGCTCGGCCCGTCGCCGAAGGCGATCGAGGCCGCGCGCGAAGTGGCTGGCAAGCTCGATGTCTATCCCGACGGCACCGCCCGCCGGCTGCGCGAGGCGATCGCCGAGGTGCATGGCCTCAACCCGGCAAACATCATCTGCTCCAACGGTTCCGACGAGATTTTGGGCCTGCTGGCGCAGACCTATCTGGCGCCAGGCGATGAGGCGATTTTTACCGAACATGCCTTCATGGTCTACAAGATCTACATTCAGTCGGCGGGGGCCAAGCCGGTTGCTGTGAAGGAAACCGAGGAGCGCGCCGACGTCGACGCGATCCTGGCCGCGGTGACGCCGCGGACCAAAATCATCTTCCTCGCCAATCCCAACAATCCGACCGGCACCTATCTGCCGTTCCAGGAGGTCCGCCGCCTGCATTCCACGCTCCCGGGCAACGTGCTTCTGGTGCTCGACGCGGCCTATGCCGAATATGTCAGGCGCAATGACTACGAGGCCGGCATCGAGCTGGCGGGCAGCGCACAGAATGTGGTCATGACCCGCACCTTCTCCAAGCTCGGCCTTGGCGGCGCGCGCATCGGCTGGATGTATGGCCCACTGCACATCGTCGATGCCATCAACCGTATCCGCGGCCCTTTCAACGTTAACGCAACAGCGATCGAGGCCGGCATTGCCGCCATCCGCGACCGCGCCCATGTCGAGCGCAGTTCGTTGCACAACGAGACCTGGCTTACCTGGCTGAATGAAGAGCTGACGAAGCTTGGGCTCAGGGTGACGCCCAGCGTCGGCAATTTCGTCCTCATCCACTTTCCCGACGACAAGAAGCATTCGGCTGAGGCGGCGGACGACTACCTCACCCAGCGCGGCTATATATTGCGGCGCGTTACCGGCTATGGCTTTCCCAATGCGCTGCGCATGAGCGTCGGCACCGAAGAAGCCAATCGCGGCGTTATCGACGCCCTCACGACGTTCCTGAAAAGCTGAAACAATGACATCACCGATGTTTGAAAAGATCGCGCTGGTCGGCATCGGCCTGATCGGCTCGTCGCTGGCCCGCGTTATCCGCCGCGAGGGCCTGGCCCGCCATGTCGCCATCGCGACGCGCAGCCCGGCCACGCTGGCGCGGGCGAAGGAGCTCGGTCTTGGCGAGAGCTACACCACCGGCGCCAGGGAAGCGGTCCGCGACGCCGACCTGATCATCGTCTCGGTGCCTGTGGGATCGTCGGGCGAGGTGGCGCAAGAGATCGCGCCGGGGCTGAAAAAGGGCGCCATCCTCACCGATGTCGGTTCGACCAAGGCCTCCGTCATTGCGCAAATGCAGCCCTATGTACCGGACGGCGTGCACTTTATTCCGGGGCACCCGCTGGCAGGTACGGAGAAATCGGGCCCGGATGCGGGTTTCGCCGACCTGTTCGAAAACCGCTGGTGCATCTTCACGCCGCTGCCGGGAACCGATCCGGCCGCGCTGGAAAAGCTGTCGGAATTCTGGCGGCGCTGCGGCTCCAACATCGACTCGATGGACCCGCAGCATCATGACATGACGCTGGCCATCGTTTCGCATCTTCCGCACATCATTGCCTACAACATCGTCGGCACGGCCGACGATCTGGAATCGGTGACCAAGTCGGAAGTGATCAAATATTCGGCTTCCGGTTTCCGCGACTTCACCCGTCTGGCCGCCTCCGACCCGACCATGTGGCGCGACGTGTGCCTGCACAACAAGGATGCCATCCTGGAAATGCTGGCGCGCTTTTCGGAGGACCTCGCCTCGCTGCAGCGGGCGATCCGCTGGGGCGACGGCGACAAGCTGTTCGACCTGTTCACCCGCACCCGGGCCGTTCGCCGTTCGATCATCGAGGCCGGCCAGGATATCGACGTGCCGGATTTCGGCCGGCAGGCGGTCGAGCACCCGGTGAAAAGTTAAATCTGTTTCAGACGGGCCAGGTCGCCGCGACCATGGCCATTGTCTCGGCCCGGTCCGGCGCGCCCAGCCGGCCGCCGAAGCGCTGGCATTTGAGCGCGGCCGCCGCGCTGGCAAAGCGCAACGCGTGCTCGACCGACATGGCCTCAGCAAGTCCAACGGCAAAGGCGCCGTGGAAAACGTCGCCGGCGGCCAGCGTGTCGACCGCCTTGACCTTCGGCGCCGCGATGTGGCGCACGCATCCGGCGGACCGGTCATGCCACCAGCTTCCCGAGGCGCCGCCGGTCACCGCCACGAAGGCGTCTGTGCGGCTGGCGAGGTCGGCGCAGGCGGTTTCGGGATCCAGCGCGTGGCCGCAGACAATGCGTGCAGCCGTCTCCGAAGCGACGATGTGCGACGCCAGCGGCAACAGATGCTCCAGCACCTCCAGCGGCGCCGTGTCGGCGTCGAGGATTGCCGGGCAACCGGCGTCGCGCGCGGCGGTCAAGGCAAGAGCGGCGGCGCCCGGCCAGCGCACATCGACCAGCACGGCATCGAAGCCGGAAAGATCGGCGACAGGCACCGCCTCGGGGTCGGCCTGCGCCTTTGGGTCGTAGAAGGGCACGATGATGCGCTCGCCATGAGCGTCGACCAGGATCGCGGCCAGCGCCGAGCGGGCGCCTTCGACGCGGCGGACAAAGCCGCAATCGACGCCCTCGGCCTCGATGCCGGCCAGCAATTGGTCGCCGACGGCATCGTCACCTGCACTTGCCCACAGGAACACCTCGGCGCCGAGACGGCGGGCGGCGCAGGCAGCACTTGTCGCCATGCCCGAGGCGATCTGGATGCCGTCCGAGGCGATGAACTTGCCCTGATGCGTGGGCAGGGTTTCGACGCGCAGGATGGTATCCAGCGTCAGCGCGCCAACGCTCAGCAGTTTCACCGGTCGGTTCATGCGTCGGCTTGCTCGAGCATGATCTCTCCCCAAAAGCCGTTCCCGCTCTTTGCGATCATGCTCTATCTCTTTGTTTTAACGGAATTCCGGACGGAAAACCGCTCACACTTTTCTTGGAATTGCTCTAATCGAGCGGCTTGATCTTGCCCAGCGGAATGAAGCCGAGCGAGACCTTGCCCTTCACCACCTTGAGCGGCATCGACGGTTCGTTGCCGAGCAGCGCCAGACCGGCAAAGCCTTGCTCGATCTGGCTCTTCTGCTCGGGGATTGCGGTGGCGAGGATTGCCGCCACGGCTTTGGGATCCTGCAGCTTGATCGTCAGGTCGGCATTGACCAGGCCGTTGGCGTCGACCGACACCGGGCCGGAGACGGTGATGCGCGCGGTTCCCGACGACAGATCGAGCTTGTGGATGTCGGCCGCCTGGCCGCGCAGGCTCCTGGCCTGCGTCTTCATCAGCGCGACGCCGTTCTTCAGCGTCGCGTCGCCGCTGCCGTCGAGCGGCGGCAGCACGCGCCCGCCGATCGCGTCGGCGTCGATCTCAAGATCGGTGAAGCTGCCGACGTAGCCGATGTCCTGGCCGTCGGGCCGCAACTCGCCCGCCGCGGTTCCGGCGCTGAACAGTGAAACCGGATCAGTGTCGTCGGCCGGATCCGTCTGGCCGGACAAGCTCTCCGCCTGCAGCGAAATGCTCCGGGGCAGGGGCCAGAAGAGCTTGGCATTGGCCTGCAGATTGTCCCAGTCGATCCATAGCGGCGCCATCCCCGGCACCGAGGTGCGCAGCGGCCCACGCAACTCGGCGGCAGGCGACAAAGGCCGGATGAGCTCTGCAACGAAGTTGAAGCTGCCTGCCGAGGCGGCAACGTTCCTGGCGTCGTCCTCGTAAGCCAGATTGTCACAGGAGATGGCAAAACTCAGGGGGTAGCCGCTGACGGTGAGGTTGGCGCAGCCGGCCTCGATGCCTTTGTCCTTGAGCGAGGCCACCGCCTTGTCGGCTTCGCTGCTGACGCGACCGGCGACATAGAACCAGACTGCGCTGTAGACGCCGAACAGCATAACGAGCAAGGCAGCGAGCCACATCAGCCGGCGGCGAAACTTCGACGGACGCTCGTCACTTGACGTCATGCTGCGGCTTTCATTAACGCGGGCGTGTTGCGGGTGGACTGTGGCTTACGCAAAAGCAAAAAGAACAGAAGAGCACCGATTCCGATGCGGCGGCGTCACTCTCGTACAATCAGGCTTGGCGATATGGGCGATTTTTGGGTTTTTGGCTACGGCTCGCTGATCTGGCGACCGGGATTCGCCCATGTCGAGACACGGCGCGCGCGGCTTTACGGCTACCGCCGGTCGCTCTGCGTCTATTCCTTCGTGCATCGCGGCACGCGCCAGCGGCCGGGCCTGGTGCTAGGCCTCGACCGTGGCGGCTCCTGCATCGGGCTGGCCTTTCGCGTGCCCGGCGAGCTGCGCGATGAGGTGCTGACCTATCTGCGCGAGCGCGAATTGGTGACCAGCGTCTACCTCGAGCGTGTGCTCGATATCAGCCTCGACGGGAATGGGGCGGCCGCGGGAGAGAGAGTGAAAGCGGTTGCCTATATCGTCGACCGCCAGCATGAGCAGTATGCCGGCGGGCTCGACCCCGCGCATGCGGCAGGTGTTATCCGTGGCGCCGTCGGCCAGTCCGGAAACAACGAGGACTATGTGCTCAACACGCTGCAGCATCTCGCGGCGCTGGGTATCAGCGACCACTGGCTGGAAGAGGTGGCGAAGCGGATCGCCTCGTGAGCCAGTGGACCACGGCGAGCCTGCAGGCGAAGCGCTCGCGCCTTTGTGAAGCGCTGGCCCGCTGGAAAATTGGCTGAGGCCTTTGACCTCGGCGCGGCGAGACCTAGCTTAGCTGCGGCCCGAAGCATTCGGGTCGCCCGCCGCCAGCCCACGGAGCCCCGTCTTGCAAAAACGCCGTCTCGGTCAAACCGACCTTTCCATCGCGCCGCTGGTCCTGGGCGGCAATGTCTTCGGCTGGACCGCGGACGAGAAGACCTCCTTCGACCTGCTCGACCGGTTCGGCGGCGCCGGCCTCAACGCTATCGATACGGCCGATGCCTATTCGCGCTGGGTGCCCGGCCACGCGGGCGGCGAGTCCGAGACCATCATCGGCAAATGGATGAAAAGCCGCGGCAACCGTGACAAGATCATCGTCATCACCAAAGTCGGCTCGGATATGGGACAAGGCAAGAAGGATCTGTCCGCTGCCCATATCGAAAGGGCAGTCGAGGCGTCGCTCAAGCGACTGCAGACCGATGTCATCGACCTCTATTTGTCGCACTGGCCGGACCCGACCACGCCTTATGAAGAGACGCTCGGCGCCTACCAGAAGCTGCTCGCTGCCGGCAAGGTCCGCCATATCGGCGCCTCGAATCTCGACGCCGGCCAGCTGCGCGCCGCGCTCGATGTTGCCAGCCTGCGCGGGCTGCCGCGCTACAGCGTGCTGCAGCCGGAATACAATCTCTACGATCGCTCATCCTTCGACGGGCCGCTGCATGATGTGTGCGTGGCCGAGGATATCGGCGTCATCACCTATTTCAGTCTCGCCAAGGGGTTTTTGAGCGGCAAATACCGTAGCGAGGCCGATCTCGGCAAAAGTGAACGCGGCGGCGGCGTGAAGGCTTATCTCAATGCGCGCGGCATGCGCATTCTGGCCGCACTCGACACTGTGGCGGCGCGCCATTCGGCCAAGCAGGCGGAAGTAGCACTCGCATGGGTGATGGCGCAGCCCGGCATCACTGCGCCGATCGCCAGCGCCACGACGCTGGACCAGGTCGACAGCCTGGTGCGCGCCGCATCGCTGAAGCTCAGCGCGGAGGATCTCGTGGCGCTGGACAAGGCCAGCGCCTAGCCGCGCAGGTTCGGCACGATCGTTCAAGACGACGGCTGTCCGCCTTGCCACACTGTTCTCCATTATTGTGGAGAAGAGGCAGCATGGCCGCAGACATTCTTTCGCAGGCGCAGCCCTGGCAGCAATTGCTGGCGCTGGTGCTGGCGGCAACCGTCGTCATGGGCAGTCCTGGCCCGGCGACGATCAGCGTCACGGCGATAGGGGCCGCCTTCGGCCTGCGCAATTCGCTTCACTACACATCGGGGATCATTTTAGGCACGGTCGCGGTGCTGCTGGTCGTGGCCACCGGCATCAAGGCTATCCTCACCTCGATGCCGGGCGTAGCGCCAGTGCTGGCGGTCGCTTCAGCCGCCTATATTCTCTACCTCGCCTACAGAATAGCGACAGCGCCGCCGCTGGCCGCGCGTGACAGCAGCGCGGTTCTGCCGACCTTCCTCGGCGGCTTCCTGCTCGCCGTTGCCAACCCGAAAGCCTATCTGGCGATTGCTGCGGTCCTTGCTGGCTCCGCGACCGCAGCTCTCGGCATCCCGGCCAGGCTGGCGGTTCTCACCCTGATGATCGTAGCCATCCATGTGCTGTGGCTGCTGGCCGGCGCGGCCTTCGCCCGCACCCTGCGCCAGCCGCTGACGTCGCGGATCATCAATCTGGCCTTCGCGGCGACGCTGGTGCTGACCACGGCGCTGGCGGCGTGGCCTTGAGCCGGCCCGCAGAAGAGATCAAGCTTTGGTCTTTTTTGTTTTGGCGCGATTCAGGACGGAAAAAACCGCTCACACTTTTCCTGGAATTGCTTTGGCGGCCGCGGCGAGTTCGGCCAGCCGCTTGACCGCCGTCGGCGGCATTTGCGGCGGGTTAGGAGCCTGCGATGCCTCGATCAGCAGCTGGTCGCAGGCGGCTTCCGTATCGCCGATCAGCCGGTCCATGAATTCGTCCTTGCCGAGCCCGGGCGGGATCGGCGGCAGGAAGCGGGCCTTGATGGTGCCGGGAAAGCGCAAAAATTTGCGGCGAGGCCAATAGAGGCCGGCGACATGGGCGACCGGTACCACCGGGACGCCAAGCTGCGTATAGAGCTCGACAATGCCGTATTTGTAAGCCGGCTCGTCGCCTGGCGCTCGGCGCGTGCCTTCGGGGTAGATAATCAGCTGGCGCGGATTGCGCCCCATCTCCTGCTTTGTCGATGCAACGACCTGCTTCAACGCCTTGGAGCGGCTGCCGCGGTGAACCGGGATCATCCGCATCTTCAGGATGTACCAGCCGAAGAAGGGGATCCAGGTCAGCTCGCGCTTCAGGATATAAAGCGGATCGTGGAGGAAGGGAAAGAAAGCGATCGCGTCCCAAAACGACTGGTGTTTCGGCGCCAGGATGAAAGAGCCCTCCGGCAGGTTCTCGACGCCGGTGATGTCGCTCCTGGTGCCGGCGATCTTGTCGTAGAGCCACAGGCTGGTGCGCGACCAGAATTTCGGCACGAACCAGGCGCGATGGCGTGGCGAGAGGAAGTAGTAAGGGGTCCAGAGGACCATCTGGACGATCAGATTGACATAGAAGACGAAGTTGAACGCCAGCGAGCGGATATAGAGCATGCGGGGAAGGGCCCGTTGAGGAGGTGTGCGTTGGTTACACCAAGCGCGGGCAAAAAGGAAACGCCGCAATGGCCTGACATAGGCCGGCTCGCCACTGACTCAAGCCAGTCTCAACTCACCACGTCGCCTGCAATAACCGCTGCTTCAGCCGCGGAGCGGCGAAATCGAGGAACGCCCTTAGTTTCACCGCCAGCAGGCCTTGGCCGGCATGGACGAGGCTCACCGGCCACGGCTGCGGCTCGAAGGGTCGCAAGACCGGGACGAGCACGCCGGAACGTACTGCGTCCGCGATCTGGTAGGAGAGCACCCGCGTCATCCCGGCGCCTGCAATCGCGGCATCGATTGCAGCTTCCGCCGTGTTGACGCGCAGCCGTGAGTGGATCGGCACGATCAGTTCGCCCTTGTCGCCGGCAAAGCTCCAGCTGGCGAGCGCTGCAGGCCCTTCGAAACTGATGCATTCATGCGCGGCCAGATCGTCCGGCGTCCGCGGCATGCCATGCGCGGCGATATAGGCGGGGCTGGCGCACACGACGCGACGGATCGCGCCGACGCGGATGGCAATGAGGCTCGAAGGCGCAAGCTCGCCGATGCGGATGGCAAGGTCGAGATGTTCCTCCGCCAGTTGGGTTATCCGGTCAGCCAGCGCCAGGCGAATGTTGACTTGAGGATAAGCCGCCAGGAATTCGGTGACGACAGGCAGCACGTGTAGGCGACCAAAGACGACCGGCGCGGTGATGAACAGGTCGCCGGTCGGCGTGCTGTATTCGCCGGCAGCGGTGCGTTCGGCTTCGCCGACCTCGCCGAGGATGCGGCGGCAGGCGGCGAGATAGGCCTGGCCGGCATCGGTCAGCGTGAGCTGCCGGGTCGAACGGTTCAGCAGGCGCGCCTGGAGGTGCTTTTCGAGGTCGGAAACCTTGCGGCTGACCGTTGCCAGTGGAATGCCGAAATGGCGGCCGGCAGCGGAAAGGCTGCCCGCTTCCACCGCGGCGACGAACAGCGACATGGCTTCGAGACGATCCATACTTTCTTCCGGAAATTGGAAGGATAGCTTGCAACTATGCCATCTACATCCAAAACATGGAAGGATCTACCTCTTCGCGTACAATGGCCCTGTTTCGGCCTCGCGGAGGCTTCCATGAATGCTCATACTTTCACCAGCGATGTCGCCTTCACGCCGACGGTCAAGGCGATCCAGACCCGCAAAGGTTCGCGCAAGGGCTATGTCAGCGCCGAGGAGCGCGGCGGATGGCGCGCCCATATGACGCCCGACCTCGCCGACTTCATCGCGGCGCAGACCAGCGTCTTCCTGTCGACGGCAAATGGCGAGGGTCAGCCCTACATCCAGCATCGCGGCGGGCCAGCCGGCTTCCTCAAGGTGCTGGACGAGAAGACCATCGGCTTTGCCGATTTCTCCGGGAACAGGCAGTTCATCACGCAGGGGAATCTCGCCGACAACAACCAGGCATTCCTGTTCCTGATCGACTATGCGCATCGCCAGCGCGTCAAGATCTGGGGCACGGCGCGCGTCGTCGAGGACGATGCCGAGCTTCTGGCAAGGCTGATGCCGCAGGACTACAAGGCGCGCCCCGAGCAGGTCATCTTGTTCACCGTCTCGGCCTGGGATGCCAATTGCCCGCAACACATTCCGCAGCGATTCGAGGCCGCCGATGTCGCGGCCGCACTCGCCGAAGGCGACAAGCGGATTGAAAGCCTCGAACAGGAGATTGCGCGGCTGCGTGGCGCGGAAGACGGCACGGCCAAGGGGTAATCGAGCGCCGTCAGAGTCGTCTGTCCAATTCCCAAGGGAAAGCGTACGTGCTTTTCCCGGGAAAACCGCTACACACTTTTCCTGGAATTGCTTTAGTCCTTGGCGGTCGAAACCTCGGCCAGTGCGACGCTGTCGGCAGTCTGGCGGACCGGGACGACGCCGCGCGCAAGCGCCAGCAGGTATTTGCTGTATTCGGTCAGAAGCACGCGTAGCGCTTCCGGCTTGGTCAGCCAGTCGCCATTGTCCAGATTGGTGTTGACCACCGGATAGGGTTCAAGCCTGGCGCCATGCAGCAGGCGGCCCATCTCGAGCAGGCTGCGCGGCATGTGGTAATTGTTGGTGACGAGGATGATGCTGCCATAGGCGTGGCTCTCCACCCATTTAGCGCTTTCCTCGGCATTGCCGATCGTGTCGAGCGCGGCGCGGTCGATGTCGACACAGCAGGAAAACAGCGCCTTGTCGCCGCCGGTAGCAGCCTGCAATTGGCGGCGGCTGGCAGAGGGATGCACGCCTGAGATCAGCAGCCGCTCGCCCTTGCCGGAGGCAAGCAGATCGAGTGCTGCGTCGAGGCGGGCCTGACCGCCGGTCAAGACGATGATCGCATCGGCCTTGGCCGGGTTGGTCGGGGTCGTCATGTGGCTGACCTTGCTGGCGAACCAGCCGAAGCCACCGGCAAACAGGGCCACCAGCAGCAGTAGACAGAGGGAGGCGAGACGCAGGGCGGTGCGCAAACGGCCCAGCCCGGTACGCACACGCAAACGCACCACTGGCATCTGTCCAGCCGTTCCGGTCGACTCCCGCGCGTTCATCATCCTATGGTTAATCCTGAAATGCCTTTTTGGTAAGGAAAAAAGCGCACATTGCGTTACGTCGGTTTTCGATCCGTGATCGTCCCTTCCATTCCTGTCCTTGCCCCCGAACTGTTTTCGCTTCTGCCCTCACGGGTCACCCCGCATCCGGCTGGCGGACATCGATGTCGCTGAGATAGGCGACGACGGTGGCGTGCGAGGTCGCCGCCGTCAGTCCGCCGATCACCAGCACCATCAGGCCGACGCCGAGATAGCCTGCCGATCCGATGGCGAAATTGCCGAACAAAGCGGTGGCCTGGTCGGCCTGCGGCGTTGCCATGTTGCGCGACGACCACCAGGAAAAGACGATGAAAACCAGGATCGCGGCTGCGCCGCCGGCGGCCGCGCCCTTCATCCCGGTGACCAGGAAATGCCAGCGGAATTCGCGCGCGATGAAGCGCGCCTCGGCGCCGACGAAATGCAGCACTTCGATGATATGGCCGTTACCCGCCATGGCGCCGCGCGTCGCAAACACTACGGTCAGCACCGTCGCCGACAGCATCAGGACCAGCACGGCGATGCCGATGGTGACCGTGGTGCGGGCCATGGCGACCAGCCGGTCGACCCATGTACGGTGATCGTCGAGCGAAGCACTCGGCAGCTTGGGCGTGAGCGCCGCACGGATGGCGCTGAAGTCGGGCGGGCTGGTCTCGTCGATGGTGACGATGATCAGGCGCGGCACCGGCAATTCGTCGATATTCAGGCCCGAGCCCAGCCATGGCTCCAAAAGGCGCGCGGTGGCGTCGCGATCGATGATCCGGGTTTCCTTCACGCCGGGGAATTCGCCGACGATCTGCGAGGCCTGGGCAAGGGCTGCCTCCATGTCGAGGCCGTCGACCGGCTTGATCTGAATCGTGGCCTCGCGCGAGATCTGGTTTTCCCAGACCGAGGCAGTGTCGCGCACCAGCGTGACGGCGCCGAAAGTTAGGCAGGACAGGAAGGTCATGATGGCGATGACCAGCACCAAGGCGCGGCCGGCGATATTCTGCGCCGGCACGATCGGCGCCATGCGGCGCTGGACGCGCTGCGTCGTCGTCGCGAGATCGGCGGCGTCTCCATGCAACTGTTCGGCCGATAGTTCAGTCATAAATATCCAGCCTTCCGCCGGCCAGGATCATGCGGCGCGCGTCGACCTGCTCCATCAGGCCGAGATCGTGAGTGGCGATCACCACAGCGGTGCCGAGCCGGTTGAGCTCGATGAACAGCCTGAGCAACCGGCGCGCCAGCGGCGGGTCGACATTGCCGGTCGGCTCGTCGGCAAGCAGGATTTCGGGCTGTTCGATCAAGGCCCGGGCGATTGCCGCGCGCTGCTTTTCGCCGCCCGAAAGGACGGGCGGCAGCACATGCATGCGCTCGCCCAGGCCAACCCATTTCAAAAGTTCGGTGACGTCGGTGCGGTAGCTCGCTTCCTCGCGGCCGCGCACGCGCAGCGGCAGAGCGACATTCTCATAAGTGGTCATGTGGTCGAGCAAACGGAAATCCTGGAACACCACGCCGATGCGGCGCCTGAGATGCGGCAGTTCAGCGCGCGAGATGCGCGAGCGGTCCTTGCCGAAGATGGTGATCAGCCCGCGCGTCGGCTTCAGCGACATGAACAAAAGGCGCAGCAGCGTCGTCTTGCCGGCGCCGGAGGGCCCGCTCAGGAACTGGAAGGAGCTCTCCGGAATGTGCAGGGAGATGTCGCGGAGGATTTCCGGACCCATGCCATAGCGGAGGCCGACATTTTCGAAGCGGATCACGTGCGACGACCTGAGGGCGGCGGCGTGCCAGCCCTTTCTGTCCAACGACCATCGGCCGCCATGGTTAACCGTCGGTTAATTTTCGCTGGTTTTGAGTGCGTCACAAGGGTTCCGGTGGGGAAGCGTTAACCATTTCCATTTACGCAAAAGAAACGAAGAGGCAACAGCGGGGCCATGATGGCTGAGCAACGAACCGCGCGCCCGGTTTCCGGCGAAATCATGACCGGGACAAGTGTCGCACCGGAATCGCGTCCTGTGGCGACCGACATCGTCGATGCGGATTATGAGGTGCTGCCGCAGCCGATCCCAAGGGTAGAAGCCATGCCGACGCCGGCGCGCGACATCGCGACGCCGTCGATCGAAGGCATGGAGATGCTGCGCAAATCAGATGCGTCAGCCGGGCGGCCGGCATCGCGTGGCGGGCCGATCTTCTGGATTGCCGGCATCGGTGCGGCGCTTGCCGCCTTCTGGGTCTCGGGTGGTCACGCGCTGGTGCGCCAGACGCCGTTCTGGTCAGTCGAACAGCCGGAGGGCGCCGTACTCAGCATTGCCGGCGTCACCACGCGTGTCGACGCGTCAGGACCCACCCCGGTGCTGTTCGTGGATGGCGAGGCCGTCAATGACGGTTTGAAGGCGGGACAATTGCCGCCGCTGGAGATACGTGTCACCGGCAATGACACCCGCATCACCCGCTATACTCTGGGGACATCCAACCGTTCTCTGGCGCCCGGCGAAAGATTCGGCTTTTCCAGCCGCCTCGATGTGCCTAGAAACGGCGTCAAGGCCGTGGCGGTCACCTTCGCCGGCTAGTCGGTTTCTCTGGAAAGGTTGTTGATGCCAGTTGTGCGCGGCAAGGACATCGAGGTCCTCTTTTCGGCGTCCGCGATCGCGCGGCGCAATCTCGAACTCGCCAAGGAGATCGCCGAGCACGACTATCACGACCTGCTGGTGATTTCGGTGCTGAAGGGCTCGTTCATCTTCGCCGCCGATTTGATCCGCGCCATGCACGATGTCGGGCTGTCGCCCGAGGTCGAGTTCATCTTCATTTCCAGCTATGGCGCCGGCACCACCAGCGGCGAGGTGAGGGTGCTACGCGACATCGACAATGAGGTCGCCGGCCGCGACGTGCTGCTGATCGACGATATCCTGGAATCGGGCAAGACGCTGTCCTTCACCCGCAACCTGATGCTGTCGCGCGGCGCCAAAAGCTGCGCCATCGCGGTGCTGTTGGACAAGCGCATGCGCCGCCAGACGGAGCTGAACGCCGACTATGTCGGGTTCGACTGTCCCGATTACTTCGTTGTCGGCTACGGCATGGACGTCGCCCACGCTTTTCGCGAACTGCCGTTTGTCGGTGTCGTCAAAGGCGATGCCTGAGAAAAGGCCCCCGACGCTTCAAATTTTCAGAAAAAGTCAACTTTTGCCCGCCAAATTCCGGCCCATGGCAAAGCTTCTGATCGTCGAGGACGATGAGTCCGTCCGCACCCTCGCCGCCCGCGCGCTCGAACGCGCCGGGCACTCGATCGATATCGCCGCCGACGGCGCGCAGGGGCTGGCGATGGTCAGTGCTGCAGGCGGCGGTTACGACCTCGTCGTCTCCGATATCCGCATGCCGGAAATGGATGGCATCGAGATGGCGATCGCCGCAGCCAGGCTTTTCCCTGACATGAAGATCCTGCTGATGACCGGCTATGCCGACCAGCGCGAGCGCGCCGAGGAATTGAACGGCATCATTATCGACGTCGTGCAAAAGCCTTTCACGCTGGCCGAAATCCGCTCGCGGGTCGACCAGGCGCTCGCCTGCTTCGCCTGACACGCTTCAGGCGACATCCTGAGACGCGGCGAGGACAGGCGCAGCGCTCCGGCGCCGTTCGGTGTTGAGCGCCAGCAGACCGGCGCCGATGATCAGCGCCCCACCGATGGCAGTGGTCGAGCGCGGCACCTCGTCGAAGAACAGGAAGCCCCACAGCGGCGACCAGATGATGCCGGTGTATTCGAAGGTGGCGACGCGGTTGGCGGGCGCCAGCCTGTAGGCCTGCGACAGCAGGATCATGCCGGCCGAAGCGACGAAGCCGCAGGCCGCCATCTTGAGGAAATCCGGTGTCGTCGGCCAGACCCACGGCCGCACCAGGAATTCGAGGCTGGGGTGGACAGCATGGGTTATGCCGGCAAGCCAAAATGTGCCGGCAACCGCAGCGGCGCCGACCAGGTAGGCGCCGTTCTGGTAGAAGGCCATGACGGTGGAGGATTCGGTGTCGCCGATCTTGCGCGCCATCAGCTGTGAAAAGCCGTAGAGCAAAGCCGAGCCCAACGAAAGCAGCGCCGCCCAGTCGAACAGGCCGGCGCCCGGGCGCAGCATCACGACCACACCCAGCATGCCGATCAGCACGGTGGCGAGAGCCTGCCAGGAGACGCGCTCGCCGAGATAGGGCCCGGCCATCGCCATGATGAACAGCGGCGCCATGAAATAGAGCGCCACCGCGTCGGCGAGCGGCAAGGCAGCGATGGCCAGATAGTAGACCGTATAGGAGGAGAACTGGATGAAGGCGCGTATCGTCAGCAGGCCGAACCGCTTCGAGGCGATGGCCCGCAGGCCGACGTCGGCGCGAACGAGAAAGATCAGGATCGGCAAAGCGATGATCGAGCGGATCCACATCACCTCGGTCACGGGATAGCCGGCCGACACCGCCTTGACCAGCGGGTCCTGGAGCGAGAACACCAGCACGCCAAGGCACAGGCTGATGATGCCGAGAACGATCCGGTTGCGCATGTTGTTCTGCCGGCCCTTGCCTTGACTGCCCGCAGCCGCCCGGCCATGGGGTAAAAAGAACCCGCCACCGTTTCGGGCAGCGGGTATGAGTGAGGACTCTTTGATTGGTCCGCAGCCGGTTTCGCGGCGGCATATCCAATGGGCGAGCGGACTATGCTGCGGCGTTTGACATGTTGCAAACGAATTGGAATGATACCAGCGATCAAATTTGCTTATGACGGATTCAATGCGGCCACCCCTCGACAGCGATCTCCTGCGCACCTTCGTCGCCATTGCCGAAGCGGGCAATTTCACCCGGGCGGCGGAGCAGGCCGGGCGCACCCAGTCGGCGGTGTCGATGCAGATGAAGAAGCTCGAGGAGCTGGTCGGCGACAGCCTGTTCGAACGCGGCTCGCGCGGCGTGGCGCTGACGCGCCGTGGCGGCGAGCTGATCGTCAATGCCCGCCGCATCGTCTCTCTGCTCGACGAGACGGCGGCATCGATGGCGGCGGCACCGCTTGGCGGGCCTGTGCGCATCGGCATTCCCGAGGAATATGGTCACGCCATCCTGTCGCGCGCGCTCGGCGCCTTCTCGAAGCGTCACACCAAGGTCGAGGTCACCGTGCGCTATGCACATTCGGGCGCCCAGCTGGCAGCGTTGGCGGCCGGTGAACTCGACCTCGCCGTGGTGTTCGAATGGCAGGATCCTTCCGGCGGCGAGGTGCTGATGCACGATCCGACCGTGTGGGTGACATCGAGCCTGCATCACATGCATGAGGAGCGGCCGGTGCCGATCGCGCTCTACAACCGGGCCGGCTGGTGCAAGGACTTCGCCATCAAATCGCTGGAGCAGCGTGGGCTGGCCTACCGTGTCGCCTATACCAGCGACACCACCGGCGGCCTGAAGCTCGCCGTCACCTCCGGCCTGGCGATCGCGCCGATCTCGCACAGCAACATTCCCGATGGCTGCCGCGAGCTCACCGCCGCGGACGGGTTCGGCCACATCGATTCCTCGAATGTGGTGATGCATCGCAACCCCAATGCCTCAGGCGAGGCGATCGACGGCATGCAGGAAGCAATACGCGAGGCGTTCGTCAACAGGCCGGCTTAGTCTGTTGCATCCTCGTAGAAATGCAGCCGATTGCCGAAGGGGTCGCCGACCGACACTTCACGGGTCTGCCACGACGTGGTTTCGAGGCCCGGCCGGGCGTAGCGGTATCTCTTGCCGATCAGTTCGCGGTGCAATGCCGCGATGTCCTCGACCTTGATGCGCATGGCTATACCCGGCGCGCCGTCGCCATGATGTTCGCTCAGATGCAGGACACAGCCGTCGCGGATTACACCCATGTAGAGCGGCGCATTGTCGTCGAAGCGGTGCTCGAACTCGACCTTGAAGCCGAGAAAGTCGACATAGAATTCGCGTGCCTTGGCGATGTCGAAGATGCGCAGGATGGGCGTGACGGCACCGAGTTTCGGCATGGCGCTGATACCATTCAGTTCGACGGATGTTGCCTTGGAGGCTACTTCAGCTCCAGCAGCCGCTCGAGGTAGCTGCGCTCGATGTCGGGGCTGAGCGCGTTGCCGAGCCGCTTGCGAATCGCCTCGAGAATCTGGCGGGCGCGCTGCACGTCGATCTCGTCGGGCACCTTCACCGAATCGCCGAAATCGGGTCCGCGGCTGGCGCGCGGCCGGCCCAGCGGATCGCGGCCGGCGTCCTGTTGGCGGCCGCCTTCCTGGCTGCCGCCCTGGTCGCCTTGCATCGCCTGCAGCTGCTTCATCATCTCCTTGGCGCCCTTGCGCAGCGCTTCCAGCGCGCGACCCTGGTGGCCGACCGCCTGGTCGCCTTCCCCTTCGCCAAGCGACTTTTCGGCATTGCCCATGGATTTGCCAGCGTCGCCAAACCCCTCATTGGGCTGCATGCCCATGCCTTCCAGGCCCTTCTTCAGCTTGTCGAGTTCGCTCTGCAACTGGCCCTGGCCTTCCTGCAGCTGCTTCATCGCATCGGCGAATTCCTGCGGTGTCATCGACTTCGGCCGGGCGAGAGGATCGCGATCCTTGCCGACGCCCGGCTGGTCCGGGTCGTCGCCATTGCCTTCGCCGGGCTGCTGATTATCTCCGCGCTGCATCTGGTCCATGCGGTAGGTGTCGTTCATCATCTCCTGCTGGCGGCGCATGATCTCGCCCAGCTTGTCCATCTGCTGGCGCATCTCGCTGTCCTGCTCGCCGCCCTGCTGCTGACGGCCGGCCTGCAGGTTGTTCATCATGTTTTCCAGCTGCGACAGCAGCTCCTGCGCCTTGTCGCGGTCGCCCGACTTCGCCAGGTTCTCGATCTGGTCCATCATGCGGTCGATATCACTCTGACGCAGCTCGCGACCATTCTGCTGCATCTGCGGCGCGTTCGGGTTCTGCTTGGCGCGCTCGGCGAATTCCTGCAGGAATTCGTTCATCGCCTCGCGCAGTTCCTTCATCGCCTTTTCGATCTCTTCGTCGCTGGCGCCGCGCTTGATGGCGTCCTGCAGCGCCTGCTGGGCCTGGCGGAGCCGCTTTTCGGCGGACGAGAGATTGCCTTCCTCAATGCCGAGCGCGATTTCCCAGAGATAGGCAACCTCGTTGCGCAACTGATCGTCGCTGTCCGACATCTTCAGCCGGCTGCGGGCGCTCATGATGGCGAGGTAATGCGACATGTTGTCGAACGTGTCCTCGGGCCGCAGGGTGATGGCGTCCATCAGGTCGAGCACGCGCGGCTTGGCATTGGCGTCGAGCGCCAGCAGGCGGCGCTGCTCGACCACCGCCCGCGCCAGCGGGTTGGCGAAGGGCCGCTCCGGCATCACAATAGTCTTGGTTTCGCTGGTTGCGGTGTGTCCGGCATCGTCGGTGGCGACAAGCGACAGCTTGATGCTGGCGCCGGCCCAGACGTGCTCGGTGAGGTCCTTGGTGGTCTTGGCGGCGTTCGCCTTGCCGCCGCGGCGCGGCAGCGCCAGCGGCAGGTCAGGCGGACCGTAGAGCGGATGCGCATCGGGCGCCGCCGGATCGGCCAGCGCGAAAACCGCCTTGGCGGTGGCCGCGCCATAGTCGTCGTCGATCTGGTAGTTGAGCTCGAAGGCGCCGTTGACGGCGCTCTTGGGCTCGCCGACGAAGCGGATCGTCGGCGGCTTGTCGGGGATCACCGCGAAGCCCCAAAGACCGAGATCGGCTTCACCCGACTTCAGCGTCAGCGTGCCGTCGGCGGTCAGCTTGCCGGTGAACTGGCGCAGCTTGGGGGTCGCCGGGTTGACCGCCGCTGCCTTGACGGCCGCCACCTGTGGTCCCGACGGGTCGATGGCGCGAGCATTGCCGCCCTTGTCGGCAAAGCTTAGGGTTTCCTCGCCGGAGCCGCCGGTCACGCGCAGCGAGACGTCGCTGCCTTGCGGCACGGTGAAGGTGGCAACCGCCTGCTTGGCGTTGCCATCGATGACTGGCGCGGTCAAGAAGATGGGCGGCTTGCCGGTATAGGCCGGCGGGGTCACCCAGGCATCGATGCGCGGCGGTACGATGTCGCGCGCCGCATGGGCACTGAAACCATCGGACAGCCTGCCGCCGGACGGTCCGAAGGAGAAGGCAAAAGCGGTGACCAACAGCAGCGCCGCCACGGCACGCAATGCCCACGGATCGCGCTCCGGCACGCGGGTACGCGGCAGGTCGGCGCCAAGGCTGCCGAGCTTGTCGGCCATGCGCTTTTGGTGCTCGCGCCACAACGCCTGGGAAAAGATGCTTTCCTTGCCGCTGGGACGGTCGGTCTGCACCAGCACCGGGCTGTGCTGCAACTGGTTGGCCGCCTCGATACGGCGGTCGATTTCGGCGGCGGATGGAAGCTTGAAGAAACGCAGCGGATAGAGCGCCGCCAGCGTGGCAATACCGAACGCAGTGACCAGGATAATGCGCGCAATGTCAGGCAGCCGGGGGAAAAGGCCGAGCCAGGAGAGGCTGAGAAACAGGCTGGCGATGATGAGCAGCGGCAGAAGCAGCGGCCAGCCGCGCTCGACCGTCATCGAGACCCGTGTCGCCAGCCGGCTCAGGGCAAGCCGCCCGGCCAGGCTGCGATCGCCACTGGAAATGGGGCGTTCCGTCATCGGCCCTTCCTGCCCGGGCGGGATAGCCCGGACTCAACAAGCAGAAGTTTACCAGCAAACACGGCAAAGGCGAGGCGGTTCCGGAAAACTTGAAAAGCTTTGACGGGTTTGCGTCCCACTTCAGTCGAAGCAAGGTTTAGAATTTCGCCGGATCGGTATTCGAGCCGCAGACAAGGACGGCGATCCGCTCGCCCGGCGCCGGCGTGTAGCGGCCGGACAGCAGCGCTGCGAAGGCCGCTGCGCCGCCCGGCTCGGCGATGATCCGCACCCGCTCCCACAGCGCCTTTTGCGCGGCGATGATGGCGCCGTCGGTGACCAGGATGGAGCGTTCGACGAAGGCCTCGGCGATCGGGAACATCATCTCGCCGACGCGTTTGGGCGCCAGCGAATCGGCGGCGACGCCTTCGGCCGGCGCATCGACGGGGTGGCCGGCTTCGAAGGCGCGATGCAGCGTCGGCGCGCCTTCGGGCTCGATGGCGATGATCCTGATGCGGCCGGCAAACCAGGCGGCGATGCCGCCGATCAGGCCGCCGCCGCCGACAGCGACCAGCAGCGTGTCGATGTCGGGCAGATCGTTTTCGATTTCGAGGCCGAGCGTGCCTTGGCCGACCAATGTTTCCTCCTGGTTGAAGGCATGGATCTGCAGCGCGCCGGTCTTTTCGGCAAAAGCCTCGCTGGCGGCCAGCGCCTCGGCATAGCGGGCGCCGCCGACGATCAGTTCGGCGCCGTAGCCGCGGATGCGCTGCAGCTTGGCCGCCGGGCTGACTTCGGGAACGAAGATCGTCGCCTTGTGGCCAAGCCGCATGGCGGCATAGGCGACCGCGGCGCCATGATTGCCGCCCGATGCGGCGACGACGCCGGCCGCAGGCACCGGCCGTTCGAGCAGATTGGTGAAGGCGCCGCGCGCTTTGAACGAACCGGAATGCTGCAGGCATTCGAGCTTGAGGTCGACCGCCAGCGGCGGCCGGTCGAAATCGGCCATGTCGACGCGCAGCACCGGCGTGTGCCTGATATAGCGGCGGATGCGCGGTTCCATCGCGGCAATGCGTTCGCGCGTGACGGTGTTGCCGTTCGTCATGACCATCTCCTTGGGATTGACAGCAATTAGTAACTTGGCAAAATGGCTAAATGCAAGAGGTTGATGTCTTCAAGGCGATCGCCAACGAACGCAGGCTGCAGATCCTCGACTGGCTGAAGGATCCGCAGGCGCATTTCCCGGCCCAGGCAGACGGCGATCTGGTCGAGGACGGCGTTTGCGCGCTGCTGATCGCGGAGAAGCTCGGCATTACGCAGGCGACGCTCTCCGAACATATGCGCGTGCTTACCCAGGCCGGCCTGCTGCGCCCCAAGCGCATCAAGCAATGGACGTTCTACCGCCGCGACGAGGACAGGATCGCCGACACAAGGATGCTCATCCAGAACCGGCTGTAGCGCAGCCGGCGCTGCGGCTTCTATTTCAGCCAGTCGGGCACCGAATCCAGGCCGATCAGCTCGTCATAGGTCTGGCGCCGGCGCACGACGTGGAAACGGTCGCCGTCGACCAGAACCTCAGGCACAAGTAGGCGGGTGTTGTAGGTGCCGGATTGCACCGCGCCATAGGCGCCGGCGGTGGTGACGGCAATGAGGTCGCCAGACTTGAGCCGGGGCAGGTCACGGTCGAGGCCGAGATAGTCGCCGGTCTCGCAGACCGGGCCGACGACGTCGACCGCCATGCGCGGCGTGTCGGCCGGCGGCTGCACCACCGGCTTGATGTCGTGGAAGGCATCGTAGAGCGTCGGCCGGATCAGATCGTTCATGGCGGCGTCGACGACGAGGAAGTTCTTGGCGTCGCCTTCCTTCACGAAGATCGCTTCCGAGACCAGGATGCCGGCATTGCCGACGATCAGCCGGCCCGGCTCGAACATCACCTTCACTCCAAGCTTTGTCAGGTGCTTCCTGACGATCTCGGCATAGGCATCGGGCAGAGGCGGCGGGCTGTTGTCGGTGCGGTAGGGGATGCCGAGGCCGCCGCCGAGATCGACATGCTCGACGGCGTGGCCATCGGCGCGCAGCGCGCCGACCAGTTCCGCCAGAAGCGCGAAAGCATCGTCAAAGGGCTGCAACTCGGTGATCTGGCTGCCGATATGGGTATCGATGCCGATGGGCTTGGTGCCCGGCAAACCGGCCGCGCGGGCATAGACCTGGCGCGCCCGTTGCCAGGGAATGCCGAACTTGTTCTCGGCCTTGCCGGTGGAGATCTTCCTGTGCGTCCTGGCGTCGACATCCGGGTTGATGCGCAGCGACACCGGCGCCACCTTGCCGAGCGCGGTGGCGCGGGCCGACAGCAATTCAAGCTCCGGCTCGGATTCGACATTGAAACAGAGAATGCCGGCCTCGAGCGCGAAATCCATCTCGCGCGCGGTCTTGCCGACACCGGAAAACACGATCTTGTTGGCCGGGATTCCGGCGGCGAGCGCGCGGCGCATTTCGCCTTCCGAGACGGTATCGGCGCCGGCGCCGAGCTTTGCCAGCGTCCGCAGCACCGCCTGGTTGGAATTCGCCTTCAAGGCGTAACAGACCAGCGTGTCGAGCCCGGCAAAGGCCCCGGCGAACACCCGGTAGTGTCTGGTCAAGGTTGCCGTCGAATAACAATAGAACGGCGTGCCGACGCTTGCGGCGATGTCTGGTATCGCCACGTCCTCGGCATGGAGCACGCCGTCGCGGTAATCGAAATGGTTCACGAGAGTGTTTCCGGAAGTTGGAGCACGAGACCTGGTTAGCACGAGACCTGGTCAGAAAGACCAAGCCGGTCTCATCGGCCCTAGATCAGCGGGTCGAGGATGAATTTCTTGTCCACGACCGGTTTTTCCGGCTCCGGCGGCACCGGCTGTTTGGCGCGCTCGGCGTCCTTGCGGGCCTGGACGGCCGCTTCATAGGGCGTGTCGAGACCAGCCTTACGGCCGCAAGCGGTCACGGCAGCCATCGCCGTCAGCAGCGTCAGCGTCACCAAAATCCTGCTTGCGGTCATCGATCCATCCGTCCGAAACTTTATATGCTGCGCTTTTAACCGAGTTTTAGGCGCATTGCACCCCGGCATCATGCCTTGGCGATGCGCTTTTTCCAGCTGCGGATCTGCTTCCTGACCTCCGACGGCGCCGTGCCGCCGAAACTGGTGCGGCTCTTCACCGAATTCTGCACCGCCAGAACCGAGAAGATGTCTGCCGTGATGCCGGGGTTGATCGACTGCAGATCCTCCAGCGACAGCTTTTCAAGGCTCACCTTCTTCTCTTCGGCCAACGCCACTGCGCCGCCGGTGACATGGTGTGCCTCACGGAAGGGCAGGCCCAGCGTTCGCACCAGCCAGTCGGCGAGGTCGGTCGCGGTCGCGTGGCCCGAGCCGGCGGCCTTCTTCATGGCGGCGGCATTGACCGTCATGTCGCGCACCATGCCGGTCATCGCCGCCAGCATCAGATCGAGCGTCTCGGCGGCGTCGAAGACCGATTCCTTGTCTTCCTGCATGTCCTTGCCATAGGTCAGCGGCATGCCCTTCATCACCGTCAGCAGCCCGACGAGATGGCCGGTGACGCGGCCGGTCTTGCCGCGCACCAGTTCGGCGGCGTCCGGGTTCTTCTTCTGCGGCATGATTGAGGAGCCGGTGGAGAAACTGTCCGACAGCCTGACAAAGCCGAATTGCGGCGTCGACCAGATGATGATTTCTTCGGCGAGCCGCGACAGATGCGTGGCGGAGATCGCCACCAGGCTCAAAAACTCCAGCGCGAAATCGCGGTCGGAGACGCTGTCCAACGAATTGCGCATCGGCTCGCGGAAGCCGAGCGCCTTCGCGGTCTTGTGGCGATCGATCGGAAAACTGGTGCCGGCAAGCGCTGCCGCGCCGAGCGGGCTTTCATCCATCCGCTCGATGGCGTCGCGGACGCGCGACAGGTCGCGCGAAAACATCTCGACATAGGCCATGCAATGGTGGCCGAAGGTCACCGGCTGCGCCGCCTGCATGTGGGTGAAGCCGGGCATCACGGTCGCCGCATGCTCCTCGGCGCGATCGAGCAAGGCTGAGATCAGCCCCTTCAGCGCCTCGGCGACCCGAAAGCACTCGTCCTTGACCCAGAGCCGGAGATCCACCGCCACCTGGTCGTTGCGTGACCGCGCCGTGTGCAGGCGGCCGGCGGCCGGGCCGATCAGATCGGCGAGGCGGGCCTCGATGTTCATGTGAATGTCTTCCAGCCGGGTCGAGAACTCGAACGTGCCGGCCTCGATCTCTTTCAGGATCGTGTTCAGCCCGTGAGCAATCTTTTCTTGATCGGCCGCCGAAATAATGCCCGTTTCAGCCAACATCTCGCTGTGGGCGACCGAACCTCTTATGTCTTGCGCATAAAGTTTGCGGTCGAACGAGATCGACGCGTTGATCGCTTCCATGATCGCGGCCGGACCCGAGGCAAAACGTCCGCCCCACATCTGGTTGCTGGCCTTCTTGTCGCTCATCGCTATAACCCGTGCTCCGGAGCAGTCTTAGAAAAATGGCAGACGGTAACAGATACTTCCCGGCCCCGCGCCTGATCCTCGCCGCTTTGCTGGCGGGCGTGCTGGCCGGCGCGGTCGCGGTATATGTCAGCGAGAGCGGGTCTGGCAACAACGCAGCCACCGGCAGCGCACCTGCGGCCGGCGCGGGCAACAGCAAGGACGACGTCGCCTGCGCCGCCAAGAGCGACCGCGCCAAAAAGGTTGCCGCCGCAGCCACCGGCCAGGTGGCGGCATTGCTGCCCGCCGATCCGCCGCAATCGCTGAAAAGCCTCGCCTTCAACGGCCCAGACGGCAAGCCGATGACGCTCGCCGATCATGTCGGCAAGACCGTGCTGCTCAACCTGTGGGCGACGTGGTGCGCGCCCTGCCGCGCCGAAATGCCGGCGCTCGATACGCTGCAGAAGGAAAAGGGCAGCGATGCCTTCGAAGTGGTCGCGGTCAATGTCGATGCCGGCGACGATGTGAAGCCCAAGAAGTTCCTAGCCGATATCGGCATCGGGTCGCTCGGCTACTACCGCGATTCGACGCTGGCGCTGTTCAACGACGTCAAGACGCGTGGCTTGGCGCTAGGCCTCCCCGTCACCATGCTGATCGACGGCGAAGGCTGCCTGATCGCGCATATGAACGGACCGGCCGAATGGTCGGGACCGGATGCCAAGCGCCTGGTCGAGGCCGCACTCGCCCCTTAGAGCGGTTCACCGTTTCATCGAAACGGCTACCCGCGCTAACTTTTTTGTTTCGACGCAATTTCGGACGGAAAACCGTTTCACACTTTTCCTGAAATTGCTCTAGGCTGAGCGCAGGGCCGCCGCCGGCGGCAGCATCAAGATGCTGCCGCCGCGTTGTTTGACGCTGGCGTCGTCGTGTGCCGCCGGCGCCGCGACGCCGGTCAGTTCGCTGAACGCCTCGATCGGGCTCGGCCGGCCTAGATAGTAGCCCTGGCCAATCTCGCAGGCCTCGGCGTCGAGGAATTTCAGCTCGCCCAGCGTCTCGACGCCCTCGGCCAGAACCGGCAGGCCGAGACCGCGGCCAAGCCCCAGAACGGCGCGCACGATGGCTGCCACCTGGCCGTTGCTGTCGACTGATTTGATGAATGAGCCGTCGATCTTGATCTTGTCGAAGGGGAAGGCGCGGAGATTGGACAGCGAGGAGTAGCCGGTGCCGAAATCGTCCATCGCCACACGCACGCCAAGCGCCTTCACCTGGCGCAAGGTCGCCAGCGCGCGCGGCATGTCCTTGACCAGCGCCGTTTCGGTGATCTCGAGTTCGAGCCTGCCGGGCGTCAGGCCGGAGCCGAGCAGGACTTCATGCACCTTGCGGCTGAAATTCGGATTGTGGAGCTGCACCGCCGAGACATTGACCGCTACGGTGAGAGGGTTCTTCCAGCGCGCAGCCTCGGCGCAGGCCGTCGCCAGCACCCATTCGCCGATCTGGATGATGACGCCGCTGTCTTCGGCCACCGGGATGAAGGTCGCCGGCGACACGTCGCCGCGCTGCGGATGGCGCCAGCGGATCAGCGCTTCGAACCCGACCATCCGCCCGCTGCTGATCTCCTTTTGTGGCTGGTAGACGAGGCGAAACTCATCGCGCGCCATGGCCTGGCGCAGTTCGTGCTCCATCACGCGCCGGTCTCGCGCCTCGGCGCCCATCGAGGCCTCGAAGTAACGGTAGGTGTCCTTGCCCTCGGCCTTGGCGCGGTAGAGCGCGGTGTCGGCGTGGCTGACCAGGAGTGTCGGCTCATCGGCGTCGAGCGGATAAAGTGCAATGCCGATGCTGGCCGACACCAGCCCGCCACCGACCGACAGCCGGTTTTCCTCGCGCATGGCCGCCAGCACCGCCTCGGCGATGCGGCCGGCCGCCTGCGGATCGGGAAGGTTCGGAGCGATGATGGCGAACTCGTCGCCGCCGAGACGCGCCAGCATCTGTCCGTGGCGGAGCACGGCGGAGGCGCATAGCGCCACCTTCTGCAGCATGGCATCGCCGGCGCCGTGCCCGAACAGGTCGTTCACTTCCTTGAAGCGGTCGAGGTCTAGCAGCAGCAGCGCAAGATGCCCGCCCTTGCCGCCGCGGTCCATTGCGGCAATTTCGGCCTCGAGCCGGCCGGAGAAACTGCGGCGGTTGGGGAGCCCGGTCAGCGGGTCGAAATGGGCGAGGCGCAGTATCTCCTGCTCGGCCTTCCTGCGTTCGCGGATGTCGCGCACGGCGACCACGCTGTGCCGCTTGCCGCAATAGTCGATGCTCCTGGCGATAAGTTCGACGGGGATGGTGGCGCCGTCATGGGCTCTGAGCTCCGCTTCCTGTGCCTGTCCGCTGCAGTCGGACATGCCGGCCGCGGTGCGTTCGCCGAAGAGATCGCCAAGCAGCATCGCGTTCAGCACTTCCGGCGCAATGCCGGTTAGCGCGGCGATGCTGTCATTGGCGCTGACGATGCGGGCGCCGTCGCAGACGATCAGCCCCTCGACGGCGGCGTTGGCGAGGCCGTGCATGCGCTCGGCCTCGAGCTTGTGACGCCGGAAGCGAAGGTCGATCCACAATGCTGCGGCTGAAAGCACCAGGATAGCCATGCTGACTGCAGCGGCGGCGAAGGCCTGCGACACCGGTTCGACCGTGAACTGCGATATCTCGATGGAGGAGTCCGGGAAGATCGACACCGCGCCCATGGCGATGAAGTGCAGGCTGCAGATCGCCAGCGTCAACAGGATGGCGGCGGCGATTGTGGCCTGCATGGACGGCCGTCGCAACACGACCAGCAGCGCCAGCGCGGCGAGGGTGACGCCTGTCAGCACCGAGACGCCGACCAGCAGCGGGTTCCAGACGATGCGCCCTTCGACCTCGAAGGCGGCCATGCCGATATAGTGCATGGCGGCGATACCAGCGCCGAGGACCGCGCCGCCGACCAGAGGGTAGTCGATGCCCCGGCGCAAGGTGGCGATCCACATGCCCGCAGCGGTCAGGGCGACGGAACCGGCGAGCGAAAGCGCCGACATTTCCGTATTGTAGGCGTTGGGGATTCCGGGAGAAAAGGCAAGCATTGCGATGAAGTGCGTCGCCCAGATACCGAAGCCGGTGGAAGTGGCTGCTATCATCAGCCAGGTATAGCGGTTGCGCTCGCTCGAGCGGTCGACATGGCGAAGCAGGTTGACCGCCGAGAAGGAAGAAATACCGCAAATGAGCGCTGCCAGTGCGACCAGTCTCAGATCGTGCTCATGCACGATACAATTATAGACCGTCAGCATCTCGCCCCACCTGCTCTCCCACAGCAATCAAGCCGTCCACTTGATTAGTATGCCGCGCTTGACGAAGAATCGGTTATGCGAACTACAACTACAGCGGGTTTTTCGGGTTGTACCTTGCGGCGATCCTGTCTCATTCCAGACACACGGTTACAGCAGCGCCTGGCGCGATGCCGCTCGGCCGATCTCGATCTGGCCGAGCGCCGGTATGGCGGCCGCACGGTGCAGGTGCGTGGCGCTGTCACGCGGGCCCTTCACGCATCGCTGGGCGGTCGGCGATCCTTGCAGGCCCACCATGCCCCATTCTATCGCTGAGCCGGCTTGGCATTTCTCTCTGTCCTCGTTGCAAGGCGAGGGGGCGCGAAGTTAGCCGGGTATGAAATTCACGAAACAGCAACAAATCCGTTGTCCGATTGTCATCAGCGACACATATTGCCTTTGCGGGAGTGCCCCTTTCGCCAATGACAAACGGGAGATGAAACATGAAGTTGTTCGGCTTTGCGGCCGGTGTTGCCGCCACCTTGACCCTGCTTTCCACCACCTCCGCCTTCGCCGCCACCAAGATCAGTTGGTGGCATGCCATGACCGGCGCGAATGCCGAGGTGGTCGACAAGATCGCCAAGGATTTCAATGCCAGCCAGAGCGACTATGAAATTCTCCCTGTTTTCAAGGGCACCTATCCCGAAACGCTGAATGCCGGCATCGCTGCCTATCGTGCGGGGCAAGCGCCCGACATCATCCAGGTGTTCGACGTGGGTACCGGCGTCATGATGGCAGCCGAAGGTGCGATCAAACCGGTGGCCGATGTGCTGACCAGCGCCGGCGTGACCTTCGACAAGAGCCAGTATTTGCCCGGCATCGTCGGTTACTATTCGAAGCCGGACGGGACCATGCTGTCCTTCCCCTATAATTCCTCGTCGCCCATCCTCTACTACAACAAGGATATTTTCCAGAAGGCCGGGCTTGATGTGAACAACCCGCCAAAGACCTGGAACGAGGTGTGGGAAGCCGCCAAGAAGATCAAGGCGAGCGGCGCCGCTTCCTGCGGCTATACCTCGACGTGGTTGACCTGGATCCACCTTGAGGCCTTCGCGGCCTGGAACGACGTTTCCTATGGCACCAACCAGAACGGACTTGCCGGAACCGACGTCGAGCTCAAGATCAATGCGCCGATCTTCGTCAATCATTTCCAGGCGCTCGCCGACCTGGCCAAGGACGGCACCTTCAAATATGGCGGCCGTACATCCGAAGCCAAGCAGATCTTTCTTGCCGGAGAATGCGGCATCTTCACCGAATCGTCGGGGGGTCTCGGTGACATCGTCAAGTCGGGCATGAACTACGGCATCGGCCAGCTTCCCTATGATAGTGACGCCAAGGGCGCGCCCCAGAACACCACGCCGGGCGGCGCCAGCCTGTGGGTGTTCGGCAACAAATCGGACGAGGAATACAAGGGCGTCGCGGCGTTCTTCTCCTACCTGTCCAAGACCGAAGTGCAGGAGTATCTGCATCAGAAGTCGGGTTATCTGCCGGTGACGCTCGCTGCCTATGAGGCGACCAAGAAGTCCGGCTTCTATGACAAGAACCCGGGCCGTGAGACGCCGATCCTGCAGATGCTGGGCAAGGCGCCGACCGAGAACTCGAAGGGCGTGCGCCTCGTCAACCTGCCGCAGGTGCGCGACATCGAGAATGAGGAGTTCGAGAAGATGCTGGCCGGCCAGCAGACTGCGCAGCAGGCGCTCGACAACGCGGTCGCACGCGGCAACAAGGCGATTCAGGAAGCGATCGGAAACTGAAGAGATTGTCAGTTGAACCTCGTCCACGCGGACCCGCGTGGACGATTTCCTGAACAGCGAGGGAATCACCCTGTCTCCACGCGTCGTCTTTCCCAACAAGACCCTGCCTTACCTGCTGGTGGCGCCGCAACTCGCCATTACGCTGATCTTTTTCTACTGGCCGACCGGGCAGGCGCTCTACCAGTCGATGCTTAGGGAAGACCCGTTCGGGCTGAAGAGCAAGTTCGTCGGGCTCGCCAATTTTCGCAAGGTGCTGGCCGACCCGGCCTACCTCAACTCGATCAAAGTCACGCTGGTGTTCTCTCTGGCGACCGCGATGGTCGCCATGGGTGTGGCCCTGTTGCTTGCCGTCATGGCCGAGAAGGTGGTGCGCGGCAAAGGCCTTTATCGCACGCTGCTGATCTGGCCGTATGCGGTGGCGCCGGCGATTGCCGGCATGTTGTGGCTGTTTCTGTTCAACCCCTCGATCGGTTCGCTGGCCTACGCCTTGAGAGGTCTCGGCATCGCCTGGGATCCCTTGCTCAACGGAAACCAAGCCATGATCCTGCTGGTATCTGCGGCTGCCTGGAAGCAGATCAGCTACAATTTCCTGTTCTTCGTCGCCGGGCTGCAGGCGGTGCCGAAGACGTTGATAGAGGCGGCGGCCATGGACGGCGCCGGGGAGACGAAGCGCTTCTGGACCATCGTCTTCCCGCTGCTCGCACCGACGACCTTCTTCCTGCTGGTCGTCAACACTGTCTATGCGCTGTTCGACACTTTCGGTATCGTTCATGCCGTCACCGGCGGCGGGCCAGGCAAGGCCACCGAGACGCTGGTCTACAAGGTCTACAATGACGGTTTCGTCAATTTGATCCTCGGCGATTCGGCCGCGCAGTCGGTCATCCTGATGGTCATCGTCATCTCACTCACGGCCATCCAGTTCCGCTATGTGGAACGCAAAGTCCACTACGGTTGAGCGCGAGCGATGATTGGTCAGTCCCCGCTTCGCGCCCTCATCGCCCACGCCGTGCTCATCCTGGGCATCCTGATCGTCGCTTTCCCGATCTACTACACCTTCGTTGCCTCCACGCAGACGCTGCAGACCATCCTCAAGCCGCCATTGCCTCTTTTGCCCGGCGACCAGGTCTGGAACAATTACAGCGAGGCGCTGTTCGGCGGTGTCGGCCGCATCGGCGGCGTCAGTGTCGGCCGATTGCTGCTCAACACCACGATCATGGCGCTCGGCATCGCGGTGGGGAAGATTTTCATCTCGATCCTTTCGGCCTATGCGATCGTGTTCTTCCGTTTTCCGCTTCGGATGGTCTTCTTCTGGCTGATCTTCATCACGCTGATGCTTCCCGTCGAGGTGCGCATCCTGCCGACCTACAAGGTGATGGTCGATCTCGGCATGATCGACACCTATGCCGGCCTGATCATTCCGCTGATCGCCTCGGCCACCGCCACGCTTCTGTTTCGCCAGTTCTTCATGACCATCCCAGGTGAGTTGGTGGAAGCGGCGCGTGTCGACGGCGCCGGACCATGGCGATTCTTTTTCGACATCCTGCTGCCGCTGTCGCGCACCAACATCGCGGCGCTGTTCGTCATCCTCTTCATTTATGGCTGGACGCAGTACCTGTGGCCGCTGCTCGTCACCAACAGCAATGACATGAACACCATCGTCATCGCACTTAGAAAGATGGTCTCCTTCGCCGATGCCGATACCCAATGGCATCTGGTCATGGTCACCGCGATGCTGGCCATACTGCCGCCGATCCTGATCGTGGTGCTGATGCAACGCTGGTTCGTGCGCGGACTGGTCGATACCGAAAAGTGAGAAGCTGATGGCGACCATCGATCTGAAGGATGTGAAGAAAGTCTATCCCGGCGGCGTCGAGGCGGTGAGGGGGGTCTCGATCGCCATTCCCGACAAGGAGCTTTGCGTGCTGGTTGGGCCGTCCGGCTGCGGCAAGTCCACGCTGTTGCGGATGATTGCAGGGCTTGAGACCATTTCTTCCGGCACCGTCGCCATCGACGGCAAGATCGTCAACACGATCGGTCCGACCGAGCGCGACATCGCCATGGTGTTCCAGAACTATGCGCTCTACCCGCATATGAAGGTCTACGACAACATGGCCTACGGGTTGCGCAACCGGGGTACTCCCAAGGACGAGATCGACAGCAGGGTTCGCTCGACCGCCAAGGTGCTGGAGCTCACGGCGCTGCTCGACCGGCGCCCGCGCGAGCTTTCCGGCGGCCAGCGCCAGCGCGTGGCCATGGGTCGCGCAATCGTGCGCAATCCGAAAGTCTTCCTGTTCGACGAGCCGCTTTCCAACCTCGACGCCAAACTGCGCGGCCAGATGCGGGTCGAAATCAAGAATTTGCAGCGCTCGCTCGGTGTCACCTCGGTCTACGTCACCCACGACCAGCTTGAGGCGATGACGCTGGCCGATATTCTCGTCGTCATGAATGGCGGGTTGGTCGAGCAGACGGGCGCGCCGCTCGACATCTACGAGAAGCCGGCATCGACCTTCGTCGCCTCCTTCATCGGAGCGCCGCCGATGAACCTTCTGCCTCTTTCGCAAGGACCGGCTGGTCCGGCGCTGACCGACGGCAAGACGGTTGACTTCGCGCCTACGAACGCCGCCACGCTTGGCTTCCGCCCTGAGGATGCCGACGTCACCTTCAGTGCCGAGGCATCATCCGGCGCGCTTATTCTGCCTGCGGCGGTCGAGGCGGTCGAACCTGTGGGAGCCGAAAGCTTTCTTCACTGTGCCGCCGGCGGCAACCGCATCGTCGTGCGTGTGGCCGGCCGCGCCACGGCCAAACCCGGCGATCAACTGCGCGTCGTGGCCAGGGCCGAGAAGCTGCATTGGTTCGACAATGCTGGGAAACGAGTCGATTGACGCAGCCGCTCGCGCCAATCCGACGCGTCGGCAGTTCAGGCGAAGACATGCGCCTTGCCGGAAACTGTCAGACGCACGATCTCGCCGACGGCAGGTGCGTCGATTCCCGGCTTGCGTAAGGTCAGCGGTGTGCTGCCGATCGCCGCGGCGTCCGGCGGATCGGGGTTGTTCAACAGCCGCACGGCAATGGTGCACATCGAGCCTGCGAATTCCGAGTCCGTCACCTCGGCGAATATCGTGCCCGCAGGACCCGACATGCCTTCGCGCGACGTGCGCTTTACCTGCACCTGCTCCGGTCGCAGCATGATGCGGGCGATGTCGCGCCGCTCCTTCGAGTCGACGGCCATGCGACCAAGCGAGGAGGTGGCGAAGCCGCCTGAAATCTTTGCCGGCAAGATGATGGCGTCGCCAAGAAACTCGGCAACCATGCGGTCTTTCGGCTGCAGATAGAGTTCTCGCGGTGTGCCGATCTGAGAGAACTTTCCGTCGCGCATGACCGCCACCTGGCTGGCGAAGGACAGCGCCTCGGCCTGGTCGTGGGTGACCAGGATGGTGGTGATGCCGGCGGCTTCGAGCAGTTCGGCGACCGCCTTGCGCATCGAGGCGCGCAGACCGGTGTCGAGCGCCGAGAACGGTTCGTCGAGAAGCATCAGCCTGGGCTTCATCGCCATGGCGCGGGCCAGCGCCACGCGCTGCTGCTGGCCGCCGGAGAGCTGGTGCGGGCGGCGCTTGAGGATCGCCTTGTCCAGCCCGACGGTATAGGCGAGCTCGGCGATGCGCTCGGCGCGCTGGTCCTCGCCGCGGGCCATGCCAAAGCCGATATTGTCGCCGATGCTGAGATGCGGGAACAGGGCGCCATCCTGCGCCACCAGGCCGATGCCGCGGCGGTGCGCCGGCACCGCATGGCCGCCATTGGCCAGCACCTCGCCGTCGAGCACGACGCGGCCCTGGTCGGGCGCCTCGAAGCCGGCGATCAGCCGCAGCAACGTCGTCTTGCCGCAGCCGGACGGGCCGACGATCGCGGTGCGACTGCCGCTTGCGGCGCTGAGCTCGATGCCGGCAAGGGCTGCGACCGGGCCGTAGTGCTTGGTGAGGCCACTGATTTCGAGAAAGCTCATCGCCCGGCCATCCGTTTCGACTGGACATAGAGCAGCCAGGTCAGCGGCAGCGACATCGCCACCATGATGAAGGCGTAAGGGGCGGCGGAGGCATAGTCGATCTCGCCGCTATAGGACCAGAACGCCATGGCCAGCGTGCGCGTGCCGTTGGGCGCCAGCATCTGGGTGGCGGTCAGCTCGTTCATGATGCCGAGCGCGACCAGCGCCATGCCGGCCGCAGCCCCCGGCGCCGACAGGCGAATCGTTGTCGACCAAAGCGCCTTCAGCGGCGGCCGGCCAAGGCTGGCGGCGGCGCGTTCGAGCTCGACCGGCGCCTGTGCGATCGAGGCTCTGAGGCTGATCAAGGCGCGCGGCAGGAACATCAGGGCATAGGCGACCAGGATTGTGAACAGCGTCTGGTAGAGCGGCATGGCGATGCGCACGGTAATGGTGACCAAGGCCAGCGCGATGACCACGCCGGGCAGCGAACCGACAATGTAGTTGCAGCCTTCGAGCAGCCGCTGCAGCGGTCCCGGCGCGCGGATCGAGATCCAGGCCATCGGCATGGCGGCGATGGTCGCAAGCAAGGCGCCAGCCAGCGCCAGGAACAGCGTCTGGCCAAGCGCCAGGCCGATCTCGTCCAAACGCCAGACATCGGCGCCGCCGGCGACCAGCCAGCGGCCGATGGTGACGAAGGGCACGCCGATGGCGAGAAGCGTGGCGATGGCAGGCAGAGCCAGGCAGGGCAGGGTGGCGCGACCGAGCCTGGTGCGCTGCTGGCGGCGCGCGGCACCCGAGCCTACGCGGGCATAGCGTTCCTCGCCGCGCACCAGCACCTCCAGCGCGAGCAGCACGAAGCAGCAAGTCACCAGGACGCCGGCCAGCATGTTGGCGGCGGGACCGTTGAAGGTCGACTGGAACTGGTCGACGATCGCCGTGGTGAAAGTGTCGAAGCGGATGAAGACGTAGAGGCCGTATTCGGCCAGCAGATGCAGGCCGACCAGCAGCGCGCCGCCGCAAATGGCCAGTCTCAGCTGCGGCAGCACGACACGCCAAAACACCCGCCATGGTCCAAGGCCGAGTGCTGCGGCTGCGTCCTCCAAAGCAGGATCGAGCCGGCGCAGAGCCGCCGCCAGCGGCAGATAGAGGAACGGGAAATAGGCGAGAACCGAGACCAGCACGCCGGCCCACAGGCCGTGCAAGGTCGGCACCATGGTGATCCAGGCGTAGGAATGCACGAAGGCGGGGATGGCGAGCGGCGCCACCGACAGCCAAGCCCACAGGCCGGCGCCGGGCAGGTCGCTGCGCTCGGTCAGCCATGCCAGCGTCACCGACAGCACGGTGGCGATCGGCACGGTGAGCGCCACCAGAAGCACGGTGTTGACCAGAAGTTCGCCGACGCGCGGCCGGAAGACCAGGGCCGAAGCAGTGTCCCAGCCGATCTGCACACCGATCCAGATGATGAACGCCAGCGGCAGCAGCGACAGCAGCGAGACAATTATGGCGGCAAGCGCGATCCAGGACATGGGCTTCCGGCGGGACCGCCCGACTGTCTGGCCTGAACGTTCGAGATCGACCGCAGTTTGCATCAGCTCGACCGCGCCACTGCCGCCGGGGCGGGGGCGCCGCAGGCGCGGCCGGAAACGCAATGTGTTGTCATGGACATGCCATCTCGAAAACAGAGCGCTCCTGCGGAAAGTCCGGCAGGAGCGCAATCGTTGCCCTTTTAGGACGAACCCAGCCTAAAGCAAGCCGGCTGCCGTCATCAGGTCCGTCACCTTTTTGGAGTTCAGTGTCGCCGGATCGACCTTCGGCGCCTGCAGGTCGGCCAGCGGCACCAGCCTGGGATTGGACTGCGCGTCCTTGCCGATAGCGTATTCGAAGGACGTGCCGGTCTTCAGCACGTCCTGGCCGCCTTTCCCGGTCACCCATTTGAGGAACGCCTGGGCTTCCTTCGGGTGTTTGCTCGAGGCGAGCACGCCGCCGCCGGAGATCGAGACGAAAGCGCCGGGATCCTGGTTCTTGAAATAATGCAGTTCGACGTTCTTGCTGTTTTCGCCGGTCTTTGCCTGATCGCCGAAATAGTAATAGTGGTAGATGATTCCGCCTTCGATCTCGCCGGCATTGACCGCCTTCATCACCGTGCCGTTGCCCTTGTAGGCGGTGAAATTCTCCTTCATGGCCTTCAGCCAGTCGGCGGTTGCGGCTTCGCCCTTGAGCTCGAGCAGCGCGCTGACGATGGCCTGAAAATCGGCGCCGGAAGGCGAGGCTGCCCAGCGGCCTTTCCAGGCGGGATCGGCGAGATCGAGCATCGATTTGGGCAGCTTTTCGGCCGTGAGCTTGGTCTTGTTGTAGGCAAAGACGGTGCTGCGCGCCGCGACACCCACCCATTTGCCGCTGCTCGGCTGGAATTCGGCCGGGACTTGCGCCAGCGTGTCGGCGTCGACCGGCGCGAAAAGGCCCGCCGCTTCGACCAGAGTCATGGCCGGCGAGTTCTCGGTCAGGAACACGTCGGCCGGCGAAGAAGCGCCCTCGGCGACGATCTGGTTGGAGAAATCGCTGTCGCCGCCATTGCGCAGCGTGACCTTGATGCCGGTTTCCTTGGTGAAACCTTCGACCCATTCCTTGGCCAGGCTCTCATGCTGGGCGTTGTAGACGATGATGCCGGCATCCGCGGCCATCGCCGGCCCGGCGATCATGCTCACGGCCAGCGCTGTGGCCCCCGCTAGGGTGGAGAGCGTGTATCTCATGGCGTCATCCTCAATCTCGGTGGTTCTGGTTTCGCAGGTTGCACCTATCGATACCTGACAGCAGTAGTCAACATTGCTCGGCTGCTTCAATCGGTCGCCGCTCCCGCAAACTTTCGTGATTTTGCGGCACTTTGGCTTGGACATCATTTCGCCGGACACGTAACAAATCGGTGCCGAGGCGCGAAGATCGGGGAGTGAACTCTTGTGAGCGGCAAGGATGAGGCCGAGCTTTCCCGGCTGATGCGGGCCGCGATCGCGGGAGATGAAAGGGCCTACGCCGACTTTTTGCACCGGATCGCCGCGCTGGTTCGCGGCTTTGCGAGGCGCAAGATCGTACAGGGCGGGGTCGATCCCGAGGATGTCGTGCAGGAAACCTTGCTGGCCATTCATGTGAAACGGCATACCTGGCGCCAGGACGCGCCGGTGTTGCCATGGATCTATGCGATAGCCCGCTTCAAGCTGGTCGATGCTTTCCGGCGGCGCGGACGGCGCATCGAAATCGAGATCGACGAGATCGCCGAGACCTTTGCCGAGCCGGAAACCGAGACCGTCAGCGAACGCGACATCAACCGGGCGCTGGACGGACTGCCGGCTGCGCAGCGTTCCGTCGTTTCTTCGATCTCGGTCGACGGCCGCTCCATCGGCGAGACGGCGGCCAGGCTCGGCGTCAGCGAGACGGCGGTGCGGGTGTCGCTGCATCGCGGGCTTGCCGCGATCGCCAAGCGATTTGGGCAGGGGCGCTTCGGGCGGCAGTGACATGAGGACGGAGGATCTCATCAAGGCACTCGACGCCGACACAAGCAGCAAGGCGATGCCGCTGCGCTCGGCCTGGTTGATGGCGGCGGCAGCCGCGGCGGTGATCGCGGCTCTGGTCTTCTTTCTCACCATCGGCCCGCGTCCCGACATCATGACCGCCATGCACACGATGCGGTTCCTGGCGAAGTTCGTGTTCACCATCGTGCTCGCCGTCACCGCCTTTGGCCTGGTCCGGGCGTTGTCGACGCCGGGCGCTTCGACGGCGAGAGCTGCGGCCTGGATACTGGCGGCGCCGCTGCTGGTGGCCGTGGCGGTGGCTCTCGAACTGTTCATGGTGCCGGAGCCGATGTGGAGCACGCGCATGGTCGGCTCCAACATGATGATCTGCATGGGGTTCATCCCGCTGATCGGCATCGGCCCGCTTGCCGTCTTCCTGTGGATGCTGCGCTATGGCGCGCCGACGCGGCCGGTGTTGGCCGGGGCGGTCGCGGGACTGCTCGCCGGCGGCCTGGCGGCGACCTTCTACGCCGCGCACTGCTTCGACGATTCGCCGCTTTTCGTCGCCACCTGGTACACGCTCGCCATCGCCGTCCTCGCCGGTCTGGGCGCGCTCGGGGGACGGTTCTTCGTGCGCTGGTGACCGGGCCGTTCAAGATCGCCCAATAATCACCGATCCTTAATCATGCCGGCAATTGTTTGCGGGTTCACCGTGTTGCCGGTGGCTCCGGCGCAACCTTTCCTTAAAATCGATCATCCAGTGTTTTTTGCAGAAATGTGTTGCGCATGGGGTGGCATGCACAGTGATGCGGCGAGAGCGAAAAAGCCTGCGGGCTGACAGTCACGTGGCTTTGGTGCTTGCGGCCGGAGGGCTTTGCGCTGCCGTGGTCGCGCTCCTGCTGTCGCGGCTCGATGTCAGCGCCGAAGTGCTGAAGCTATGCCTGCAGATATCGGTGCCGGTCGCCGCCGTGGCGCTGATTCTCGCCGCCCTGTTCATTTACCGGATACTGGACGATCGCCGGCAGATCGCCGAAAGCGAGCAGCGTTTCCGCCGCGCCATGGAGGATTCGGCGATCGGCATCGCCATTGTCGGCCTCGACGGCCGCATCCACGAAACCAACCCGGCCTTCGCCGCCATGCTCGGCTACAGCAAGCAGGAGATCGAGGCGCTGACCTTCTTTCAGATCACCCATCCCGACGATGTGCAGATCGGCCGTGAGACGATGGACGGCATGCGAGCGGGCACCGTCAACGCCTTCCACTTCGAAAAGCGCTACCTCAGGAAGGACGGCACGCCGGTATGGGCCCATCTTGCCGGTTCCGTCATTCGCGACGAGAAGAGCGGCAGCCCGCTCTACCTGGTCTCGCAGATCGAGGATATCGATGCGCGCAAGCAATCCGAGGCGCGCATAGCCGAGGCCGAAACGCGCTGGAATTTTGCCCTGGCCAGCGCCGGACAAGGCGTCTGGGACCTCGACATGCGCAAGGGTGGCACCACCTACTCCGCCACCTGGGTGAAGATGCTGGGCTATGCCGATGGCGAGCTGGACGGCGACCCCGACCGCTGGCTGGCGATGATCCACCCCGGCGATCGCGAAAACGTGGCCGAAGCCGATCGTGCCCATCTGGAGGGCAGGACACCGTTCTTCGAAGCCGAGTTCCGGATGCGCCACAAGGATGGCCACTGGGTCTGGATCCTTGATCGCGGCAAGACGCTCGAACGCGACAAGGACGGAAGGTTGGTCAGGGCCATCGGCAGCCTGACCGACATCACCCAGCGCAAGCAAACCGAGGAAAGCCTCATCGTATCGGCGGCAATGCTGGCCGACGAGAAGGAGCGGCTGAGGGTGACGCTGCAGTCGATCGGCGACGCCGTCATCTGCACCGATGCCGCAAACCGCATCACCTTCATGAACCCTGTCGCCGAAAAGCTCACCGGCGTTGTTGGCGCAGAGGCGCTCGGCAAGACGCTTGGCCATGTCTACTGGGCGGTGGACGAAGAAACCGGGCAAAGGATCGGCATGACGCGGCCGGCGCTCGGCAGCGCCAGCCCTGCCGACCAGAACAGTCGCGCCGTCCTCATCCGTCGCGACGACACGCGCTGCAGCATCCGCCAGGTGGTGTCGCCGATCATGAACGACCGCCAGGAGTTCTGCGGCCTGGTCATCGTCTTCCAAGACTTCACAGATGCGCGCGCCTTGCAGCGCCAACTCGCCTATGCCGCGGCGCATGATGCGCTGACTGGCCTTGCCAACCGTTCGAGCTTTATCCGCACCATGGAGGAACTGGTCGACCGGAGCCGCAAGGCCGGCACAGCCAGGCCGGCGGGCGAACATCATTTCATGTTCATCGATCTAGACCATTTCAAGCTGGTCAACGACACTGGCGGGCACGCCGCCGGCGACGCCTTGCTGAAGCGGGTTGCCGAGGCCATTCGCGGTGCGCTTGGGCCGGAGGATATCGTGGCCCGCCTCGGCGGCGACGAATTCGCGGTCATCCTGAAAGCCGGGCCGAGCGCCGGCGCCAGGATTGCCGCACGCTCGGTCATCGACGCCATCCGCGGCCTGCAGTTCAGCTGGGACGGCCGGCCGCATGCGATCGATGCCAGCATCGGGCTGGCGCCAATCCACAGCAACAGCGGTGAAGTCGACGAGATCATCGCCCGGGCCGATGCTGCCTGCTATGCGGCCAAGGCCGCCGGCCGCGGCTGTGTTTCCGTGGCGCCTGACGATACCGGGTCAAGAGGCCAAGCAGAGCCGCCGCTTGCAGCGGCGTCCTGAGGGAGCACGGAACTTTCGTTCTGGTGGTTAGCGCGTCGGAACCGGATGCTCGCCGCGATAGTCGTAGAAGCCGCGCCCGGTCTTGCGGCCGAGCCAGCCGGCCTCGACATATTTCACCAGCAGCGGGCAGGGGCGATATTTCGAATCCGACAGGCCGTCATGCAGCACCTGCATGATCGACAGGCAGGTGTCGAGGCCGATGAAATCGGCGAGCTGCAGCGGTCCCATCGGATGGTTGGCGCCGAGCCGCATGGCGGTGTCGATGGCATCGACCGAGCCGACCCCCTCATAGAGCGTGTAGATCGCCTCGTTGATCATCGGCAACAGAATGCGGTTGACGATGAAGGCCGGAAAATCTTCAGAGACGGTGATCGTCTTGTCGAGCTGTTTCACATAGGCCTTGGCCGCCTCGAAGGTCTGATCCTCGGTAGCGATGCCGCGCACCAGTTCGACCAGCTTCATTAGCGGCACGGGGTTCATGAAATGTATGCCGATAAAACGCTCGGGACGGTCGGTCTGCGCCGCAAGCCGGGTGATCGAAATCGACGAGGTGTTGGTCGCCAGAATGGCTTCCGGGTTGAGCTGGGGACAGAGCTGCGCGTAAATCTTGCGCTTGACCGTCTCGTCCTCGGTCGCCGCCTCGATCACCAGATCGGCACCGGCGAGATCAGCCATGGTGGGGGCTGCGGAAATGCGCGCCATCGCTTCGTTACGCAGCTTTTCCTCAAGCTTGCCGGAGCCGACCTGGCGGGCCATGTTGCCGCTGACCGTGGCAATACCCTTCTCGATACGGTCGGGCGAGACGTCGTAGATCAGCACCTTGAAACCCGAAAGTGCTGATACATGCGCGATGCCGCCGCCCATCTGGCCGGCGCCGATGATGCCGATCGTCTCGATCTTGGCCATTTGCAGCGATCCCGTCGAAAAGGCCTTTGCGGCCTGCTTTTTGTGCAGTGCAAACTAAAAGGGTGGGGCAGCTTCGTCTACCCCACCCTTTCACAATTTAATACGCTTTGGCAGAAAGCGTCAAAGCGCCTTTTGCAGTTCCGGCAGGATGACGAACAGGTCGCCGACCAGGCCATAATCGGCAACCTGGAAGATCGGCGCCTCTTCGTCCTTGTTGATGGCGACGATGACCTTCGAATCCTTCATGCCGGCAAGGTGCTGGATGGCGCCGGAAATGCCGACGGCAATATAGAGGTCAGGCGCCACGACCTTGCCGGTCTGGCCGACCTGCCAGTCATTCGGGGCGTAGCCGGCGTCGACGGCAGCGCGCGAGGCGCCGACGGCTGCACCGAGCTTGTCGGCGACCGGCAGGATGACTTCCTGGAACTTTTCCGAGGAACCGAGCGCGCGGCCGCCCGAAATGATGATCTTGGCCGAGGTCAGCTCCGGACGGTCGGTTTCCGAGAGTTTGTTCTCGACGAAAGTGGAGAGGCCGGGATTGGCCGCGGCCTTGACCGTCTCGACAGCTGCCGAGCCGCCCTCCGGGGCAGCCTGGAAGGAGGCGGTGCGCACAGTGATGACCTTCTTGGCGTCGCTCGACTGCACCGTCTGGATGGCGTTGCCGGCATAGATCGGCCGTTTGAACGTGTCTGGTGAAACCACTTCGATGATCTCGGAGACTTGCGCGACATCGAGCAGGGCCGCCACGCGCGGCGCGACATTCTTGCCCGACGAGGTCGCCGGCGCGATTATGGTGTCGTAGGCGCCGGCCAGCGAGACAACGAGTGCGGCGAGCGGTTCGGCGAGGCGCTCGGCCAGTTCGACGGCCTCGGCCAGCAGCACCTTGCTCACGCCCTCGAGCTTGGCAGCGGCGTCGGCCGCGCCCTTGGCGCCTTTGCCGGCGACCAGCACATGCACGTCCGAACCGATCTGCAGCGCCGCCGAGAGCGCCTTCGCGGTCTGGTCGGAAAGGCTGGCGTTGTCGTGTTCTGCGATGAGGAGAATGGTCATTTTATCTGTTCCTTCCAGTCTCAGAGCACGCCGGCTTCGTTCTTGAGCTTGTCGACCAGTTCGGCGACACTGTTGACCTTCACGCCCGCCTTGCGGCCGCTGGGCTCCTCGGTCTTGAGCACCTTCAGGCGCGGCTTGACGTCGGCGCCGTAATCGGCCGGGCTCTTTTCGTCGAGCGGCTTCTTCTTGGCCTTCATGATGTTGGGCAGCGAGGCATAGCGCGGCTGGTTGAGGCGAAGATCGGCGGTGATGATCGCCGGCATCTTCAGTTCCACCGTCTGCAGGCCGCCGTCGACTTCGCGCGTCACCTTGGCCTTGTCGCCGTCGATCACGACCTTGGAGGCGAAAGTGCCCTGTGCCCAGCCGAGCAGGGCGGCCAGCATCTGGCCGGTCTGGTTCGAGTCATCATCGATCGCCTGCTTGCCGAGGATCACGAGACCGGGCTGTTCGGCGTCAACGACGCCCTTCAGCACCTTGGCGACGCCGAGCGGCTCGGTCTGCTCGTCGGTCTTGACCAGGATGGCGCGGTCGGCGCCCATGGCGAGCGCGGTGCGGAGCGTTTCCTGCGCCTGCTGCGGGCCGACCGAAACGACGATGATCTCTTCGGCCTTGCCGGCTTCCTTCAGCCGGAGCGCCTCTTCCACCGCGATCTCGTCGAACGGGTTCATCGCCATCTTGACGTTGGCGAGTTCCACCGCCGAACCATCGGCCTTGACGCGAACCTTGACGTTCGCATCCACAACCCGCTTCACGGGCACAAGGATCTTCATTGTCTGTCACCTCTCCTGAGATATCCGGGCGCGCTATAGCAGCGTGCGCCTCCGCAGAGTTGTCGAAAGCCGACATTCCTGACTGAATTCCGGCCAAACGGAATCCTGGCCGGACGAATTCTGGTCTTCTGCCGCCTAGCGGTGGCGCTCTCCGTAGTTGTGGCGACGCAACACGTCAATATGCCACGGCAGCGGCCAAACCACCCAAATCGGTTCACTTGTGACCGGAAGCGCCACCCCGGCCCCAACGCGTCTCAGGTTGCACGGGAGCGGGACCGGCTGGCGCCGGCCCAGTAGAAGCGGCTGGCTGATCGGCGGGTTGCGGCTCGCCGTCGCCACCGGCGAGCAGCGGCACGCCGCGGCTGCGCATAATGAGCACCAGCACGCCACCGGCAATGATGCCGCCAATATGGCAGGCCCAGGATATCTGGTTTTCGCCGCCGGCGGCAAACATCACCACCTGGAAGCCGATCCACAGGATCAGCGGGATGAAGGCCGGGATACGCAGCGGAATCCGGGCAAAGACCAGCACCCACACTTTCACCCGGGGGTAGAGGACCAGATAGGCGGCGACGACGCCGGCAATGGCGCCGGAGGCGCCGATCAGCGGCACCTCCGAACTCCAGGCGACGAGCCCTTGGAAGAAGGCGCCGGCGATGGCGCAAAGCAGGTAGAAGATAAGGTAGCGGATGTGGCCGAGTGCGTCCTCGACATTATCGCCGAACACCCACAGGAACAGCATGTTGCCGCCGAGATGAATGATATCGGCATGCAGGAAGGCATAGGTGAGGTAACTCAGGCTCTCCGGAATGACGACGAATTGGGGCGAGAGTTCTGCCGTGTCGTGGACAACCGAAGGGATGAAGCCGAGGCCGAGCACGGCGGCGTTGTTGAAATTTTCGCCGCCGATCGTGGTGATGAGAAAGACCAACGCGTTGGCCGCGATCAGGCCGATCGTCACATATTGCAGCCGGATGTGGCGCAACCTGTTGGAGTCGTAAAGCGGGATGAACATGCCCCAAGCCCTTTCCCGCCTTCGAGAAAATTCAGCGGTTCTTGCCGGGCACCCATAACACGTCGGCATTTCCGTTGTCATTGACCGCACGAGCGGCGACGAACAGAAAGTCGGAGACGCGGTTTATGTATTTCAGCCCCTCGCGATTGACATGTTCGGCCGGGTCCTGCGCCAGCGCCACCATGATCCGCTCGGCCCGTCGCGCCACGGTGCGGGCAAGATGAAGTGCTGCCGCCGCCGGCGTGCCGCCATTGAGCACGAAGGATTTGAGCGGCTGCAGATCCTTGTTGAGAAGGTCGATATCCTTTTCGACGCGGTCGGTCTGCGAGGCGATGATGCGCAGCGGCTCGTAGCCGAGCGGCTTGCCGTCGTCGGGCACGGCGAGATCGGCGCCGAGGTCGAACAGATCGTTCTGGATGCGGGACAGCATGGCGTCGATGGCGGGATAACTTGCCGCTGTGTGCAGGCGGGCGATGCCGATGCAGGCATTGGCTTCATCGACGGTGCCGTACGCATCGACGCGCAGGTCGGATTTCAGCCTGCGTTCACTGGTGCCGAGGCCAGTGGTGCCGTCATCGCCGGTGCGGGTGTAGATCTTGTTGAGCTTGACCACGTCGCCTCCCGAACGGCCGTCACTTGCGGGTGAAGTACACCACCAGCAGGATCAGTGCCAACGCCAGCGCCTGCAACAGCACGCGCGCCTGCATCAGCTTGTTCGAGCTCACACCGGAGCCGCCGCGCATCATGTTGATGAGGCCGCGGACAAGCACGATCACCACGGCGACCATGACGAGGACGAGGAGGACTTTGATGACGGTTGCCATGATCTGTTCCCAGTTCTGTTGCGGTCAGGCGCGTCTGGCCAGAACGCGGTAGAGCATCGATGCCGGCAGGATGCGCTTGAGCATCACGCCGATCCTGGCCGGCACTGTTACCACATAGTGCGGGCGCGGGCGCCGCGACAGAAGTGCATGGCGCAAGGCCGCATAGACCACCTCCGGCCCCTTTTTCAGCCGCGATGAGCTGCCGCCGGCCCGAAGCCGCGCCAGCTGCGAGGCATAGGCGAGGTGGTGGACGGAATTCTTGTGGTCGATGTTCTTCAGGAACCAGAACAGCCCGTTGCTGGCGATTTTCGAGGTCACTGGCCCCGGTTCGATCAGCGAGACATGGATGCCGCTGCCCCTGAGTTCCTGCTGCATGCACAGCATCAGGCCTTCGAGCGCGTGCTTGGAGGCTGAGTAGGCGCCGCGAAAAGGCACCGGCGCGAGCCCAAGGATGGAGGAACAATGAACGAGGCGGCCATGTCCCTGGCGACGCATTACCGGTACGATGCGTCGGGTGAGGTCGTGCCAGCCGAAGAAATTGGCCTCGAACTGCTCGCGCAATGCCGCAACCGGCAGGTCTTCCACGGCGCCGGGCTGTGCATGGGCGCCGTTGTTGAACAGGGCGTCGAGGCGTCCGCCTGTCCGCTCCAGCACCGATGCCGCAAGTGCTGCGATGGAATCCGGCTCACGGTAGTCGAGATAAAAGGCCTCGATGCCGTCGGCTTCAAGTGCGGCTATGTCATCCGGCTTGCGCGCCGTTGCAAACACGCGCCAGCCATCCGCCTTCAGTGCACGGGCGCAGTGGGCGCCTATCCCGGACGAGGCGCCGGTGACGATGATGGTGCGCAACTCTTTGGCAGGCGGCATCGTGGTTTGAGCAAGGGTTGCCATTTGCCACAATCCCTTCCCATATTCGCGGCGTCGAGACAATCGAAGGGAACGCGGCTCTTGATGCGGAATATCGTCGTGCTGCGCCGCGTGCTCTATGACGCGCTTGGCCATTTCAACACCGATGACGGCTGGGCCATGGCCAGCCATCTGGCGATCACTTCGCTCATGGCGCTGTTCCCATTCCTGATCTTCGCCACCACGCTGGCGAGCTTCCTCGGCGCGCAGGCGTTCGCCGATACTGCCGTGCACCTGGTCTTCGACACCTGGCCCGAACAGATCGCCAAGCCTATCGCGCGCGAGGTGCTCAACGTGCTGACCGTGCGGCGCACCGATCTTTTGACCTACGGCGTGCTTCTGGCGGCCTATTTCGCCTCCAACGGCATCGAGGCGCTGCGCACCTCGCTCAACCGCGCCTACCGCGTCGCCGAAACGCGCGGCATCATCTACCGCCGGGTGCAGAGCATTTTCTTCGTGCTGATCGCGACGGCCGGTTTCCTGGCGATCAGCGTGCTCCTGGTCTTTGCGCCTTTGCTGGCGCGGCTGGCGGAAGCTCATTTCGAGTGGATCAAACCCTATACGGGCACGATCACGCTATGGCGTTACGTCATCGCCTCAACCGTCATCATTGGTGGCTTGTTTGCCGTCCACTATTGGCTGCCGGCGGGCAAGCGCCGCTTTGTCTCGCTGGTGCCTGGCATCATCTTCACTCTGGCTGCGTGGCTTGTCGGCTCGACGATGTTCGCGACCTACCTCGACCATTTCTCGTCCTATGTGACGACCTATGCCGGCCTCGCCTCGATCATGATCGCCGTCGTTTTCCTCTATATGCTGTCGGCGATCTTCATCCTCGGCGGCGAACTCAATGCGGCGATCAGCCGCTTTCTCGAAGCGCGCGCGCGTGTCGGCAGCTAGGTTTTGGCTGGCCGAGCCGTGGCCAGCCCGACGCCGAGCGTCGCGATTGCCATGCCGACGATCTGCACGAGGCTGAGCCGTTCGCCGAACAGCGCCCAGGCGATGACAGCGGTGACGGCCGGCACCAGGTAGAACAGCGACGCGACCTTCGACATCTCGCCGTCGCGGATCATCACCATCAGCAAGAAGATGGCGCCGATCGACAGCACCAGGACCAGCCAGGCCATGGCGAAGATCAGTTCGCCGTTGATGATCACCGTGTGGGTCTCAAGGGCCAGCGAAGCCAGGATCATCAGCGAGCCGCCGCCGATATATTGCCACATCGTCGCCGCCACCAGGTCGCCACCCGAGGCATAGCGCTTCTGCCAGATGGTCCCGGCGCTCATGCCCAGCACCGAGACCAGCGACGCCGTCAGGGTTTCGGGCGTAACGCCGCCGCCGAGAGCGCCGAGCTTCGGCCACAGCACGATGATCACTCCCACAAGGCCGACGGCAAGGCCGGCCCAATGGCGCGGCAGGATGTCCTCGCCGAGGAACCGGCCGGCAAGCACGGCGGTGATCAGCGGTTGCAGGCCGACGATCAGCGCCGAAAGCCCGGCGGGCATGCCCCTGTGGATCGCCCAGAACACGGCGCCGAGATAGATGCCATGCATGAGGATGCCGGCGACCGTGGCGTGAAGCGCTTCTGCCCTTGTGGCTCGCTTCGAGCCAAGCACGAGCATCAGCCCGGCAAGCAGCAAGGCGGCGATGACAAAGCGGGCTGCCAGAAAGGTGAAGGGCTCCGCCCAGGGCATGGCGTAGCGCGCGCCGATGAAACCTGTCGCCCATAGGACGACAAACGAGGCGGGGATGAACCGCTTGAGACTGTGCATTTTCGGGGAAGCCGTTTCCGGTGGAGAGGTCCGATTCGGTGAAGAGACAAATACGGCAATTGCTCTAATGCGGTTCAATCCGGCAAGCAAAGCGAAACAATTGGTACATAAGCTCATCCTGATGTAGGAGGTGGCCGAATTCAAAGGGCGGCGTCAGGGCAATCGACTTCTGTCGATGGATCCGGCGACATGGCGTTTTGGCTTCGACAGGGAGCGCGCATGCTGTTGCATCTCGACACAAGCTGGCTTTTGATGACGGTGGCCAGTGTGGCCGTGTTTGGCTTCTTCTTCGGTTCAGCGCTCGACGCCATCATGCAGGAGGACGGTTTTGGGTCGACCGGCAACACATTGCTGTTCACGCTCGGCTTTTTCGTCGCGGTCATGGCCGCGAACGAACATGGCATCGTCCTGAGAGATCTGAAGCTCGCGGTTGCCTGGGGACTGGGCGGCGCCTTCGCGTTTATCGGCGCGTTGGCGCTGCTCAAGGCGGGGCTGGCCCGGCTTTAGTCATAGCCCGACCAGCCGCCTGACATCGTCCGGCGACATGCCTGCCTGCCTCAGCGCGGCAAGGCCGGTATCAGCAAAACTCTTCGACAGTTTGCGCCCATCCGGTCCGAGTATGAGACGGTGGTGGAAATACTGCGGCTGGCCGAGGCCGAGCAATTCCTGCAGCAGGCGCTGGATGCCAGTCGCGGAATAGAGGTCGCGGCCACGCACGACATGGCTCACACCTTGCAGGGCGTCGTCGACGACGACGGCCAGGTGATAGCTGGTCGGTATGTCGCGGCGCGCCAGAATGACGTCGCCCCAGTCCTGCGGACGCGCCTCGACGCGCTGCGTCGCCGAAAGCGTCTCGTTGGTGAATTCGCGCCAGGACAAATCCGTGCCGACGCGCGCCAGCGCCGCCTTAACGTCGAGGCGCCAGGCGAAGGGCGCATTTTCGGCGATGCGGCGGTTGCGTTCGCTGATCGGCAGCGCCTTGTCGGCGCCGGGATAAAGCGGCACGCCGTCCGGGTCGCGCGGCCAGTCGCGGCCGCGCTTTTCGCTGTTGGCGATGAAGGCCCTGATCTCGCCACGGCTCATGAAGGCAGGGTAGACGAGTTCTTCGCGGACCAGCCGGTCGAGCACGGCCTGATAGTCGGTGAAATGCTCGGCCTGGTGCCGCACCGGCTGTTCCCATTCGAGACCTAACCATTCGAGGTCGCGAAAGATGCCGGCCTCGAATTCAGGCGTGCAGCGGATCGTGTCGATGTCCTCGATGCGCAGCAGCAGGCGGCCGCCGGCCGCACGCGCCAGTTGCTGGTTGAGCAGTGCCGAATAGGCATGGCCGAGATGCATTTCGCCATTCGGGCTCGGCGCGAAGCGGAATGTCAGGAGCATCATCTCACAAGCGGCAATCGGGTTGTGCAGCGGTTTTGCCAATTGCTACCGTGCGGTCGGTTCAGGAACAAGAAACATGCAACGCATCGCGACACTGGACGATATTGCGCGCGGGCTGGATGCGCTTTGCGCAATCGATCCGCGCCTGGAAAAGGTGCGCGGCATGGCCGGCGAGGTGCCGCTGCGGCTGTCGGAGCCCGGCTTTCGAAGCCTGGCCTCCATTATCGTTTCGCAACAAGTATCCCGTGCGAGCGCCGATGCCATTTTCGGCCGGCTGGTGAAACTGGTCGATCCGCTAACGCCGCAGGCGATCCTTGCCGCCGGCGAGGACATGTTTCGCGAGGCTGGGCTGTCGCGGCCGAAGCAGCGCGGTCTGATCGCGGTTGCGCAGGCCGTGGTTGAGGGGCTCGACCTGCATCACCTCTGTTCGCTCGACGCCGAAGAGGCGATCGCGGCTATGATCGCGGTGCCGGGCATCGGCCCGTGGACGGCGGAAGTCTATCTCCTGTTTGCCGCCGGCCACCCCGATATTTTCCCCGCGCGCGACGTCGCGCTGCAGAGCGCGGTTGGCCACGCGCTCGGCATAGAGCCGCGTCCGCCGGAGAAAACGCTGATCGCTCTGGCCGAATCATGGAGCCCGTGGCGAGGCGTCGCATCGCGGCTTTTCTGGTCCTATTATCGCGAAACCAGGGGCCGGGACGCAGCACCTCCGGCCTGAAACCGTAAAAAAGCATGAAAATCCTGCATTTTTGCCGCTTTTGGCTGATGACAATCCGCTTCACATCCCTGTCATGTCGGGCTTACAGTATCCGCGCCGATCGGTTCTAGAACGAGGAGGTCAACAAGTGACGGTTGCCGTATCTCCGGATGGGCTTCCTGCGCTGGTGCTGAATGCGGATTACCGTCCGCTCAGCTATTACCCCTTGTCGCTCTGGTCCTGGCAGGACGCCATCAAGGCGGTGTTCCTCGACCGGGTCAACATCGTCGCCGAATACGAGCATGCGGTGTCTTCGCCGACCTTTTCGATGAAGCTGCCCAGCGTCGTCAGCCTGAAGGCCTATGTGAAGCCGTCGAGGCACCCGGCATTCACCCGCTTCAACGTGTTCCTGCGCGACCGCTTCCAGTGCCAGTATTGCGGCACGCCCGAGGATCTGACCTTCGACCACGTCATCCCGCGCCATCGCGGCGGGGCGACGACGTGGGAGAATGTCGTCGCCGCCTGTTCACCCTGCAATCTGAGGAAGGGCGGCATGATGCCGGCGCACGCCAAGATGTGGCCGCTGCAGAAGCCCTACCAGCCGACCGTGCACGACCTGCACAACAATGGCCGGCTGTTCCCGCCCAACCATCTGCATGAAAGCTGGATGGATTATCTCTACTGGGATGTGGAGTTGGAGCCGTAGGGATTGGCCCGATCGGCCTTGCCAGGGCAATCGCCGATGTCAGGTGCTGCCCCTCATCCGGCTGCGCCACCTTCTCCCCGTATTGTGACGGGGAGAAGGGAATTGGCTGCAAATCTGGCGCCCTTCTTTCAGCGTTCGGGATTGGCGAAACCATTGATGACTGCGTCTTTCTCCCCGTCACTACACGGGGAGAAATGCCCGGCAGGGCAATGAGGGGCGGTGCCAACATTTAGAGACTGGCCGCATGGCGCGACCTCGCACTTGGTTAATCGCGCGCCATTGCCCCGCGAAAGGCGACGGCGGCGAGGATGAAGCTGGCGATGGCGTTCCAGCCGGCCAGCGACAGGCCGAGGATGCGCAAAGCGGCCTTGTCGCAGGATGGCGGCACGAATTTGTCGAGCGCGTCGAGCACGCCCTTGCCGCCGGTATCGACCGGGCCGGCGCCGGCCGTGCAATCGGCCGGGCCCTGCCACCAGGCCCATTCGACGCCCGAATGATAGACGCCGAGATAGAGGCCATAGAGCATCAGCAGGCCGCCGACGGCAAGCAGGCCGCGCGTCAGCCATGCGGGCGCGCTAAGCATCGAGGCAATCACCGCCAGCAGCATCAGCGGGGCGCCGATATAATAGGGCGTGCGCTGTTCCAGGCAGAGATGGCAGGGGATGTAGCCGCCTATGTGCTGGAAGGCGAGCGCGGAGCCGACCGTGGCGGCCATGGCCACGGCGAGAAACAAAGCGGTGCGCGTCCGCTGGCGTCCGGTATCGGCTGTCATCGTGGCTGTCATGTTTCGTCCGTTTAATTCGCCGTCCGCGGCATAGTCCTGACCCACCGCCCGCCTTGGGCGGTCAGAAGGCGTATTTGACGACGATATAGAGCAAAATCAGGGCGGCGGCGCCGGCGCCGACGATCAATCCCAAACGCTTCTCGATGAACTCCTTGATCTCCTCGCCATAGCGGCGCAGCAGCCAGGCCAGAAGCAGGAAACGAGCGCCACGCGCCAGGATGGCGGAGACGATGAAGACGACAAGATTGACGTGGAGGGCGCCTGCCAGAATGGTGACCACCTTGATCGGCGGCAGGTGGGCGGCACCCGATGTGACGAGCAGCACCAGCATCAGCCCGGTGCCGGCCGACTGCCACCTCTCGAACGCGTCAAGGCCGCCAAAGTGCTCCAGCATCGGCCGTGCTATCGTGTCGTAGGCATAGTAACCGATCAGCCAGCCGGCAATGCCGCCCAGCACGGACGCGACAGTAGCGGTCAACGCGTAGCGATAGGCGCGTTCGGGCCGCGCCAACGCCATGGGCAGGTACAAGACGTCGGCAGGTATGAAAAACACCGAGCTTTCGACGAAGGCGATGAAGGCCAGCCACCATTCGGCGGATTTGCGGGCCGCCAGCGACAAGGTCCAGTCGTAAAGTCCGCGAAGCATCGGCTCTCCTGGATGCAGGTTGCCCAGACGCAACGCGCTTTGATGCGCGTCTGTCTAGAAAGATTTTCCGCGCCGCACAATGGCAGGAGCTTCACGAAACAGAAAGGCGGGCTTTTGCCGCAAGCAGGGCACGGCGGCGCATTTGGCCAGTTGACGAACACGCCTCCAACCGTATAGTCCGCGCCCATCCAGGCCTTTGGGCCTGAGCCCCTATGGCGGAATTGGTAGACGCGCTCGACTCAAAATCGAGTTCCGCAAGGAGTGCTGGTTCGATTCCGGCTAGGGGCACCATTTTTTATCTCACGCCAGTTCGCTTCGCTCACGGGCTCCGATGGGGCGGCCTGACCGGCCGACGGGCGGTCGCCCTTGCGAACCCTCCGGGTTCGAACAGTGCCTCGAACACAGAGCCAACCGCGGCTGCTGAGGATGACAGCGATAGCGCCAATCAGCGGCGGCCGGTAGCCCCGCTCTACGTGCTCTCAGGCCGCCGCACGGTGTTCTTCACGGGCAGCTTCCCACACTTCGCGGGCCGCGTCGGCGTTCATGACCGCGATCCCCAATCCCACCGCCAAATCGGGCCACGCGGAATGCCAGAGCAAGGCCGTGACCAACCCTGCGGCAACAATGGCGATGTTGGCCAAGGCGTCGTTGCGGGCCGACAGGAAGGCCGCCTTTGTGAGGCTGCCGCCACGATGCCGGTGCGCGGCCAGCATGTAGGCACAGGACAGGTTGACGGCGAGAGCGCCAAGTCCCGCCAAGGTCAAGGCGATAGGCTGCGGCGGCACCGGCACGTTGAACTTTTCCCAAGCCGTCCAGAGCGTTGCCAGACCCGGCATGAGGAGGATGAGCGCCAATGCCATCCCCACCCGCGCACGGGAGCGCACAGACCACCCAAGTGCGAGCAGGATAAGGAGGTTCACGGAAGCATCTTCAAGAAAGTCGATGCTGTCGGCGAACAGGGACACTGATCCAATGGCGAGCGCCACAGCGAACTCGATCCCGAAATAGGCAAGATTGAGAAGCGCGACGATGAGGACGATGCGGCGGAGGTTCATCTTCTGGCGGTATCCGAAACCAGTGTGTGGAGCTACAGCTTCGCGGTGTCCAAGGAAAGCCCCTGCTCGTTCCGGGCCGACGAGCGGTCGCCCTTTGCGACCTCTTGCGTTCGAGCGCGCCTCGAACGCGGACTTAGCGCATATTTCCCGTATGGCCTTGGGAATACCGCCCCGGCTGTGGCCACACCGTCAGGCCGTGCGGCTCTGAGCCAACCCGAAACTTGGTCACCGCGCCTGATGTCGTGTCGATCATGTAGGCGGCACTGTCGAAGCGGCCGGACAGCCATAGTTGTTTGCCGTCGGCGCTGACGTTGCCCATGTCGGGGCTGCCGCCGCCGGGGATCGGCCATTGCGTGACGACCGCGCGGGTAGCGAAGTCGATCACCGTCACGCTGCCCGGTCCCTTTGCCTGACCCTGCTCCATCTTGTGCGAGCCCCGGTTCGAGACATAGAGCCGCTTGCCGTCGCGGCTGACGACGAAGCCATGGGCGCCGATGCCGGTCGGGATGAAGCCGATTTCCTTGAAACTGTCGCCATCGACGAGGAACACGCCGTCATTCATCATGTCGGCGACGTAAAAAACCTTGCCGTCGGGTGAGAGGCGGATGTCCTGCGGCATGCCCATTTTCGAAAAGTCGAGATGGCCAAGCACCTTCTGGTTCTTCAGGTCGATCTTGGCCAGTCCGCCATTGCCGTATTCGCAGGTGAAAATCGCGTAGGCCCCGTCGACCGAGAATTCGGCGTGGTTGATGCCGGGGCAAGTGGGCGTCGGCAGGCTCGACATTAGCGCCATGGTGTGAGGATCGCGGAAATCGAGCCGCTCCAGGGCTTCGTCGACGACGATGGCCGCGCCCGGCATGAAATACAAATTGTAGGGATCGTCCACGGCGATCTGCGGGCCGGGCTTGCCGGTCATCGGGTCGATCGGCGTCAGGCTGCCGTTCTTGCCGGTGCCATTGTTGGCGACCCAGAGCGTCTTCAGGTCCCAGGACGGCACGACGTGCTGCGGTTTGCTGCCGACCGGGAACCTGTCGACTTCCTTGAGTGTCATGGTGTCGATCACCGTGACGCTGTTGGAGGAGCGGTTCGGCACATAGACGCGCGGCAGTGCACCCAGCGTGGCCGGGCTGAGATGGCCGGCGGCGGTGTGGCTGTAGATGTTGATGGACGGCGCGGGCTCGCTGCAATCCTCGGGGCAGCTATCGGCCCGGGCGCGGACAGGCAGCAGTGCAAGCAGCGAAAAGGCCGCACGGGGACCGGCGTGACGCAAAAAGGTTCTGATCATCAGGATGGCTTGTCGTGAAGGCCGGCCGAAATTGCCGCCGGAGCCATAGCTGGTGTCTTGCCGTTGATCCAGTGGCTATCGCCGTCCCAGCAAACTCTTCACGCGGTTGCGCAGCAGGCGGGCCATGTTGCGGGTCTCGCGGTAGAGATGCAACTGCGAGGCGGCCTGGCGGGTCAGCCGATCGGCATCCGGCGTCAGCCCGATCACCAGCGAGCCCATCGGCTTGCGCTCGCTCCACAGCCGGCTCATCACCGGGTGGTCGGGCACGGCGCAGGAATCGGTCATCATGATGTTGGGGTCGTCGAGATGCTGCCTGGTCACCTCGATCATCAGCAGCGTGCCCGGCGAAAAGGTCGCCATGGTCTCGTCATAGGCGGTCTTCCAGGTGTAGGCGACGCCGGCCTCGACGAAGACGACCAGGCAGGCGATCGTGCGGCCGTCCAGCGTCAGCGAATGGATGCGGCACATGTCGTGCTCGGCCAGCCGGTGCACGGCTTCGCGGGCAAAGGCGGCGCGGTAGCGGTCGATGGCCATGGCGGTGCGCTCGCGGCCCTTCCAGCCGGCCGCCTCCAGCGTCAGGAAACTTTCGATGGCGTGGCGGATTTCGTCCGGTCCCCGCGCCACGACATGCTCCAGCCTGCCGAGATCCTCCAGGCGCCGTTTCAGGCGGCGGAATTCGCGGTAGTGGTGCGCGCGCAGCGATGCTTTCAAATAGGCCTCGCCGTCGAGGGTGCTTTCGAGCACCGGCCGGTCCGCCTTGCCGGTGGTGACCATTGTCAGGCCGCGCGTCTCGGCAACGGTGGCCAGCACGCTGGCCAACGGGCCGTCGAGGCGCATGTCGGGCAGCACGAAGACCTTCGGCAACTTGAGATGCGGCCGCGACAGCATGCCGAAGAAATCCTCGACGACGCCGATCGGGTCGTCATGGTCGACCAGCGGCGTGCCGATCGGGCCGAACGGGCTCGACCAGGTGCGCATCACCGGAACGCCGAGCGGCACCGCCGGCCGTTCGACCGAGAACGGCACCAGCAGGCGCAGCCGGTTGCGGTATTCGTCGCCGTCGCGGATCACGGCCAGCTTGACCTCGCGATCTTCCAGCCGGGGCATGGCCGGCGCCAGAAAGCGCGGGTTGAAGAAGACGTTGGGCTCGATCGTGCGGGTGCACAGATAGTCGAGTTCCTCGACCAGTTCGAAGCCGGCCGAAGCCGGATAGATCGCCAGCTTGCGCAGCGGCCGGTTGTTGGCGAGGATCTCGAGATGCGCCGGATCGGCGTCGCGCGCCAGGCCGGCAAGGCCCGACACCATTGCGCCGGCCGGACCGCCGCTGGTTTCCTCGATCAGCGGGATGGCGGCCATCAGGCGGCTCCCTCGGCAGCGGGCACGAAGATCAGCATGACGATGCCGAGCTTGCGCCAGACGGTGAAGGACAGGGCGCTGGCCTCGAAGACCATGGCGAGGCTGGTGGCGATCGCCGCCCCCCACAGGCCGAAGAGCGGGATCAGCACCACGTTGAGGCCGATGTTGAAGGCCAGCGTCATGGCATAGACGGCGGCGCAGATGTTCTGGTTGCCGCTCATCGTCAACAGGCTTTCGCACGGGCCGACGGCGGCGCGCGCCACGACGCCGAACACCAGCAGGAACAGCAGCGGATAGCCGGCGGTGAATTCGGGGCCGAACAGCACCAGCATCGGTTCGCCGAGCGCCAGCACCAGCAGCGCCATCAGCAGCGACGGCCAGAACGTCCACGACACGGTCTCGCGGGCGAAGGCGGCGAGCTTTTCCGGCTCGCCATGGGTGAACTGCGCATAGCGCTGGGCAACGCCGGCCTTGACGGAGAAATAGACGAAATGCACCAGCGCCAGCGTCTTGACGGTGGCGAAATAGACGGCGACGTCGTTGGGCTGAAGATAGGCGCCGACCATCAGCACATCGGCGTTGGTGAGCAGGAAGAAGAAGCTTTCGACCAGGAAGATCGGCAGCGAGACGATGAACCACTCGCTGAAATGCACCTTCATCGGCCCGGCCGGGATATTCCTGCCCATGCGTGTGGTCACGCCGATGAGCTGGCCGAGCGTGGTGGCGTAGGTGGCGGCGATCGAAGCGAAGATCGCTGTCCTGGCTTCGGGCGCATAGCCCACTGCCAGCATCAGCGCCATCAGCGCCAGGATCAGCACCGGCCGCACCAGATAGGTCGGCGACAACGCAAACAACGCCCAGGAATTGGCGCGTGACTGGCCTTGCAGCAGATCGCCCATGGCGATCATCGGCAGGCAGAACAGGCCGAGGATGAAGGGCATGACATAGTAGCTCTCGATCCAGTTCGCGCACAGCCAGACGCCCAGTGCGCCAAGCCCGGCGATCGCGGTTGAGGCAATCAGCACGAACAGGCGGCTGGCGACCACGATGCCGCGCAGCTCGGCCATCATGTTGCGTTCGCGGTATTCGGGGATGAAGCGGATGACCGAGGTGTGGAAGCCGAGGCAGGCGAGGTTGCCGACGATGACCATCGTCACCCAGACGAGGACGAAGATGCCGTATTCGAACGAGCCCATCCAGCGCGCCATCAGCACCTGGCTGATGAAGGCGATGACGGCGCTGACGATGCGGATGGCAAAGGCGATCAGCGACATGCGACCGGCTTCGCCGCGTTCGTCGGCGGTGAACAGCACCGCATCGATGCGGCCAAGCAGAGGCCCCATGCGCAGCGCCAAGCGCTGCGGCAAGAACCGCCCGGCCGTCGTCGCCGCGGAAAAGCGCACCCCGATGTCTCTCCGTTTTCCGCCTCTTTTCAAGGTTTCGATGTATCCGAAACACCTTAAGAAAGGGTGGGCAGGTGCGGGTGCGCCGAGGGGCCAAGGACGGCCGCGTGTGCAAGGTGCGTCATCGTGTGCCGGGGCATAACAAAAGGCGAGCGAACGCCGGGGAAGACTGGGGAGCCGGTCGGCGTTTCGCTCGCCCCTCCCCCGCCAAGGGGGATGGCCAGGCACCGGATGTCCGGTGCCCGAGGTGTCACATGTGAGGCGTTACATCCCCTTCATGGCGTCGCACGACACGTTCGGGTTCATGTCGGCGAAGGCGCCCGTCGGGTTCTGTTTCCATGCCCAGACGTGCAGTTCGTAGAACGGGCCGAGGCCGTAGCGGTTGGGGGCGCTGTTGAAGTTGAACAGCTGGCCTTCGAGCGAGGCCGGGCCTTTCGAGGTGATGTATTCGACCGCGATCAGCTTCAGGCTGCCGTCGGCCGTCGGCTCGTACATCACCGCTTCGGGCTTGGCGACATCGACGGCATCGTCCTTGAGGTAGGCGCCGTTGACATAGTGGATGCCCATGGCGCCGCCGGTGATGCCGCTGGCGCAAGGGATCGGCGCGTAGCCTTCGGCGGTGGCGGTTGCCACATTCTCGAACCGGCTGTTGGCGGCGCGCACCTTTTCGGCCAGCGGATTGGCGTCGTGCGCCTGGGCGGCCGCACCCGCCGCGATCGAGATGGCGGCGAAAGCCGCGAAGCGTGTCGTCCAAAGAGTTATGGTCATGGTCTTCCGTCCGTTTGTTGACGCTTAAGGCGACGGCGGCCGATCAGGCTGCCCGAAACGCTGCGGCGTTGGTTTAGGATTTGGTTTGTCCGTCCCGGTTCATGCGATGCGGCTTCCGTTGCCGGGCTTTGGCCGCAACCCTTAAAAACCGTGCAAAATCAACGATCCCAAAAGTAATATTGCCAATATTCCTGCGGGACGTCCCGCTCCGAGAGCCCGATGTCGCGCCTCAGATAGTCGCCTTCCGGGGGCAAGCGCCGCCTTTCAGACAGATACGCAGGCAGCTTCGACGCGAACCGCCATAGACGGCCGAGCACGGAGATTGGCCGGCCGGTTTTTCCCAGGACAGGCCCGATTCCACCGAGCGGCAGGCCATCAGGCAGTTCGCCACGGCCGCGAAGGACAGTTTGATGCTCATCGTCGTGGCGACCGAACGCAGGATCAGAGGTAAAAGTAAGGGTCAAGAACCCGCACCTCCGTGATCTTGTCGACCGGCAGCGAGTTTTTCTGAGCGGTGCTGCGGATCGCTTCGGGCGTCGGCGCGTCGTAGATGCAGAAGCTGTGCTTCTTGTCGGGCGTGACGAAGGACTGGATCCAGGTGACGCCCTTTTCGGCATTGCGCATGACGACGCCGCCGACCGCAGTGGCGCCGATGTCGGTCATCGGAATGTTGAGGCCGTCCGGAAATGTGCGTTCAATCAGATAGCGAGGCATGGAAGACTTCCTTTTCCATTGGTTCACGCTCGATCGGAGCGCGGCTGGACGTTGACCACGCCGGCCCGGCCCGCGCATCGGAACGATTCCCCATATTGGACGGGACGATTCCCTATATTGGCGTCGTTCTTTGTGGAAAGAGGCACGGCAATGTGTGCAAAGTCACATTGCGTCGCTTTCTTCACGGGCTAATCGTGAGCGGCCCGCCATGGTGGGAAAACTCCGATCCTGTGAGACGATGACAATGATGCTTCTGGAACGGCAGACGCAGCTGCAGCAGCTCGAGACACTGCTTGGCGATGCAATAGGCGGCCATGGCCGAGTCGCGGTGCTGGCGGGGGAGGCCGGCGCCGGCAAGACGGCGATTGTCGAGGCGTTCGCGGCCCGTGTCGGGCAGAGCGCGGCAATGTTGCGCAGCGCTTGCGAGGATCTGTCGATCCCCGATCCGCTGGGGCCGCTTTACGATCTGGCCCGTGAGGCGCAATGGGCGCTGCCGCGCGCAATCGACGCCCGGCATGGGCAGAGACTGCCGCTGTTTTCCGATGCGCTCGACGCCTTTGCGGCCAAGGGACCGAGCCTGCTGGTGATCGAAGACCTGCACTGGGCCGATGATGCCACGCTCGATTTCGTGCGCTTCCTCGGCCGGCGTATCGTCAACACCCACATCCTGCTGTTGCTGACGGCCCGCACCGACCGCAGCGAAGGACAGATGCGGGTGCGCCGCGCCCTGGGCGAAATCCCGGCCGGCAGCGTGGCGCGCATCGACGTGCCGCTGCTCAGCGAGGCGGCCGTGCTGTCGCTCGCCGATGCGGCCGGCCGCGATGGCGACGCCATCTACCGGGCGACCGCAGGCAATGCCTTCTTCGTCACCGAATTGTTGTGCGCCGAAAACGAAATGGCGCTGCCGGCAAGCGTGCGCGACGCGGTGCTGGCGCGGGCCGAGCGGCTGTCGGTTGGCGCCCGGGCCATGCTCGACGCGGTGTCGGTGTTTCCGCGCCGCGCCGACGCCTGGGCCTTGCAAGGCCTGTGCGGCGTCGCCAGCGCCGGCCAGTTGGCCGAGTGTGTCGCCAACGGCCTGCTTGACGATCTGGGCGACGGCTACGCCTTCCGCCACGACATCGCGCGACGCGCCATCGAAATGATGCTGACGACGTCGCACAGGCGGCAGTTCAACCAGCGTGCGCTGGCGGCACTGCTCGAAAATGGCGACGTCTCCACAGGCCGCCTGGTGCATCATGCGGTCGAGGCGCACAATCTGGCGGCGGTGCGCGAACTTGCGCCAATCGCCGCGCGCGAGGCGTCGCGCGTCGGCGCCCATCGCGATGCCGCCGGCTATTACGAGATCGCCTTGCAGCAGGCCGACAGCCTGCCGGTGATCGAGCGCGCCGCGCTCTACGAAAGTCATGCCTTCGAGTGCCATCTCATCGGCAAGATCGATGATGCGCTTGCAGCGCAGGGACAGGCGCGCCGGTTGCATCAGGCAGACGGCAACAGGCTGAAGGAGGGCGACAGCCTGAGATGGCTCTCCCGGCTGAGCGAAATGGGCGATGACCGCGAGGCGGCGGCCGCCTTCGGCGCCGAGGCTGTGGCGATGCTGGAAGCGGCTCCCGCCGGTCCCGAACTCGCCATGGCCTATTCGAACCTTTCGCATCTGGCGATGCTTTCGGAGAGGGTGGAAGACACGCTGTTCTATGGCGAGAAGGCAGCGGCGCTGGCTGCGCGCATGAACCGTCCCGACATCGCGTCGCATGCCCTCAACAATGTCGGCTGCGTCGAGCAGTGGCTCAATCCGGATGCCGGACGCCTGCGCCTCGACGAAAGCCTTGAAATTGCGCTCCAAGGCAATTTCCAGGAACATGCCGCGCGCGCCTTCACCAACCGCGCCTGTTTCGAGATCACCCAGATGAGCTACGACGCGGCACGTCCGGTGCTCGAGAGCGGCATCCACTATTGCACCGAGAACGACCTCGGCACCTGGCGCGACTATCTCAGGGGCATGCTGGCCGATGTGCAACTGCGTCAGGGCCAATGGGATGAGGCCGCCGCGACGGCAAGCGATGTCATCGACAATGAGCGGACAACCACCGTGGGCCGGTTTCCGGCGCTGCTGGCACTGGCGAAACTGCGCCTGAGGCGCGGCGATCCCTCGGCCGAGCCGCTGTTCGCCGAAATGGCGCGCCTGGTCGGAAGCGGCGGCGACCTGCAGATGCTGAGCTCTTACGCGGCGCTGATGGCGGAGCAGGCATGGCTGGGCCTGGCCGACAGGCAAGAGGCGTTGGCGCTGATCACCCGCGCGGAAGCGCCGGTGCGCTCGCGTGCCCATGTCGGGGAGCTGGCTTTGTGGCGAACATTGCTCTCTCCCGATATGCCGGCCGGCGACACCGCCGACATGGCGACACCATACCGGCTGCTTCTAACCGGCGACTGGCGTTCGGCTTCGGCACTCTGGGCCGAATTGAATGCGCCATACGAGCGCGGACTGGCGCTCATCCTCGGCGACGACGAGGGGCAGCGGCTGGCATTGGATATTTTTGACGGCCTGGGGGCAAGGCCGGCAGCCCAGCGCCTGCGCGATATCATGCGCAAGAACGGCGTTGGCGGCATCGCCCGCGGCCCGCGCCGCTCGACGCGCGCCAACCTCGCCGGCCTCACCTTGCGCCAGATGCAGGTGCTGCAGCTGATCGAACGCGGCCTCTCCAACAAGCGGATCGCCGAGCAATTAACGATTTCGCCAAAGACGGTCGATCACCATGTCTCGGCGGTGCTGGGCAAGCTGGATGCGGTGTCGCGCGGCGAGGCGACAGCGACCGCGCGCGATTCGGGGTTGTTGTGAGGTTTTGACGAGGGTTGGACCGAGAGGTCGCGATCCTTCGCACCCCCCTCTGTCCTGCCGGACATCTCCCCCTCAAGGGGGGAGATTGGCTGTGATCAAGGCTTTCGCCAATTGTCGAAGTTGAAAAGGAAGTGGGGCCCGCAACTGCGTGATCTCCCCCCTTGAGGGGGAGATGGCCGGCAGGCCAGAGGGGGGTGCTGTCCCGCCGACCTAATGATCAAGCAAACGCGCCGTGGCAGTGCTTGTATTTCTTGCCGGAGCCGCAGGGGCAGGCTTCGTTGCGGCCGATCTTGCCCCAGGTCGCCTGGTTGTTCGGATCGCGGTCTTCGGGAGCGACGATGGCGTTGCTCTCCTGGCGGACCAGAAGTGCGGTCTCGCCACCCTCGAAATCGTCCTCGCCCGTGGTGCCGTCAATGTGGCTGCCGAACATTTCAGGCGCTTCGGGCGGCGGCGCTTCGGCGGCCTGGCGGACCAGTTCGACGCGCATCAATTGCGCGGTGACGGCCTGGCGCAGATTGCCGAGCAGCGCCTGGAACAGCTCGAACGCCTCGCTCTTGTATTCCTGCAGCGGGTCGCGCTGGGCGTAGCCGCGGAAGCCGACGACCGAACGCAGATGGTCGAGGTTGACGATGTGCTCGCGCCACAGATGATCGAGCGTCTGCAACACCACCGAGCGTTCGACATAGCTCATCACGTCTGGGCCGAAGCGCTCGGCGCGCTCCTTGGCGGCGGCGTCGGCGGCCTTGGTCAGGCGCTCGCGGATGTCGTCCTCGGCAATGCCTTCTTCCTTGACCCAGTCCTCGACCGGCAGGTCGAGATTGAGGAATTCGGCGACCTCGGCCTTGAGGCCGGCGACGTTCCACTGCTCGGCATAGGCGTTTTCGGGGATGTTCTTGGTGACGATCTCCTCGATGACGCCTTCGCGCATCTCGGCGATCGTCTCGGACAGGCCTTCGCCGTCCATCAATTCGATGCGCTGCTCGAACACCACCTTGCGCTGGTCGTTCGAGACGTCGTCGTATTTCAACAGGTTCTTGCGGATGTCGAAGTTGCGCGCTTCGACCTTCTTCTGCGCCTTTTCCAGCGCCTTGTTGATCCACGGATGGATGATGGCCTCGTCTTCCTTGAGGCCAAGCTTCTGCAGCATGCCGTCCATGCGCTCGGAGCCGAAGATGCGCATCAGATCGTCCTGCAGCGACAGGAAGAATTTCGAACGGCCGGGGTCGCCCTGGCGGCCGGAGCGGCCGCGGAGCTGGTTGTCGATGCGGCGCGATTCATGGCGCTCGGTGGCGAGCACGTAGAGGCCGCCGGCGGCCAGCGCCTTTTCCTTCAGGCGCTCGACATCGGCAATGATTTCCTTTTCGCGCGCCTCTCGCTCGGGACCAGCAGGCATGTCGCCCAGTTCGTCCTCGATGCGCATCTCGGCGTTGCCGCCGAGCTTGATGTCGGTGCCGCGTCCCGCCATGTTGGTGGCGATGGTGATGGCGCCGGGCTTGCCGGCCTGGGCGACGATGGCCGCTTCGCGCTCGTGATGGCGGGCGTTCAGCACTTCGAAATCCTTGAACCCTTCCTTGCGCAGGCGCTCGGCCAACTGCTCGGATTTCTCGATCGAGGTGGTGCCGACCAGCGTCGGCTGGCCCTTGGCGCGCGCTTCCTTGATCTCCTTGACGATCGCCTTGTACTTCTCCTCGACCGTCCGGTAGACCTCGTCGTCCTCGTCCTTGCGGATGACCGGCAGATTGGTCGGGATCTCGGTGACTTCGAGGCCGTAAATGTTGCCGAACTCCTCGGCCTCGGTCAGCGCCGTGCCGGTCATGCCGGACAGCTTCTTGTAGAGGCGGAAATAGTTCTGGAAGGTGACGGAGGCCAGCGTCTGGTTTTCCGGCTGGATCGCCACATGCTCCTTGGCTTCGAGCGCCTGGTGCAGGCCTTCCGAATAGCGGCGTCCCGGCATCATGCGGCCGGTGAATTCGTCGATGATGACGATCTCGTCGTTGCGGACGATGTAGTCCTTGTCCTTCTGGAACAGCCGGTGCGCCTTCAGCGCGTTGTTGACGTGGTGGACGATGGCGACGTTCTCGACGTCATAGAGCGACTCGCCCTTGAGCAGGCCGGCCGCGCGCAGCAGGTTTTCCAGCTTCTCGGTGCCTTCCTCGGTGAAGATCGAGGTCTTCTGCTTCTCGTCGATCTCGTAGTCGGCTGGGCCGAGCTGCAGCATGAAGGCATCGATGGTGTTGTACATTTCCGAACGGTCTTCGAGCGGACCGGAAATGATCAGCGGCGTGCGCGCCTCGTCGACCAGGATGGAATCGACTTCGTCGACGATCGCGTAATTGTGGCCGCGCTGCACCATCTGCGCGCGCTCATACTTCATGTTGTCGCGCAAATAGTCGAAGCCGAGCTCGTTGTTGGTGGCATAGGTAACATCGGACGCGTAGGCGACGCGGCGCTCCTCGTCGGACAGGCCATGGACGATGACGCCGACCGAGAGGCCGAGGAATTTGTAGACGCGGCCCATCCATTCGGAGTCGCGGGTGGCGAGATAGTCGTTGACGGTGACGACATGGACGCCCTTGCCGGCAAGCGCGTTGAGATAAACGGGCAGGGTGGCGACCAGGGTCTTGCCCTCGCCGGTACGCATTTCGGCGATGCCGCCATTGTGCAGCACCATGCCGCCGATCAGCTGCACGTCGAACGGGCGCATGCCGAGCACGCGGCGGGATGCCTCGCGGACGGTGGCGAAGGCCGGCACCAGCAGGTCATCGAGCGTGGCGCCGTTGGCGATATCCTGGCGGAATTTTTCCGTGCGGGCCTGAAGCTCGGCGTCGGACAGCGCCCGCATCTCGTTTTCCATGGCGTTGATCGCCTCGACACGCGGCCGGGTCGATTTTACGCGACGATCGTTGGAGGAACCGAAAACCTTACGGGCGAGACCGCCGAGACTGACCATCCGATGGTCCTTTCGATAGAATTCTCAATTTTGAGATGAGCGCCGGCCGGCCCCATCAATTCCGCGTGAAACGCGGACAAACACAAAAAGCGCCCGGAAAACGGTTCTGGACGCAAAGTCGTTGGACAGATAAGAGGGGGCTCAACTGATGTCAACGCCGCGTTAGCCCTATGGGCAGCGCCAAATTCCGCCACAATCCGGCTGATCTGCAAGCCTACCAATCCCCCCTTGGAGTTAATCTTGATGTCCTTACTGTTTCGCCGTGCGTCGCTCGCCAGCCTTGGCTTGGCTTTCGGCCTGTCGGTCCTGTCGCTGTCTCCGCTGATGGCCCAGGAAGCCGCTCCCGCCCCGGCCGATGCCGCAGCAGCGCCGGCGGCAGCCCCCGTCGATCCGAACGCCGTTATCGCTACCGTCAATGGCCAGAAGCTGACCGAGGCGGACCTTGGGCTTGCCGAGGGCGAGCTGTCGCAGCAGTTCTCGCAGTTGCCACCCGAGCAGCGCCGCGCCGCCGCCCTTTCGGCGGCCATCGAAATCCGCGTCATGGCCGCCCAGGCGGTCGCTACTGGGCTCGACAAGGATCCCGAATTCCAGCGCCGCATGGCGTTCCTGCAGCAGCGCGCGCTGCATGGCGAGATGGTCGAGAAGGGCGTCGTCGACAAGGTTACCGATGCCGAGGTGCGCGCCCGCTACGATCAGGAAATCGCCAGCACGCCGCCGGTCAATGAGATTCATGCCCGTCACATCCTCGTGAAGACGAAGGAAGAGGCCGAGGCGATTATCAAGCAGCTCGATGGCGGTGCCGACTTCCAGAAGCTCGCCAACGAGCATACCAGCGATCCCTCGGGCAAAACCAATGGCGGCGATCTCGGCTGGTTCGGCCCGGGGCAGATGGTGCCGGAATTCGACAAGGCGGCAGTTGCGCTCGAAATCGGCAAATACACCAAGGAGCCGGTGCAAACGCAATTCGGCTGGCATGTCATCAAGCTCGAGGACAGGCGCACCAAACAGCCGCCGGCCTTCGACGACGTCAAGGACCAGGCCAAGCAGGCGGTGATCCGCGACAAGTATTTCGCACTGGTCAAGCAGCTGCGCGGCGCCGCAAAGGTTGAAATCCCCGACGCCAATCTGAAGAAGGCCGTCGACACGATGGAAGCCGGCAAGTAAGGCCGGCACCGAAAACATGCAAAGGGCGCCGTTCGGCGCCCTTTTCAATTGCGGGAGATGCCTGACATCACATAGCGGACAGTGGCAAGGATTGTCGCCTCATCTTCGTCCAGCCGGTTGGTCAAAAGGTGTTTCCAGGCATAGGAAGCGATGAGGTCGGCGACCAGCGCTGCGTCGATATCGGCCGCAACCTCGCCGCGCGCTTTGGCGCGCTCGATGATCCGAGCGGTGTGGGACACGCGCCCATCGGCATAGCCAGTCAGGGCCGCGGCCGCCGCTTCGTCCGACTGGGCCTCGGCGATCAGCGAGCGGAATACGCTGCCCGAGGATGTGTCGCGCCAATGCGCGAAGAGGTTCCTCAGGAAACCGACGAGGTCGTCTTCGAGACTGCCGGTATCGGGGACGTCGACACGCTTTTGCCGCTTGTAGACCTCTAACAGCAAGGCGGCCTTGCTCGGCCACCAGCGATAGATCGTGGGTTTGCCGGCGCGCGCCCGCCGCGCCACGGCCTCTATGGAGAAGCCGGCATAGCCGGCCTCGACCAGCACCGCCTCCGCGGCCTCGAGAATGGCCTCGGCGCTGTCTGGGTTGCGCCGCGCCCCGATCGATCTGCGCGCCGGATCCTCGCCCATGTCTGTCCTCGCCAACAATCTCGCCGGCAATCCTGGCCAACAATCTCGCCGGCAATATAGGTGAGCTGGCAGGCAAACGAAACGGCCCGTTTCCAGCGCTTGTAGAAGCAGGCCTCACATTCGCCCTGCGCGGGGATTTTCAGTTCATCGCTTGCGAGGTTTCCGAGGCGATCCGCCACTGGCCGTCGCTCTTCACCAGCCCAAGCGTGACGCGTGCCTTGCCGGTCATGCGCGCCGCCGATTTGTCTTTCGGCATATAGTCGTAGCTCATCGCGAACACGGCTTCGGCGCGGTTCTCGCCCTGCGGCGTCACCTCGAGGCTGCCGGGCTCGAGACTGAACGACCAGGATGCAAATTGCGCGAACCAGCCCGTCTTGAGCTTGACGACGGCGTCGCTGTCATAGCGCGTGCCGAAGATGGTGGCGGAAGGCGCATAGAGCCGCTTGACGGTCTCGCCGATCGCCGCGGCATCGGGCGCAAGATAGTCGTCGCGCAGGAATTTCTCGATTGCGGTCTTGTCGTCGCCTACAGACCGTTCGAGTGCCGCAACCTTTGTTTCGGGCGCCGGGGGGACGGCGGGCTTCGGCTGTGCAACCGTTTCGCCGCCGGGCACAAACTCAAACCGTTCGAGCAGCGAACCCTGTTCCCATGGGCGCTGTCCCTCGCGGGTTTCGGAGACCACGTCGCGGCGCACCGCGATCATCATGTCGTTGATGCTCTGGCCGGGCTCGGCCATGTGTCGCAGCAGGGCGGCGGCGAACGGCGAATTGCGCCCGGTGCCGTCCATGGCGACAGCGCCTGGCGCCGTCGAGAAGGCGATGAAGGAGCCGCGCGTCGAATCGAACTGCGCCAGACCGGCAAGCGCCGTTGCCGAGCGCGTGGTGGCGGTGCGGCTCAGGCTGCGGGCAAAGGGATTGTTGCGGCAGGCGTCAAGGAAAACCAGGCTGACCTTGGTCTGCTGCTCCATGATGTCGAGGACTTCGTCGATCGGCACGGCTTCGAGCTGCAGCTTGACCGGCATGTCGAGCCGGGCGTCGACCGGCACGATGTAGTTGCGCCCTTCCACCTGCAAGCCGTGGCCGGCGTAATAGAAAAGCCCGACGCCCGCACCTTCCAGCGCATCGGAAAATTCGCCGATCTTGCGCTCGAGTTCGCGCTTGCCGAGATCGTTGCCCTCGATGACGTCGAAGCCGATCGAGCGCAGCTTGCCGGCAATATCGAGCGCATCGTTGACCGGATTGGTGAGCGTGCCGGCTTCGGCATAGGTGCCATTGCCGATGACCAGCGCCACGCGCCGTTCCGGCTGCGCATCGGCGCTCAGGAGCAAAAGCCCCATAAACGCCACCGCCAAGATCACCAGCCTGCCCATGGCCGATATCATAACGCCAGAGGCCCCGCCGACGCCAACGGATTTGAAATGCAAGCTTAATCCCTGGTGGCTTGCCCACAGCGGCGGCCAAGAAAACGCCCTTGCGCCGGGCCGTGCTATCGGGCAAACCGGCCTTCGCCTAGCGTTTTTCCGTCGCCCGAGGTCCCCAATGTACGCAACGATTTCGCCGCTCGCGCCGAAGAAATATCCCGAAATGCCTGCCATTGAGGGCGTGCGCATCGCCACCGCAGAGGCCGGGATCAAGTACAAGAACCGTACCGACCTCTTGGCCATAGTCTTCGATGCCGGCACAGCGGTTGCCGGCGTGTTCACGAAGTCGAAATGCCCCTCGGCGCCGGTCGACTTCTGCCGCGAGAACCTTGGCGCCGGCAAGGCGCGGGTGCTTGTGGTCAATTCCGGCAACGCCAACGCCTTCACCGGCAAGAAGGGCCGCGCCTCCACCCAACTGACCGGCGAGGCCGCGGCCAAGGCCGCAGGCTGCACGCCAGGTGAAGTGTTCCTCGCTTCTACCGGGGTAATCGGCGAGCCGCTCGACACCACCAAATTCAGCCATTTGCTGGCCGGACTGGTCAAGGACGGCAAGCCGGATCTGTGGACCGAGGCGGCAAAGGCCATCATGACCACCGACACCTATCCGAAAGTGGCGACAGCGACGGTCAAGCTTGGCGACACCGACGTCATCATCAATGGCATCTCCAAGGGCGCCGGCATGATCGCGCCCGATATGGCGACTATGCTGTCCTTCATCGCCACCGATGCGCCGATCGCCGCCCCCGTGCTGCAGGCCTTGTTGTCGCGCGGCACGGCCAAGACCTTCAACGCCGTCACCGTCGACAGCGACACCTCGACCAGCGACACGCTGCTGTTGTTCGCCACCGGAGCCGCTGCCAAGCGCGGCGCGCCCGCCATCAGCGATCCCAAGGATGCGCGTCTCGGCGCGTTCCGCCGGGCGCTGGGCAAGGTGCTCAAATCGCTGGCGCTGCAAGTGGTGCGCGACGGCGAGGGCGCCCGCAAGCAGGTCGAAGTCACCGTTACCGGCGCCAAATCGGCGCGCTCGGCCAAGCGCATCGCGCTGTCCATCGCCAATTCGCCGCTGGTCAAGACGGCGGTTGCCGGCGAGGACGCCAATTGGGGCCGCGTCGTCATGGCCGTCGGCAAGGCCGGCGAGCCGGCCGATCGCGACCGGCTGTCGATCTGGTTCGGCGACAACCGTCTGGCGCATGAGGGCGAACGCGACCCGGGCTACTCCGAGGAAGCGATCTCGGCCTATATGAAGCGCGACGACATTCGCATCCGCGCCGATATCGGTATCGGCCGCGGCAAGGCGACGGTGTGGACCTGCGACCTCACCAAGGAATATGTCGCCATCAATGGCGATTACCGGAGCTGATGGAGTTGGCTTCCAGGCATCCGGCAAGCATGCTCGCCATCGTGCGCCGCTACGAGGCTGCGGGGTTTCGCGCCTGGCCGGCGGCGGCCGTGCATTATGACGGCACCTGGGTGGTGCGGCTGACAGCCGGCCATCCGGCCAAGCGGCTGAACTCGGTCAACCCGCTCGATCCCGGCGACACCCAGCACATTGCCGAGCGCATCGGCCGCGCCAGCCGGCGCTTCGACGCCTATGGCAGGCCGCTGACCTTCCGCATCTCGCCGCTGTCGGGGCCGGACCTGGCCAAGCATCTCGACAATGAGGGCTGGAGCACATTCGACGAATCCCTGGTGATGCGGCTGCCGCTGGCGGACGCGCAACTGGCGCCGGCCATGGACCAGATTCCGCTGAAGGATATCAGCCGCTTTCTCGGCGCGTCGCTCAAGGTCAGCGGCTCGGATGCATCGCTGCGGCCGGGTCTTTCGGAAATCATCGGCGCTATCCAACCCGAAGTCGGGCTGTTTGCGCTGGAGGAAGGGGCCGACCCTCTGGCGGTGCTGATCTGCGTCCATGACGGCGATCTTGCCGGTCTGTTCGAGATCGCCACCGCCAAGTCGGCGCGCAATCAGGGCCATGGCCGCAACCTGATCCTGTCGGCGCTGAAGTGGGCGAGGCTGCGTGGCGCTCGCGAAGCCTGGCTGCAGGTCGAGGCCGGCAATGCGCCGGCGCTGGCGCTCTATCGCTCGCTGGGCTTCGACGAAGTCTATCGCTACCACTATCGCCGGCCGCCGGGCGCATGAGCGAGATCACCGGCAAACGCCTGCTGCTGGTCGCCGCGTGCGCGCTGGTCGATACCGATGGCCGCGTGCTTCTGGCGCAGCGGCCCGAGGGCAAACAGCTTGCCGGCCTGTGGGAATTTCCCGGCGGCAAGGTAGAGCCAGGCGAGACGCCGGAACAATGCCTGATCCGCGAACTGCAGGAAGAAATCGGCATCGAGACTGACATTCCTTGCCTGGCGCCGCTCACCTTCGCCAGCCATTCCTATGATGATTTCCATCTCCTGATGCCCCTGTTCGTCTGCCGCCGCTTCCGCGGCATCGCGCAGCCCAGGGAAGGGCAGGCGTTGAAATGGGTGCGGCCAAAGCAGATGCGCGACTATCCCATGCCGCCGGCCGACGCGCCGCTGATCCAGTTCCTCATCGACCTGTTGTGATACAAAGCCATTTCGCGGTCTGATCTAGCCAGCGTTAATGGAAGATTTATCTCGTCGTGAAAAATTGCGGCAAAGCGGGTTCGCGGGGAGCGATTGCATGAGCCTCGACAGGGAATGGGACTCGATCCGGCCAGATCGCAGCTTTCGCGCCGCCGGCGTCGGCTTATTGCGCGTCACGCTGTTGTTCGGCTCGGCCGCAGTGGCGCTGGCGCTGATCGCGGTCCCCGTGCTGGACAACCAGACGCGATCATCCAGCCGCGATGCTCTTGCAGGCGGTCTCGACCCGATGAGCACGGGTTCGATCGGCTCGCGGGCCACCTATACGCTGCGCAGAAGCGTGCTGCAGCCCTCACCGAGCTCAGTCTGCATCATCCGCGCCGACGGCCAACGCAGCGGCGACTGCTGACCAACAAGGTCGACACCAGCTTGAGAACTTCCTCAACGCAGGCCCATTTCACAGCCTGTTAAGCTTGTGCCGTTAACCTTTCTTAACAGGTCGGCGATATGGTCGGGGATGAGAGGGATCGACGATCATGAAGCCATTGCTGCGCCGATTTTTGCAGGACGAAACAGGCGCCACGGCCATTGAATATGGCCTGATCGTTGCGGTGCTGTCGCTTGCCATCGTCGGGGGTGTCGGCAAGGCCAGCAATGCGATCCAGTTTCTGTTCAGCGACAACAACAGCAGGCTCGCAAACGCCTTCGCCGAGCACTGATCCGGAGCGCCGTCACCGCCCGCCGGGGTTTTCCAGTATCGTCTTCAGCGAGACCTTCGCCGAACCCGGTTTCAAGGGCTTTTGCTGCGAGGCATCGGGCGCCCAGCCCGACATCCAGACGATGGAAAAGCTTGCCCTGATGCGGCCATCAGCGTCCGAAAAGCGTTCGGCATAGATTTCGGCGGCACGGGTAAAAAGCTTTCGCGCTCCCGGTCGCCGGCTGCGATCAGTCAGCGCGCTGGTTTCGCCCATCGCCCTGAGATCGGCAATGAGGTCGAAGAGGGTATCGTAGCGGACGGTCACCGTTTCGACGTCGACCACCGGCAGCGCCAGTCCGGCGCGCTGCAGCAGTGCGCCGGCGTCGCGAACATCGGTGAAGGGGATGACACGCGGGCTGGCGCCGCCATAGAGTTCGGTCTCGGCGGCGAGCAGGCTTTCGCGCAATTCGGAAAGCGTGCCGGCGCCGGCAAAGGCGCCGAGGAAAAGCCCGTCGGGCCGCAGAGCGCGGCGGATCTGCACCAGCATGCCGGGAATGTCGTTCATCGCCTGCAACGACAGAAGTGAAACGACGAGGTCGAGGCTTTCCGGCTGGAACGGCACTGTTTCCAGCGGTGCTATCAGCCCTGGCCGGCCGTCCAGAAACGCTGGATCTGCCTCGACGCGCACGATCTCCGCTGCCTTGCCGCTTGCAGCGACCACGTCCGTTGCGTCCGGCGTCTGGCAAAACAGCACCGCGGCCTTGCCGAATTTCCGCTCGACCGCGCCGAGCCGGTCGGCAAGGTCTTCCGCCGCCCGCCGCATCAGAAAATCCGCGCCGGCTACGGGGTGGGCCAGCGCCCTGCGCTTGCGCACCAGCCAAAGTTCAGTATCGATGATCGGCTGCAACGGTAGACATCCCTGTTTGTCCGTCTAGTGATATCCTGGCGCGGACGACAAAACCCACGTGGCCGATCCGGTGATGGAGATCAAGAGCCTCGCTCAAACCATGTTGAAACTGGCCATGTTGGACTGGCCGGCGCGGATGCTGTTCCCGCCGGTCTGTGCCGGCTGTCGCAGGCACGTCTCGCAACCCGGTGTTTTGTGCGGTGCCTGCTGGCCGAAACTCAGGCTGCTGGAGCGGCCATGGTGCGCGGTGATGGGCACGCCATTCACGCACGATATGGGCGAGGGATTCCTGTCGGCCGAGGCGATCGCCGATACGCCGCCGTTCGAGCGGGCGCGGGCGGCCGTGGCCTATTCAGGTGTCGCCCGCCAGATGGTGCAAGGTCTGAAATACCAGGATCGCACCGATCTGGCGCCGTGGATGGCGCGCTGGATGCTGCGCGCCGGCGCTGAGGTAATTGCAGACGCCGATGTCGTCGTACCGGTGCCGCTGCACTGGCGGCGCTTCTTTCGGCGGCAGTTCAACCAGTCGGCGGAGTTGGCAAGGGCGGTTGCGCAGCTTAGCGGGCTGCCTTTCTCGCCCTCGGCGGTCCGGCGCGTCAAGCTCACGCGCCAGCAGGTCGGGCTGGAGCGGCAGGAGCGCGAGGACAATGTGCGCGCCGCCTTCCGTGTGCCTGCGGAAGCCGAAATCGAGATCACTGGGCGCCGCGTGCTTCTGGTCGACGATGTCTACACCACCGGCGCTACCGTGCGCTCGGTCGCCAGGGCGCTGAAGAAGGGCGGCGCCGGAGCGGTCGATGTGCTGACCTTTGCGCGTGTCCTGCCGGGGGACTTTCGGGCCGACGAGTCCGCGACTATATAAGGTCGAGGAAAGGCACGGACCGATGCTCGATGTGACGATCTACACCCGTATGATGTGCGGCTATTGCGCAGCGGCCAAGCGGTTGCTCGACCGCAAGGGCGTCGCCTACACCGAGCATGACGCTTCGTTTTCGCCGGAATTGCGCCAGGAAATGATTTCGCGGGCGCATGGCCGCTCGACCTTTCCGCAGATTTTCATCGGCGACACGCATGTCGGCGGCTCCGACGACCTCCACGAGTTGGAGGCACGGGGGCAGCTGGATAGGCTGCTTGCCAACGGCTCGACGACAAAGAGCGGTTCGTAGCGCCGCTCTATGTCTTTGTTTTTACGCAATTCCGGACGGAAAACCGTTACACACTTTTCCTGGAATTGCTCAAAGAGGACGTGACGATGGGTATTTTCAAGGCGGCGGCGATCCAGATGCGTTCGGGCGAGAGCCCCGAGCGCAACGCGGTCGATCTCGAACGGCTGGTGCGCGAAGCGGCAGGCCTCGGTGCAACCTACATCCAGACCCCGGAAATGACCGGTGCGCTGATCCGCGACAAGGAAGCCAGGGCTGCTTCCTTCACCTCGGAAGACAAGGACATCGTCGTGGCGGCCGCGCGCAAGCTCGCCAGCGAACTCGGCGTCTTCCTGCACATCGGCTCGACCGCCATCCTGCGCACCGACGGCAAGCTCGCCAACCGGGCGCTGCTGTTTGGGCCGGACGGCGCCACCCTTGCCACCTACGACAAGATCCACATGTTCGATGTCGACCTCGACAATGGCGAGAGCTGGCGCGAATCCGCCGCCTATGAGCCGGGCACCGAGGCTGTCGTCACCGAGATCGACGGCGCTAGGCTCGGCTTTGCCGTCTGCTACGATCTACGCTTTCCACAGCTGTTCCGCGCCGAGGCGATGGCCGGCGCCGACCTCTTGTCGGTGCCTGCCGCCTTCACCCGCCAGACCGGCGAGGCGCACTGGCATGTGCTGCTGCGAGCCCGTGCCATCGAGAACGGCGCCTATGTGGTTGCTGCAGCACAAGGTGGCCTGCATGAGGATGGCCGCGAAACCTATGGCCATTCGCTGATCGTCGACCCATGGGGTCGAATTCTCGCCGAGGCCGACCATGACGATCCGGAGGTGATCATCGCCGAGATCGACACGGCGCAGTCGTGGGCCGCGCGTAAGAAAATCCCCAACCTTAGGAATGCGCGCGATTTTGCCGTCAATGCCGGCGCAGTGGAAGCGCCGCGGCTCAGGGGCGCGGCTTCGTGATCCGCTTTGCCCTGATCTGCGAGCACGAGCACGAATTCGAGGGCTGGTTTCGCAGCAATGACGATTTCGACACGCAGAAGAAGCGCGGCTTCGTCGATTGCCCGAGCTGCGGCTCGCACAAGGTGCAAAAGGCGCTGATGGCGCCAGCCGTCTCCACCGCGCGGAAGCAGGAAACAATTGCGCTGGCCATGGGCGAAACCCAGAAGCAGGCTTTGGCGCAACTGAAGGCGATGGCCGAGAAGGTGCGCGAGAATGCCGACTATGTCGGCGACAAGTTTGCCGAAGAAGCGCGCAAGATCCATTTCGGCGAGAGCGATGCGCGCGGCATCTATGGCGAGGCGACGTTGGACGAAGCCAAGAGCTTGGCCGAGGATGGCATCGATTTCATGCCGATCCCGAGTTTTCCCGAGGAGCGCAATTGAGCGATCAGCTGGCGCTATCGATCAATTTGCCAAGCAACTGAGCCAGTGCCCCCCGCTCCGTGCCGGTGAGCCCGGCGAGGATTTCATGCTCGTTGGCGACGTGGGCGGTCAGGGCTTCGTCGATCAAGGCCAGACCTTTTTCGGTCAGTTGCACGACAATGCCACGCCGGTCGTTGGGGTGCGGGCCGCGCAGGATCAGTCCGGCCTTCTCAAGCCGGTCGAGCCGGTTGGTCATGGCGCCGGAGGTCACCATCGTCGCCTCGTAGAGAGCGGTCGGTGTCAGCGCGTAAGGCTGGCCGGAGCGGCGCAGCGTCGCCAGCACATCGAATTCGCCGGCCTGCAGTCCGAAACGGGCAAACAGCGGGGCGAGGCGCTCGCGGGCGATTAGCGAAGAGGCTTCGTTCAGCCGCCCAAGCACCAGCATCGGCGACACCTCCAGGTCCGGCCGTTCCCGCTTCCATTGCTCCACCGCCTTTGCCGCGCGATCCATCTGTCTCACCGCTAAGTATCTTGACGTTAAGAATCTTTGTGGTATGCTACCTAAAGATACAGTTTCGACCCAGTGCCGCAAGTGAGTGACGGGACCATCCGATGAAATTTCTCTGGGAATCGGCGCTTGGCCTGCTGGTCGTCACCGGCGGCCTGCTCGGCCTGACCCTGCCGTTCGGCAAGCTGGCGACGGCTGCCGGCGTTCCGGCCATGGTCTGGGCCTTCGTCATCTCGTTCGGCGCCGGGGGCGTGCTGCTGTGCGCGTTGCTCGCGAACGGCGAGCGCATGCGGCTCACCTCGCACAGACTGCGCTATTTCTTCATCACCGCCGCCGTGTCCTACGCCGTGCCCAATCTGCTGATGTTTTCGGCTATCCCGCATCTCGGCGCCGGCTATACCGGCATCATGTTCACGCTGTCGCCGGTCATCACACTGGTGTTTTCGATCCTGCTCGGCGTTCGACGGCCAAATACGCTCGGCAGTATCGGTATCGCCGTCGGCTTCATCGGCGCCATCATGGTGGCGGTGACGCGCGGCGAGGCCGGCCAGCCGGCCGATGTCTACTGGGTGCTGGTCGGACTTTTGATCCCGGTCAGCCTTGCCGCCGGCAATATCTATCGCACCGTCGACTGGCCCGAAGGCACCGGTCCGATCGAACTGGCCGTCGGCAGCCACCTGGCCTCGGCGACGCTGCTGCTGATCGGCATTCTCGCGCTGTTCGGCGTCGGCGCTTTCGCCCCGCTCAGGGCCGTGCCGCTGGTTGTCGTGGCGCAAGTCGCTTCGGCCTCGGCGATGTTTGCCTTCTTCTTCCGGCTGCAGGCCGTGGGCGGTCCGGTCTATCTCAGCCAGATCGGCTATGTGGCGGCGGCCGTCGGCCTGTTTGCCGGAACCATCTTCCTCGGCGAGCACTACCAGTTGCTGACCTGGGCCGGCGCGGTGATCATCACCATCGGCGTGATCATCACCACCAAGGCGCAGAGCCAGAAGGCATAGGGTCTTTGGTTTACGCAATTCCCTAGGCAAAGCGCTATGCGCTTTCCCGGGAAAACCGCTTCACACTTTGCTCGAACTGCTCAAGCTTAAATTTGGCTCGCGTCGAGGCGCTTCCGTAGCGCCGGCGGGGCGACGTTTCGCCAGGCCGTCCGAACGGCGCTGCGGAATGTCTGTTCGTCGCAGGCTTCGAGCATGATCGACGTCCATCCCTTTTGGCCCCAGCCGCCTGTCACGGGCCTGAAAACCGATGGCTCAGCCGCGGCCATCATCTCTTGCTGGTCGCGGTCGAGCTTGACGACAGCACGGTCGGCTTCGGGCAGCGAGACGAAGATACGGTTGCGGACGCGGAAGTCAGCCTTGCCGAAATGCGATTGCTCGACCGTTTCGGGAAGATCGAGCGCCAGCTCTCGGGCCCTCATAGTGTCCACGGCCGCCCCCTTTCGTTCAGACCGATCGTTTTTCCGCCAGCACCATATAGTTGACGTCCATGTCCTTGGAGCGTGCCCAGCGGTCGGCGAGAGGATTGTAGGTCACGCCGGTGCGGTCGATGATGGTCATGGCGGCGCTGCCGAGCGCCTTTTCAAGCTCTTCGGGCCGCACCAGCTTGCCGAACTGGTGGGTGCCGCGCGGCAGCCAGCGCAGCACATATTCGGCGCCGATGATGGCCAGGCCCAGTGCCTTCAGCGTGCGGTTGATGGTGGCGACGAACATGATGCCGCCGGGCTTGACCATCTCGCCGCACTTGCCGATGAACAGGTCGACATCGGCAACATGCTCGACGACTTCCATGTTGAGGACGACGTCGAATTTCTCGCCGAAATCGGCCAAATCCTCAGCGGTCGTAGCGCGATAATCCACCGTCACGCCGCCTTCGGCCGCGTGCAGCTTCGCCACCTCGATGTTGGTTGCCGAGGCGTCGGCGCCGACCACTTCGGCGCCAAGCCTTGCCATCGGCTCGCACAACAATCCACCGCCGCAGCCGATATCGAGGAAACGCAGGCCTTCGAACGGCCGCGCCGCCCGCGGATCGCGGCCGAAGCGCGCCGCCACCTGGTCCCGGATATAGGCCAGCCGGACCGGGTTGAATTTGTGCAGCGGACGGAATTTGCCGTTCGGGTTCCACCATTCGGCGGCAAGCGCGGAAAAGCGTTCCACTTCTCCGGCATCGATTGTCGATCGTCGGGCCTCTGGCATGGGGCGGGTCTCCTCGGACGCTAGGAAGTCGGGTGCCGGGGCAAGAAAGTCAAGGCCGGTTTTTGCGACTGCTGGCTAGTCGACCTATGGCCTCGAGATCACAATCGCCGCATGTTCCATCGCAACACTTGCGGGATCGATGGCCCGCATCGCTTCGCAATCGCCGATCTCGGCCATGATCCGGCCTGCGGCGGCGAGAGCCTGCTCGCGACTTCGCCAGCGCACCACATCGACCCATCCGCCATCGTCCCGCCGCGCCAGGCAGCGGTTTACGAAACCAGGTTGCCGCGCCAGCCAGTCGGCGACCAGGTTGTTGGCGGCGGCAAAGCCCGCTTCCGCTCCAGGTTTGAGGCGAAAGGTGACGATTTCCAGGGCCTCGGTCATCTTGCGTCCAGCACGTCGCGCAATTTCGCCGCCAGCTGCTCGATGGTGAAGGGCTTGGCCAGGAAATGCACGTCATGGTCGAGCACGCCATTGTGGACGACGGCGTTCCTGGTGAAGCCGGTGGTGAAGATCACCTTCAGCTTCGGCATGCGCGCCAGCGCCTCCTCGGCGAGCTTGCGGCCATTCATCACCGGCATGACGATATCGGTGAACATGAGCGCCACACCAGGGTTGTCGCCCAGCTTTTCCAGCGCTTCCTGGCCGCTTGCGGCATGAATGACGGTGTAGCCGAGTTCGCGCATGGCATCCGTGGTGGAAGCCCGCACGCGTGGATCGTCCTCCACGACAAGGATGGTTTCGGTGACCGGCACGGCAGGATTTCCGGCTCGTTCCGAAGATATGGCGGCCTCTTCCGGGCCGAAGAAGCGCGGCAGGTAGATCCTGATCGTGGTGCCTTGGCCGGGTTCCGAGTAAATCTTGACGTGTCCGCCGGACTGTTTGACGAAGCCGAACACTTGGCTCAGCCCGAGGCCGGTGCCCTTGTCGACCGGCTTGGTGGTGAAAAACGGCTCGAAAGCCCGCTCCATGACGTCCGCCGGCATGCCGGCGCCGGTGTCGCTGACCGCGATCATCACATACTGGCCGGCTTTGACCTCGGCATGGGTGGCGGCGTAGCCCTCGTCGAGGTGGCTGTTGGCGGTCTCGATGGTCATCTTGCCGTCCTCGCCCATGGCGTCGCGCGCATTGACCGCCAGGTTGAGAATGGCATTTTCGAGCTGGCTCGGATCGGCATGGGTCTTCCACAGGCCGCCAGCCAGCACGGTTTCGATGCGGATGGTTTCGCCGAGCGCCCGCCGAAGCAGGTCCGACATGCCGGCGACCAGACGATTGGCGTCTACAACCTGAGGCGCGAGCGGCTGCTGGCGCGAGAAGGCAAGCAGCCGTGACGTCAAGTTTGCGGCCCGGGTCGCCGCATCGGTCGCCGCTTCGATGAATTTCATGATGTCGTGCTCGCCCCGCGTCAGCTTGCGCTGGGCGAGGTTCATGGCGCTGATGATCACCGCCAGCATGTTGTTGAAATCGTGGGCGATACCGCCGGTCAGCTGGCCCACAGCCTCCATCTTCTGCATCTGGCGGATCTGCGATTCGGCCTTTTCACGCGTCTGGATTTCGTTGCCGAGCTCGATGTTCTTGCGCATCAGCTCTTCCTGGGCGATCGCCACTGCGCGGAACCGGCGGCGCGAAAGGCGAACCGTGTAGGCGCCAAGCAGGAAGATCGCCAGCAGCGCCGCTATCGAGCCGATTCGCAGCCAGTTTTCGACCCGGTCGGTATGAGCGTCGCGCGCGGCGATGGCTGCGCCGCCAATGCGCCGGATCGTGTCCATGCTGGCCCGGATCTGGTCCATGGCGGCCTTGCCCTGGCCGCTGCGGACCAGTTCCAGAGCTTTTGCCGCATCGCCGCGATCGTAGAGTGCAATCGTCTCAGCCAATTCGGCCTGGTTTTGTGAAAGCGCGTCCTTGACGTGGTTGATCTGCTGCACGAGTTCGTCGTCCGGCGCGGTCATGCCGTGGATGCGGGCAAGCTGGCCCGGAATGGCGTCGACCGCCTGCCGATAAGGCTGGAGGTAGGATTTCTCGCCGGTCAGGAGATAGCCGCGCTGGCTGGTCTCGGCCTCCTGAGCCATCGCAAGCAAACCGGAAAGCAATTCCTGATACTCGACCGCCTCGCGCGCGGCCTCACGATTGGCTCTCTGGGTCTCGACCAGCACGGCGCGTGTGCCGACGATCAACGCCAGCACGGCGAAGCCGATGAACAGCGGCAGCGATTGCCACCGCATGGCGCGTCGAAGGCGAACAATCATTCGATATGCCGGACCAAAAGGAGTTTCCCGCGGGCAGCATTTGGTAAGCGGCGGCGGGGCCGAACGCAATATGCCGCGATCCTGAAGCCGGCATCCGCCGCCAGCCTTGCGAAACCGTGATCATTTGGCTAAGGAGGCGCGCATTCAGCGGCCGGCTTCTGTCGAGCGCTTACTTCCCCTTTCGGTCCTGGGCCGGCTTCAGTCAAAGGCATTTCGCTTCCATGGCGCGCATCGTGATGAAATTCGGCGGAACCTCCGTCGCCGACATCGCCCGCATCCGCAATGTGGCGCGTCACGTCAAACGCGAGGTCGATGCCGGCCATGAGGTCGCTGTCGTGGTTTCGGCGATGGCGGGCAAGACCAATGAACTGGTTGGCTGGACGCGCGAAGCCTCGCCCATGCACGACGCGCGCGAGTATGACGCCGTGGTCGCCTCGGGCGAGCAGGTGACTGCCGGCCTGCTGGCGATCACACTGCAGAATATGGGCGTCCATGCCCGCTCCTGGCAGGGCTGGCAGATCCCGATCAAGACCGACAACGCGCATGGCGCGGCGCGCATCCTCGAAATTGACGGCGCGTTCCTGATCAAGCGCTTCGGCGAGGGCCAGGTGGCTGTCGTCGCCGGCTTCCAGGGCATCGGCCCGGACAACCGCATCGCCACGCTCGGCCGCGGCGGCTCCGACACAAGCGCGGTGGCCATTGCCGCGGCGGTCAAGGCCGACCGCTGCGACATCTACACCGATGTCGACGGCGTCTACACCACCGATCCGCGCATCGAGCCGAAGGCGCGGCGGCTCAACAAGATTTCGTTCGAGGAAATGCTCGAAATGGCCTCGCTCGGCGCCAAGGTCTTGCAGGTGCGCTCGGTCGAGCTTGCCATGGTGCACAGGGTGCGTACGTTCGTGCGGTCGTCCTTCGACGATCCCGATGCGCCCGGAATGGGGGATTTGCTCAATCCTCCGGGAACGCTTATTTGCGACGAGGAAGAGATCGTGGAACAGCAGGTCGTCACCGGAATTGCCTACGCCAAGGACGAAGCGCAGATTTCTCTGCGCCGCGTCGGCGACCGCCCGGGCGTTGCCGCCGGCATTTTCGGCCCGCTGGCCGAGGCCAACATCAATGTCGACATGATCGTCCAGAACATCTCAGAGGACGGCAAGTTCACCGACATGACCTTCACCGTGCCGTCCGGCGACGTGGACAAGGCGCTGGCCGTGCTGGAGCGTCTGAAGGCTTCGATCGGCTATGACGTGGTGCAGTCGGAAGCCGGCATGTCGAAGGTTTCGGTCATCGGCATCGGCATGCGCAGCCATGCCGGTGTGGCCGCCACCGCTTTCAAGGCGCTGGCCGACAAGGCGATCAACATCCGCGCCATCACTACCTCCGAGATCAAGATTTCGATACTGATCGACGGTCCCTACACGGAACTCGCGGTTCGTACTTTGCATTCCGTGTACGGTCTGGATAAGCAGTAGCGAGAGCGATTTGAGTTGTTGCGTGTGCGCCGGTCGCAGTGGAAACTGCGGCGGGCAAAATGCCCATTGGAGAAGAAGCCGCGATGCGTGATACGGCCAGTGGCCCGCGCGTTCTGCTGAAACGGCTCCGCGAGCTCATGCAGGAGCCGCTGGAGCCGCAGGAGCGGCTCGACCGGATCGTGCGCGACATCGCCTCCAACATGGTCGCCGAGGTCTGCTCGCTCTATGTGCTGCGCGCCGATTCGGTGCTCGAACTCTATGCCACCGAAGGTCTGAACCCGAACGCCGTCCATTTGGCGCAGCTGCGGCTGGGGCAGGGCCTCGTCGGCACCATTGCCGCGAGCGCGCGGCCGCTCAACCTCTCAAATGCGCAGGAACATCCGGCCTTCGCCTACCTGCCGGAGACGGGCGAAGAGATCTACAATTCCTTCCTCGGCGTGCCCGTACTCAGGGCAGGGCGCACGCTGGGCGTGCTGGTGGTGCAGAACAAGACCATGCGCCACTACCGCGACGACGAGGTCGAGGCGCTGGAAACGACCGCCATGGTGATCGCCGAGATGATCGCCACCGGCGATCTCGCTCGCCTGACCCGGCCCGGCCTCGAACTCGACCTGCGCCGTCCCGTCAGCTTTACCGGCCTGTCCTTCAACGAGGGCGTCGGCCTCGGCCATGTCGTGCTGCATGAGCCACGCATCGTCGTCACCAATCTGTTCAACGAGGACAGTGAGGAAGAGGTGCGCCGGCTGGAGACGTCGCTCGGTTCGCTCAGGCTTTCTATCGACGACATGCTGGAGCGGCGCGATGTCGCCTTCGAGGGCGAACATCGCGAGGTGCTCGAAGCGTATCGCATGTTTGCCAACGACCGCGGCTGGGTGCGCCGGCTGGAAGAGGCGATCCGCAACGGCCTGACAGCGGAAGCGGCGGTGGAAAAGGTCCAAAGCGACATGCGCGCCCGCATGCTGCACATGACCGATCCTTATTTGCGCGAGAGGATGAGCGACTTCGACGATCTCGCCAACCGGCTGCTGCGCCAGCTGATGGGGCGCGGGCCTGACGACGTCGCGGCGTCACTGCCGAAGGATGCCATCCTGGTCGCGCGCTCGATGGGCGCGGCCGAACTGCTTGATTATCCCAGGGACAAGCTGCGCGGCGTGGTGCTGGAAGACGGCGCTGCCACCAGCCATGTCGTCATCGTAGCGCGCGCCATGGGCATTCCGGTCGCCGGCCAGATGAAGGGCGCCGTTTCCATGGCGGAAAACGGCGATGCCATCATCGTCGACGGCGAGGAAGGCACCATCCATCTGCGGCCGCAGCCCGACCTCGAAGCTGCCTATGCCGAAAAAGTGCGCTTCCGGGCGCGCCGGCAGGAAGTCTACCGGGAACTGCGCAAGAAGCCGTCGGTGACCAAGGACGGCGTCCAGGTCGACCTGCTGATGAATGCGGGCCTGGCCGTCGACCTGCCTCAGCTGGCCGAGGCGGGTGCCGCCGGCATCGGCCTGTTCCGCACCGAATTGCAGTTCATGGTCGCCTCGACCTTCCCGCGTGCCGAGGCGCAGGAGCGGCTCTACCGCGACGTGCTGGACGCGGCGCGCGGCAAGCCGGTCACCTTCCGCACCATCGACATCGGCGGCGACAAGGTGCTGCCCTACTTCAAGGGCGCCATCCAGGAAGAAAACCCTGCGCTCGGCTGGCGCGCGATTCGGCTGACGCTCGACCGGCCGGGTCTGCTCAGGACCCAGATCCGCGCTCTGCTGAAGGCCTGCGGCGGGCGCGAACTGAAGCTGATGCTGCCGATGGTTACCGAACTCGGCGAAATCGCCCAGGCGCGCGAGATCATCGACCGCGAAGTGCGGCATCTCTCCCGCTTTGCCCACCATCTGCCGACCAGCCTCAAGGTGGGCGCCATGCTGGAAGTGCCGTCGCTGCTGTTCCAGCTCGACGAGTTGATGAAGGCGGTCGATTTCGTCTCGGTCGGCTCCAACGACCTGTTCCAGTTCGTCATGGCGGTCGATCGGGGGAACACGCAGCTCTCCGACCGCTTCGACACGCTTTCGACGCCTTTCCTGCGGGTTCTGAAGCAGATCGCCGACGCCGGGGTTCGCAACCACACGCCGGTGACGCTGTGCGGCGAGCTTGCCGGAAAACCCATTTCCGCCATGGCGCTGATCGGCCTTGGCTACCGCTCGATCTCGATGTCTCCAGCCTCGATCGGCCCGGTAAAGGCGATGCTAACCGAACTGCCATTGGAGGAATTGGAGGCTTTCTTTGCCGACAATCTGATGGCGCCGGCTCAAGGGCTGCCGATGCGGGCGCTGCTGCAGGCCTTTGCCGACGACCGCTCCATCCCGCTATAGCATTAGCCATGGTCAATCTTCCCCGCGAGCGTATGGATCAGGTCGTCAAGCGCTTCGAGATGCTCGAAGCGCAGATGTCGGCCGGCCCGACGGCCGATGCCTATGTGAAGATGGCCTCCGAATATGCCGAGTTGCAGGACATGGTGGCCAAGGTCAGGGAACTGCGCTCAGTCGAGCGCGAGCAAGCCGACCTCGAGGCGATGCTTGCCGACAAGGGCACCGATGCCGAGATGCGGGCCCTGGCGGAGGCAGATTTGCCCGGCGTCGAAGAGCGTATCGAACAGCTGCAAAAGGACATCCAGATCCTGCTGTTGCCCAAGGATGCGGCCGACGACAAGAACGCCATCCTTGAAATCCGCGCCGGCACCGGCGGCGATGAGGCGGCATTGTTCGCCGGCGACCTGTTTCGCATGTATGAGCGCTATGCCGCCGAACGCGGCTGGCGCTTCGAGACGGTGTCGGCCAGCGACGGCGATGCCGGCGGCTTCAAGGAAATCATCGCCACCATTTCCGGTAGGGGCGTCTTTGCCCATCTGAAATTCGAATCCGGCGTGCACCGCGTGCAGCGCGTGCCGGCGACCGAGGCCAGCGGGCGCATCCACACCTCGGCGGCGACGGTGGCCGTTCTGCCGGAAGCCGAAGAGGTCGACATCGACATCCGCGCCGAAGACATCCGCATCGACACGATGCGCGCCTCGGGTTCGGGTGGCCAGCACGTCAACACCACCGATTCGGCCGTGCGCATCACCCATTTGCCGACCGGTATCATGGTGGTGCAGGCGGAGAAGTCGCAGCATCAGAACCGGGCGAAAGCCATGCAGATTCTGCGTGCGCGGCTTTACGACCTCGAGCGCAGCAAGGCGGACGAGGAGCGCTCGGAGTCACGCAAATCGCAGGTTGGTTCGGGCGACCGTTCGGAGCGCATCCGCACCTACAATTTCCCGCAGGGCCGCCTTACCGACCATCGTATCAACCTGACGCTCTACAAGCTCGACCGGGTGATGATGGGCGAGCTCGATGAGGTCATCAATGCGCTGATTGCCGACCATCAGTCGAAGCTGCTCGCCGATATTGGCCTCGATGGCTGACATGTTGCCCGGCGCGCTCGGGCCGTTGTTGCGGGTGGCGCGGGAGCGGCTTGCCGCGGCCGGCCTTTCCGACCCGGCGCTGGATGCCAGGCTGATCGTCGAACATTTTTCCGGCACGGACCGTACGCAGGCGATCGCCGACCCGCAGCGGACGGTCGATGCGGGTGCGGTTGCCGCAATCGACGCTGCTCTGCAGCGCCGCATGGCCGGCGAACCGGTGCACCGCATCCTCGGGTTTCGCGAGTTTTACGGCCTGCGGCTGTCGCTGTCGCCGGAAACGCTGGAGCCGCGGCCGGACACCGAAACGCTGGTCGAGGCGGTCTTCCCTTTTGCCGGCGCGACGGCCGAAAGGCTGGGGGAATGCCGTATCCTCGATCTCGGCACCGGTACCGGCGCGATTGCGCTGGCGCTGCTCAGCGCGGTTCCGGCCGCGACCGCCACCGGGGTCGATATTTCACAAGACGCGCTGGCAACCGCGATACGCAATGCCGAGCAACTCGGACTCGCCGGCCGGTTCGTGGGGCTGCAGTCTGACTGGTTCGAAAAAGTTTCGGGCCGATACCATGTAATTGCCGCAAACCCTCCCTATATATCGTCTAGAGACATTGGAAATCTGCAGGACGAGGTCCGCGATTTCGATCCGCACAGAGCCCTTGATGGCGGTGTGGACGGTCTTGGCCCCTACAGGATCATCGCCGCCGAGGCGGCAAAGTTTCTGGAAGCAGAAGGCAAGATAGCGGTCGAGATCGGCCACACGCAGCGCAATGAGGTCAAAGACATATTCGCGGCAGCCGGCTACAGGCTGGCCGGGGCATTTGTCGATCTTGGCGGAAACGACAGGGTTCTTATGTTTGAACAGGGAAAGCCTTGACGCAGTGCAAAAAAGCGCTTGGCAATGCCGGGGAATGCGGCTAGGGTCCGCCCTAACCGGATGAGACGAAGCAGGCAGTGCTCTTAGCGATTCGGTTTTCCTTGGAAATAGCTGCCTTCTTGCGCAAACGACGCCCAAGCTTCGTGCGGGAATCGTCCGGCAAGTGATGTAACCGGAACAGGATGACACGTGGCGCCAACGCAATTGATGCGGGCGAACGCCGGTGAAGAAACGAAACGGCTGGCTGCATGAGCGCCTCCGTTCGCGAAACGTTTTTCGAAAATTTCAAAATGAAGAGAGTCTTATGAGGCCACAACAGCAGAACAGGCGCATGCGCGGTCGCAACAACAATGGCGGCGGCGGTGGCAACAACAATAACAACAATAACAACCGCAAGGGCCCAAATCCCCTGACGCGCAACTACGAGAGCAACGGCCCGGACGTGAAAATCCGTGGATCGGCTCAGCAGATCGCCGAAAAATACGCCACTCTGGCCCGTGATGCGCAAAGCTCCGGCGACCGGGTTATGGCGGAAAATTACCTCCAGCACGCCGAGCACTACAACCGCATCATTGCCGCCGCACAGGCGCAGATGCCGATCCAGAATGCCCCGCAGAACCGCGACGAATTCGACGACGATGAAGATCGCGACGATTTTGACAATGCCGGCAGCGGCAATGGCGGCGAGACTCAAGCGCCGATGGCCAACCACGGCAACGGTCCGCAGCCGACGATTGAGGGCACGCCGGCCGAGCTCGCATACGGCCAGGAAAACGGCCGCGAGAACAACAGTGGCCGTGACAATAATGGCCGTGACAATAATGGCCGCAACAACAACGGCCGCGACAACAATGGCCGCAACCGTGACCGCCGCCCCAATGGCGGCTATGGCCAGAACGACCAGCGTGGCGACTTTGCCCAGCGTGGCGAGCAGAACGGCCAGCGCGGCGACCAGCAGCGCTTCACCGAAACCCCGGCACAGGCGGAAACCGTTTCCGCGGTTGAGCCCGAAGCCGAGAGCGGTTTCTCCGAGTCGGCGCCGCTGTACGAAAACCTGTCGCCGGCGGCTCTTGCCGCCCGGGCCGAACTCAATGAGGCAGCCGCCGAGAGCGGCGCTGCCCGTCGCCCGCGGCGTCCGCGCCGTCCGCGCAACAATGCCGATCAGGTCGGTGACGAACAGTCTGGTGGTGGCCAGGTGGTGGATGGCGCCGGCGAGACCGCTGCCGCTGTTGACGTGGTTGATGCGGCGCCGGCCGAAAGCCCTGCCGGCGACCCGTCCGCCGTCGACGCCAACAACTGACCCACAAGACATAAGTCGATGAAACGGCGGAGAGAAATCTCCGCCGTTTTCGTTTGCTCGGCCATGCAATATCATCAGCCGGACGTCTTGAGCGGCAATGGCTTGCGCCCCATATCTGGCGTGAACTGGACCCGGCTCGGATGAGCGGGTCCGTCACCGCAATCTGATCCGGTGCCGCAAAGCGGGCCGGTGATGGAAGGAGACAGATATGAACCTCGAGAAATACTCCGAGCGCGTCCGCGGATTCATTCAGTCCGCCCAGACCATGGCGCTCTCGCGCAATCACCAGCAATTCACTCCCGAACATATGCTGAAGGTCCTCGTCGATGACGACGAGGGGCTGGCCGCCTCGCTGATCGAGCGCGCCGGCGGCAACGTGCGCGACGTCAAGCTTGGCGTCGAGACCGCCCTTGAGGCCATGCCCAAGGTGGAAGGCGGCAACGGCCAGCTTTATCTGGCGCAGCCGCTGGCCAAGGTGTTTTCGACCGCCGAGGAATTGGCCAAGAAAGCCGGCGACAGTTTTGTCACGGTCGAGCGGCTGCTGCAGGCGCTGGCGATGGAGAAGTCGGCCAAGACGGCCGATATCCTGTCCAAGGCCGGCGTCACAGCGCAGGCGCTGAACCAGGTGATCAACGACGTCCGCAAGGGCCGTACCGCCGATTCGGCGAGCGCCGAGCAGGGCTATGACGCGCTGAAGAAATACGCGCGCGACCTCACCGCCGATGCCCGCGCCGGCAAGCTCGACCCTGTGATTGGCCGTGACGACGAGATCCGCCGCACCATCCAGGTGCTGTCGCGGCGTACCAAGAACAACCCGGTGCTGATCGGCGAGCCGGGCGTCGGCAAAACGGCGATCGCCGAAGGTCTGGCGCTGCGCATCGTCAATGGCGACGTGCCCGAATCGCTGAAGGACAAGCAGTTGATGGCGCTCGACATGGGCGCGCTGATTGCCGGCGCCAAATATCGCGGCGAGTTCGAGGAGCGGCTGAAGGCCGTGCTCAACGAAGTCACCTCGGCGGCCGGCGGCATCATCCTGTTCATCGACGAGATGCACACGCTGGTCGGCGCCGGCAAGGCCGATGGCGCCATGGACGCTTCGAACCTGTTGAAGCCGGCGCTGGCGCGCGGCGAACTGCACTGCGTCGGCGCGACCACGCTCGATGAATACAGGAAGCATGTCGAGAAGGACGCGGCCCTTGCCCGCCGGTTCCAGCCGGTCTTCGTCAACGAGCCGTCGGTGGAAGATACCGTGTCGATCCTGCGTGGCCTGAAGGAGAAGTACGAGCAGCACCACAAGGTGCGCATCTCGGATTCGGCGCTGGTCGCGGCGGCGACCTTGTCCAACCGCTACATCGCCGACCGTTTCCTGCCGGACAAGGCGATCGACCTTGTCGACGAAGCCGCGTCGCGGCTGAGGATGCAGGTCGATTCCAAGCCCGAGGCGCTGGACGAAATCGATCGCCGCATCATGCAGCTCAAGATCGAGCGCGAGGCACTGAAGGTCGAGAAGGACGAGGCGTCAAAGGACCGGCTCGCGCGTCTCGAAAAGGAACTCGTCGGCCTCGAGGAGGAATCGACCGAGATCACCGCCAAATGGCAGTCGGAGAAGCAGAAGCTTGGCCTCGCCGCTGACCTCAAGAAGCAGCTCGACGCGGCCCGCAACGACCTCGCCATTGCCCAGCGCAAGGGTGAATTCCAGCGCGCCGGCGAGCTTGCCTATGGCAAGATCCCGGAACTGGAAAAGAAGCTGAAGGAAGCCGAAGCCCAGGACGGCAAGGCCGGCATGGTCGAAGAGGTGGTCACGCCCGACCACGTCGCCCATATCGTGTCGCGTTGGACCGGCATTCCGGTCGACAAGATGCTGCAGGGCGAGCGCGACAAGCTGCTGCGCATGGAAGACGAGATCGGCAAGCGAGTCGTCGGCCAGGGCGAAGCGGTACAGGCGGTGTCCAAGGCCGTGCGTCGTGCCCGGGCCGGGCTGCAGGATCCGAACCGGCCGATCGGCTCGTTCATGTTCCTCGGACCGACCGGCGTCGGCAAGACCGAACTGACCAAGGCGCTGGCCAATTTCCTGTTCGACGACGAGAGCGCCATGGTGCGCATCGACATGTCGGAATACATGGAGAAGCACTCGGTCGCCCGGCTGATCGGAGCGCCTCCCGGTTATGTCGGCTATGAGGAAGGCGGTGCGCTGACCGAAGCGGTGCGGCGCCGGCCCTATCAGGTCGTGCTGTTCGACGAGATCGAGAAGGCGCATCCGGATGTCTTCAACGTGCTGTTGCAGGTGCTCGACGACGGGCGGCTGACCGACGGGCAGGGCCGCACGGTCGACTTCCGCAACACGCTGATCGTCATGACGTCGAACCTCGGCGCCGAATATCTGGTCAATCTCGGCGAAGAGCAGGACGTCGATGCCGTGCGCGACGAGGTTATGAGCGTGGTGAGAGCCTCGTTCAGGCCGGAGTTCCTCAACCGCGTCGACGAGGTGATCCTGTTCCACCGGCTGCGCCGGCAGGATATGGGCCGCATCGTCGAGATCCAGCTCAAGCGGCTGGAAAGCCTGCTCGCCGACCGCAAGATCACACTGTCGCTCGACCAGGATTCGATCGACTGGCTGGCGGCGAAGGGCTACGACCCGGCCTATGGCGCGCGGCCGCTGAAGCGGGTGATGCAGAAGGACCTGCAAGATCCGCTGGCGGAAAAAATCCTGCTTGGCGAGATACTCGACGGCTCGACCGTCAAGGTCACCGCCGGCTCCGACCGGTTGAATTTCCGGTCCAGGCCCACTGTGGTGCCGACCGACGCGGCAGCCTGATCCAACGCCGCGCGTCCGACCGGACGCGCGGCATTTTCTTATGAAACAACAATCCTTTGACGGGGGTGCAGATGACGCTGGACGACTACAACAGCTTCTGCGCCTCGCTGCCGCAGACGACGCATGTCGTGCAGTGGGGCGGGGCCGATGTCTGGAAAGTCGGTGGCAAGGTCTTCACCATCGCCGGCCATGACCGGGAGGGTGGCGTCTTCGTCACCTTCAAATGCTCTGAAATGGCTTATGACGTGCTGAAGGATCAGCCCGGCTGCCGGCCGGCGCCCTATCTCGCCTCGCGCGGCATGAAATGGATCCAGCGTCAGACAAGCCAGAGCATGGATGATGATGCGCTGAAGGACTATCTCGGCGAAAGCCACCGCCTCGTCGTCCTCAAGCTGACGAAGCAGACGCGCAAGGAATTGGGCCTGTAGCAACCAGTAATCCGCCATCTTCATGCCCGGTTCATGTTGGAAAGCTTATGTTGTGGTTTGCTGGCGAAGGGGTTTGCCTGCAGGCTTTTGACGATCAGGGCGTTCCTTGCGCATCCAAACGGTGGCGAGAACGTTCTGGTGGGAACACTGCCGGGCGGCGGCAATTACGCATGACCCCGAAAATCGAAATTCGATTTTCGGAAAGGATCATGCGCAGACATGAAGTGTTACAGCGTCCTTTGCGCGTCCAAACGGACGCGCGGCGCTGTAAGTACCGGAGAGTTTGACCACCATGTTCCGCACGATCCTTGCCTTTTCGGTGCTCGCCGCCGGGCTGCTCACGTCCAGCGCCATGGCATCGCCGACTGTGGACAACGCACTGCCGGCCGTCCGCGCCGCCGATAGCGGCGGCATTGTGCTTGCCCAGGACGGCAATCTCGACATCTATTACGACGCCAGGGGCAACCGCGTCATCGTCGATGCCGAGACCGGCAAGGTCATCGCCATCCAGCCGCCGCAGACCAGGCTCGACCGCCGCGCGCTGCGCCGGGAAATGCGGGCACGTGAGCTTGGACGCGCACCGGTCGAAGACGACGACCGCTACTATCTCGACGATCCCGAAGACATGGCGCGTTTCCGCCGCAGGCAACTGGACGATCAGGGACGAATCCCCGGCCCGCCGGTTGATGAATACGATCCTGAAAGCGACAGATTCCTGGGGGCCGCTCCGCAGGATGATGCCAATGACAGCGACACCTATCCGGAAGCGCCGAAATCCGCTGAACCGCGGCCCGTCAAGCGCCAGCCGCTGAACGAAGCCTCTATCGATCCCGCCGAACCGGCGGCGCCCGCCGACCAGGCCGCGCTGCCGCCGAAAGCCGGTGGCAAGACCGTGGTCGATCCCTCGCTTTCACTCGACGCACGCCAGGATGTAGCCGCCTTGCAGGTGCTGCTCGACCGCGCCGGCGCTTCACCCGGCGTCGTCGACGGGCGCTTCGGCTCCAATGTCGACAAGGCGCTTGCCGCCTATAACCAGATCACCGGCAGCAATCTGCGCTCGACCGACGCGGTCGGCATCCAGGCTGCGCTGGCGCAAACCGGTGGCGATGCTTTCGCCAATTATACGATCACGCCCGAAGACGCGGCCGGGCCTTATGTCGCCTCGATACCGGAGGATTACAGCCAGAAGGCGCAGCTCGACCGCATGGCTTACACCTCCGTCACCGAAGCCTTGGCCGAACGGTTCCACATGGACGAGAACTACCTGAAGGGGCTCAATCCCGAGGCCGACTTCAGCCGTCCCGGCACCATCATCAAGGTCGCCAATTTCGGCAGGCTGGTGGCGACGCCGGTTGCCCGCATCGTCGCCGACAAGGACAAGAAGCAGGTGTTCGCCTATGACGCCGGTGGCAAGCTGGTCGCGGCCTATCCGGCCACCATCGGTTCAGCCGACACGCCCTCGCCGACCGGCACTCATACGGTGTCGCGCGTCGCGCTCGATCCGAACTACACCTACAACCCCAGCATCAATTTCAAGCAGGGCCAGAACGACAAGATCCTGACCATCCCGCCGGGTCCGAACGGCCCGGTCGGCTCGGTGTGGATCGCGCTGGACAAGCCGACCTATGGCATTCACGGCACGCCCGATCCCTCCAAGATCGGCAAGACCGAAAGCCATGGCTGCGTGCGCCTGACAAATTGGGATGCGCGTGAACTGGCCAAGCTGGTGTCGCCGGGCGTCACCGTCGAGTTCGTCGGCGGTCCCTCGGCCGATGATGTTGCGGAGCAAGTGAGCGCTCCAGCGCAGTGATATCGGCCTGCCCATAAGGCAGACCGATATCCAAAGCTGGATTCATGAGCGCAGGGTGCTGGCTGGTTGTTGCCGGCCCGCAACAAGTCTAAGCAGACGCTCATGAAGTCTCCGAGCGAAGCCGCAGCCGTTCCCCTGACCAGGTCGCTTTCCAACGGTACATTTTGCCCGCAGTCGCAGCGCAAGTTCGTGCTGGTAGCGGCGATCCTGGCGTCAGCGCTCGGCTTCATCGACGGGTCGATCCTGGCCATTGCCATGCCGGCAATGCGCGTCGACCTCGGCGCCAGCCTGGCCGAGGTCCAGTGGATTTCCAACGCCTATGCGCTGACGCTGTCGGCGCTGATTCTGGCCGGCGGCGCCGCCGGCGACCGGTTTGGCCTAAGGCGCGCCTTCGTTGCCGGCATTGCGCTGTTCATCGTCGCTTCGCTGGCCTGCGCGGTGGCGCCGAATGCGCTGGTGCTCATCGCCTTTCGCGCCATTCAGGGCATTGGTGCGGCGATCATGGTGCCGGGCAGCCTCGCCATCATCGCCAAGGCCTATCCGAAGAAGGAGCGCGGCCGGGCGATCGGCATCTGGGCCGCCGCCTCGGCGCTGACGACTGCGCTCGGTCCGGTGCTCGGCGGCTTCGCTCTGTCGGCCTTTGGCGGCGGTATCTGGCGGGCGATCTTCGCCGTCAACCTGCCGCTCGGGCTGATCTCGATCTATCTCCTGCTGGCCAAGATTCCCGCCGACGCGCCGACGGAGAAGCGAAGCCTCGATCTCGGCGGCGCCGCTCTCGCCACGCTTGCCTTCGGGGCGCTTGCCTACGGACTGACCTTGATGAGCGCCGAAGGCAGCGGGCTGATGTCGGGGCCGAGCATCGCCGCAGGCGCCGTGCTGCTTATCATCTTCATCGTCTTCGAGCTTCGGCAGCGCGAGCCGATGATCGATCTCAAGCTGTTTCGGATCGGCGCCTTTGCCGGCGCCAACCTCGCCACCTTCTTCCTGTATTTCGCCCTGTCGGCCAATCTGTTCTACCTGCCGATGCTGTTGATCGCCGGATGGGGGCTGAGCACCAAAGAGGTCGGTTTCATCTTCCTGCCGCTGTCAGCGTCGATCGCGCTGCTGTCGGGTCTCGTCGGCCAGTGGTCGGATCGCATCGGTCCGCGTTTTCCGATCGCCAGCGGCTGCCTGGTGGTCGCCATCGCCTTTGCCGGGCTGGCTTTGCTCACTCATGCCGGCATGCACAATTTCTGGACCGGTGTCTTTCCGCTGATGGCGGTGATGGGGCTCGGCATGGCGCTGGTGGTGTCGCCGCTGTCGACGGCGGTCATGACCGCGGTCGAGGACAAGGATACCGGCGCCGCTTCCGGCATCAACAATGCGGTTTCGCGCATTGGCGGGCTGATTGCTGTGGCGGCGATGGGCTCGCTCGCGGCCTGGGTCTATTCGACGATGCTCGATACCAGCGCTAGGCCGGGCATTCCGGGATTCGGCGAACCGGCATTGGCCGGCCTGGCGCCAGACCTTGATGCAACACGGCTCGCCGCCAGCGATGCGGCGTTCGCGGCCGTGTCGACAGTGACGGCCGTGCTTTGCCTGCTTGCCGCTGTTATCGCCTGGGCCACCGTTTCGGGGCAAAAGCTGCCTTGGTCACGAGCCGAAGAGGAGCAGTCGACCTGATTCGGAGCCGACCCGATTCGGAATGCTCTGATGGGGCGATTATGATTCGCCGGCGTCGAGTGTGACGGCTTAAAGCGCGTCGCGCTGAAACGGATTCATACGACGCGCTTTAAGTGTTCGTTTTGACGCATGTCCTTGTCCCAGAGCCGCGGCACACTTCTGGGCGACATGCATTAGCCTTCGATCTTGGCGCTCGCGACCTTCAGCGGATTGCTGTCTTCCTGCTTGAGCAGTTCATCGATGCGCTCGCGCTCGCGCTTGAAAGCGACCAGGTCGTCGCCCTTCAGCACCTTGCCGACCGGCAGGCGCACGCGCATCGGGTCGACCTTGGTGCCGTTGACGATCAGCTCGTAGTGAAGATGCGGACCGGTGGAGAGGCCGGTCTGACCGAGGAAGCCGATGGTCTGGCCCTGACGGACATGAACGCCCGGTTCGATGCCTTTGGCAAAGGCGCTCTGGTGATTGTAGGAGGTCTCGTAGCCATTGGCATGGCGGATGATGATCTGTTTGCCGTAGCCGCCGGCCCAGCCGGCCTTTTCGATGGTGCCGTTGCCGGCGGCGATGATCGGCGTTCCGATCGGCGCCGCCCAGTCGACGCCGGTATGCATGCGGACATAACCGAGGATCGGATGCCGGCGGGCGCCGAAGCCGGAGCGGAATTTCCCGGCCGGCAGGGGATTGCGCAGCAGGAACTGCTCGGCGCTCGATCCGTCCTCGTCGAAATAGTCGGTCGAGCCGTCCTGCATCTGGAAGCGGTAGAAATTGCGTGTCTGGCCGCCGAAGGTCGACGAGACATAGAGCAGTTCCGATTCGTCGGAGGCCTGGTCGTCGCCGTCCGGCTGCGAGAACAGCACGTCGATGCGGTCCGATGGATTGAGCCTGGACTGGAAGTCGACGCCGGAGGCCAGGAGCTTGACCAAT
>NZ_JAMYVM010000004.1:257500-260000 GCF_040324035.1 Mesorhizobium sp. M0016 | reverse complement strand
TTGCCTACAAACAGTGGGAGCCCGCAAGGGTCACCACGTACCTTTTGTATAATGGGTCAGCGACTTAGTGTGACGAGCAAGCTTAAACCGCTAGGTGTAGGCGCAGCGAAGGCGAGTCTGAACAGGGCGTTCAGTTCGTCGCATTAGACCCGAAACCGAGTGATCTAGCCATGAGCAGGTTGAAGGTAAGGTAACACTTACTGGAGGACCGAACCCATAACTGTTGCAATAGTTCGGGATGACTTGTGGCTAGGGGTGAAAGGCCAATCAAACTCGGAAATAGCTGGTTCTCCGCGAAATCTATTTAGGTAGAGCGTCGACCGAATACCCCAGGGGGTAGAGCACTGGATGGGCTAGGGGTCCTCACCGGATTACCAAACCTAACCAAACTCCGAATACCTGGGAGTACTAGTCGGCAGACACACGGCGGGTGCTAACGTCCGTCGTGAAAAGGGAAACAACCCTGACCTACAGCTAAGGTCCCCAAGTTATGGCTAAGTGGGAAAGGATGTGAGGATCCCAAAACAACCAGGATGTTGGCTTAGAAGCAGCCATCATTTAAAGAAAGCGTAACAGCTCACTGGTCTAAATAAGGGTCTTTGCGCCGAAAATGTAACGGGGCTAAAGCCATACACCGAAGCTTAGGGTTTGGTCCGCAAGGGCCAAGCGGTAGCGGAGCGTTCTGTAAGCTGACGAAGCCATACCCGTGAGGGGTGGTGGAGGTATCAGAAGTGCGAATGCTGACATGAGTAACGTAAGGGGAGTGAGAGACTCCCCCGCCGAAAGACCAAGGGTTCCTGCTTAAAGCTAATCTGAGCAGGGTTAGCCGGCCCCTAAGACGAGGCGGAAACGCGTAGTCGATGGGAACCACGTTAATATTCGTGGGCTTGGAGGTAGTGACGGATCGCACAAGTTGTCCAATCTTATCGGATTGAACGGGCAGCGGAGCGGTTCCAGGAAATAGCTCCTCCTTATAAACCGTACCCGAAACCGACACTGGTGGTCAGGTAGAGTATACCAAGGCGCTTGAGAGAACTATGCTGAAGGAACTCGGCAAATTGCACGCGTAACTTCGGAAGAAGCGTGACCCTTTTCTACGCAAGTAGAGGAGGGTGGCACAGACCAGGGGGTAGCGACTGTTTATCAAAAACACAGGGCTCTGCGAAGTCGCAAGACGACGTATAGGGTCTGACGCCTGCCCGGTGCTGGAAGGTTAAGAGGAGGGGTGCAAGCTCTGAATCGAAGCCCCAGTAAACGGCGGCCGTAACTATAACGGTCCTAAGGTAGCGAAATTCCTTGTCGGGTAAGTTCCGACCTGCACGAATGGCGTAACGACTTCCCCGCTGTCTCCAGCATAGACTCAGTGAAATTGAATTCCCCGTGAAGATGCGGGGTTCCTGCGGTTAGACGGAAAGACCCCGTGCACCTTTACTATAGCTTTACATTGGCATTCGTAGTGGCATGTGTAGGATAGGTGGTAGGCTTTGAAACCTGGGCGCCAGCTCAGGTGGAGCCACCCTTGAAATACCACCCTTATTACTATGGATGTCTAACCGCGGCCCGTTATCCGGGTCCGGGACAATGTATGGTGGGTAGTTTGACTGGGGCGGTCGCCTCCTAAAGAGTAACGGAGGCGCGCGATGGTGGGCTCAGAACGGTCGGAAATCGTTCGCTGAGTGCAATGGCATAAGCCTGCCTGACTGCGAGACTGACAAGTCGAGCAGAGACGAAAGTCGGTCATAGTGATCCGGTGGTCCCGCGTGGAAGGGCCATCGCTCAACGGATAAAAGGTACGCCGGGGATAACAGGCTGATGACCCCCAAGAGTCCATATCGACGGGGTTGTTTGGCACCTCGATGTCGACTCATCGCATCCTGGGGCTGGAGCAGGTCCCAAGGGTATGGCTGTTCGCCATTTAAAGCGGTACGTGAGTTGGGTTCAGAACGTCGTGAGACAGTTCGGTCCCTATCTGCCGTGGGTGTAGGAATATTGAAAGGATCTGTCCCTAGTACGAGAGGACCGGGATGGACGGATCTCTGGTGGACCTGTTGTGGCGCCAGCCGCATAGCAGGGTAGCTATATCCGGACGGGATAACCGCTGAAGGCATCTAAGCGGGAAACCCACCTTAAAACGAGTATTCCCTGAGAACCGTGGAAGACGACCACGTTGATAGGCCGGGTGTGGAAGAGCGGCAACGCTTGAAGCTTACCGGTACTAATAGTTCGATCGGCTTGATCGTTCTCATTCCTTATGCTCATCGTGAACACGATGATCTGACCAGCGCTCACGCATGAGCGGCCCTTAACAGGGCCTATGCTCCGCGAGGGCGCCGGAAAACCGGCGACGCGCAGTCGCGCTTGCGGACTTTGTCCGTTAGCTAGACACAAACGTCGCCTTGGCACGAAAAAACAGCTTCTCGATATAACGTGCGTTTTGCCGACCTGGTGGTTATGGCGGAGCGGCTGCACCCGATCCCATTCCGAACTCGGCCGTGAAACG
>NZ_JAMYVM010000004.1:0-252500 GCF_040324035.1 Mesorhizobium sp. M0016 | reverse complement strand
AAAGCACCCCGACAAGGGGAGTGAAAGAGTACCTGAAACCGATTGCCTACAAACAGTGGGAGCCCGCAAGGGTCACCACGTACCTTTTGTATAATGGGTCAGCGACTTAGTGTGACGAGCAAGCTTAAACCGCTAGGTGTAGGCGCAGCGAAGGCGAGTCTGAACAGGGCGTTCAGTTCGTCGCATTAGACCCGAAACCGAGTGATCTAGCCATGAGCAGGTTGAAGGTAAGGTAACACTTACTGGAGGACCGAACCCATAACTGTTGCAATAGTTCGGGATGACTTGTGGCTAGGGGTGAAAGGCCAATCAAACTCGGAAATAGCTGGTTCTCCGCGAAATCTATTTAGGTAGAGCGTCGACCGAATACCCCAGGGGGTAGAGCACTGGATGGGCTAGGGGTCCTCACCGGATTACCAAACCTAACCAAACTCCGAATACCTGGGAGTACTAGTCGGCAGACACACGGCGGGTGCTAACGTCCGTCGTGAAAAGGGAAACAACCCTGACCTACAGCTAAGGTCCCCAAGTTATGGCTAAGTGGGAAAGGATGTGAGGATCCCAAAACAACCAGGATGTTGGCTTAGAAGCAGCCATCATTTAAAGAAAGCGTAACAGCTCACTGGTCTAAATAAGGGTCTTTGCGCCGAAAATGTAACGGGGCTAAAGCCATACACCGAAGCTTAGGGTTTGGTCCGCAAGGGCCAAGCGGTAGCGGAGCGTTCTGTAAGCTGACGAAGCCATACCCGTGAGGGGTGGTGGAGGTATCAGAAGTGCGAATGCTGACATGAGTAACGTAAGGGGAGTGAGAGACTCCCCCGCCGAAAGACCAAGGGTTCCTGCTTAAAGCTAATCTGAGCAGGGTTAGCCGGCCCCTAAGACGAGGCGGAAACGCGTAGTCGATGGGAACCACGTTAATATTCGTGGGCTTGGAGGTAGTGACGGATCGCACAAGTTGTCCAATCTTATCGGATTGAACGGGCAGCGGAGCGGTTCCAGGAAATAGCTCCTCCTTATAAACCGTACCCGAAACCGACACTGGTGGTCAGGTAGAGTATACCAAGGCGCTTGAGAGAACTATGCTGAAGGAACTCGGCAAATTGCACGCGTAACTTCGGAAGAAGCGTGACCCTTTTCTACGCAAGTAGAGGAGGGTGGCACAGACCAGGGGGTAGCGACTGTTTATCAAAAACACAGGGCTCTGCGAAGTCGCAAGACGACGTATAGGGTCTGACGCCTGCCCGGTGCTGGAAGGTTAAGAGGAGGGGTGCAAGCTCTGAATCGAAGCCCCAGTAAACGGCGGCCGTAACTATAACGGTCCTAAGGTAGCGAAATTCCTTGTCGGGTAAGTTCCGACCTGCACGAATGGCGTAACGACTTCCCCGCTGTCTCCAGCATAGACTCAGTGAAATTGAATTCCCCGTGAAGATGCGGGGTTCCTGCGGTTAGACGGAAAGACCCCGTGCACCTTTACTATAGCTTTACATTGGCATTCGTAGTGGCATGTGTAGGATAGGTGGTAGGCTTTGAAACCTGGGCGCCAGCTCAGGTGGAGCCACCCTTGAAATACCACCCTTATTACTATGGATGTCTAACCGCGGCCCGTTATCCGGGTCCGGGACAATGTATGGTGGGTAGTTTGACTGGGGCGGTCGCCTCCTAAAGAGTAACGGAGGCGCGCGATGGTGGGCTCAGAACGGTCGGAAATCGTTCGCTGAGTGCAATGGCATAAGCCTGCCTGACTGCGAGACTGACAAGTCGAGCAGAGACGAAAGTCGGTCATAGTGATCCGGTGGTCCCGCGTGGAAGGGCCATCGCTCAACGGATAAAAGGTACGCCGGGGATAACAGGCTGATGACCCCCAAGAGTCCATATCGACGGGGTTGTTTGGCACCTCGATGTCGACTCATCGCATCCTGGGGCTGGAGCAGGTCCCAAGGGTATGGCTGTTCGCCATTTAAAGCGGTACGTGAGTTGGGTTCAGAACGTCGTGAGACAGTTCGGTCCCTATCTGCCGTGGGTGTAGGAATATTGAAAGGATCTGTCCCTAGTACGAGAGGACCGGGATGGACGGATCTCTGGTGGACCTGTTGTGGCGCCAGCCGCATAGCAGGGTAGCTATATCCGGACGGGATAACCGCTGAAGGCATCTAAGCGGGAAACCCACCTTAAAACGAGTATTCCCTGAGAACCGTGGAAGACGACCACGTTGATAGGCCGGGTGTGGAAGAGCGGCAACGCTTGAAGCTTACCGGTACTAATAGTTCGATCGGCTTGATCGTTCTCATTCCTTATGCTCATCGTGAACACGATGATCTGACCAGCGCTCACGCATGAGCGGCCCTTAACAGGGCCTATGCTCCGCGAGGGCGCCGGAAAACCGGCGACGCGCAGTCGCGCTTGCGGACTTTGTCCGTTAGCTAGACACAAACGTCGCCTTGGCACGAAAAAACAGCTTCTCGATATAACGTGCGTTTTGCCGACCTGGTGGTTATGGCGGAGCGGCTGCACCCGATCCCATTCCGAACTCGGCCGTGAAACGCTCCAGCGCTGATGGTACTTCGTCTCAAGACGCGGGAGAGTAGGTCGCTGCCAGGTCTGCAAAACGCACGTTGAACTCTCATCCGCAAACCGGATGAAACTGAAATCTTCTCTCTACGAAAAGGCCCGCCAAGGGATCACGGGCCGCGCAAGCGGCCCTTTCATTTGGTCAGCCATATACCTATGTGTAAGCCATCCTGTTCATAGGCCCAGGCTTACGTCCAGATAAGCAAGCAAACGCTTGCTTCAGATCCGGAGCAGGCAAGAGCTTGCCCTGGAGAGTCCGGAGCAAGCAAGAGCTTGCCCTGGAGAGTCCGGAGCAAGCAAGAGCTTGCCCTGGAGAGTCCGGAGCAAGCAAGAGCTTGCCCTGGAGGTGACGCGGGGTGGAGCAGCCCGGTAGCTCGTCAGGCTCATAACCTGAAGGTCACAGGTTCAAATCCTGTCCCCGCAACCAACATCAAAAACAGCCCGCTTCACGCGGGCTTTTTGCGTTCGGACCGCGATCTATGGCCGCGACCGACTATTCAACGATTGAGGAGGGCAGCAAGGTTGGCGTGCTCGGCTTTATTGAGAGGTCCGCGAACCGGGGGATTGATGCCGCCTCGGCGCATTCGCGAAAGCTATACGTCGAGCATTAGGAAGTTCGCCAACCCGTCATGGCAAGCGATCTGCACGACAACAGCATGATTCGAGCCGCGGAGAGATCGTCGTGCGAAGGCGCGAACCGTTGATTTAAACAACCCGCGCCTTGCCGAAGCTTTTCGTCGCGGGCCGCGTCAGCCAGCTCGCCGCAATGACGCCTGGAAGGCCAGCGAGGTCCAGCTGTTGCTCGAGGCGAGATGGCAATAGAGCAGCGCAAGCGCGCCGGATTTCCTGAGATCAAGAAACGCCTCGTCGCTCAATTTGTTGAAGGCCGGCTCGTCGATCACCTGAAAGTCGGTGAGGTTGAGGGTCTCGCCGCCCTCCAGCGTCACCTTGCTCTGCCGCGGCGCGAACAGGCCGTGCGCGTCGATCTTGTCGATCATGGCGCGAGTCGCATTGAAGTCGGTCTGGAACTGGCTGCAGAAGGCGAGCGCCTGCCTCGAGGCCTCGGCCGGCTCGTTGCCGTCGAAGAAGGGCGCGGTCTCGTCGCCGCCCTTGGACGAAGGCGTCTGCTCGACGACGCGTTCGCTGGCGCGGTCGATGCACAACGTCAGGCGGCCGGTCGTTTTCGATTCATCGGCGAGGATGAAGGGGTAACGGCGGACATAGGCGGGAATGTAATGCGGCTCCGCCCATTTGCCGTCGGCGCCTACGAACAGGTTCTGGTCCTGGCGCAGACCGGTGATGATGACAGGCGCCTTGGCGTCGCCAATGAAAACGATCGGATAGGAGCGCATCGCCGCGGGCATTTCCGATGCGACGACGGGGATGGCGTGCGCGGTGCGGGCAAAGGAGAAATCGGCCCGCGCCGTAAGGCCGAGTGAGCCGTGCCGCAGCGGATTGAGCGCCTCGGGTTTTTTGTAGAACAGCGGCAGCGCGTTGGTCGCGGTGCTTCCGGCCGGGGCCGTGTCTGTTTTCGCGTCAGTCATCCCTAGTGTTCTCCTCTTATACCATTCCGGTTTAGGCCAGTGGCTGCCGGTGCGCAACGCGTTGACGGCTGCTTCACCCTACGTGGCCAAGATAAATCTATCTGTTTGTTTGATCGTGCTCTTTTGTACTTCTGGTGATCGAGCTCTATAGACAGCACGCCATGAAGCGGCGAGATTGGCTGACGGGATAGACATCTCAAGAGAGCCGTCTGAAAGACAGACGAACCAGGGCAGGCGCATGGCATCGCTTTCGGATTTCGAGCAGGGGCAGAGCTTTTCCGTCGAAGCCGGCGGTCAGACGCTCACGATGGAACTGAGCGCGGTGCAGCCCATTGCCAACAGCCCGCGCGACGGCGGTGGCTTCACGCTGCTGTTCAGGGGGCCGCGCGACGCGGCGCTGCCGCAGGCTATCTATCGGTTCAACGGCAAAAGCGGCGCCCATGAGATCTTCATCGTGCCGATCGCTGCCGATGAGGCAGGGCGGCTTTACGAGGCGGTATTCAACTGATTTTTTTCGACCGGATCGGCCACGGGGACGCTCCGGCCATCAGGGCGATTTGGCAGCGCGGCGGCTCGACATATGATCGACTATATCGAGATTGCGGACGTATTTGACGGAGCGGCGTGTAGCGCACTGTGCGCGGAAATTCGGGCGGCCGTGGGCCGTCCGGCCGGCCTGCTGGGGCGTGCCGACCAGAAGATGGCATGGCCGGAGATCCGAAAGACCGTGCGCGCCGATGTTTCGCAGGCCACTGAAGAGCGAGTGAGTGCCCTGTTGGCGCAGCAGAAGGCGGCTCTGGAGCGGCATTTCGGGCTGCTGCTCGGCCAGGTCGAGAAACCTCAGTTCCTTCACTATCGGCAAGGCGATTTCTTTGTGCCGCACCAGGATGGCAACACGCCGCTCATTCACGACGAGTCGCGGTTCCGAAAGATCTCGGCGGTGATCTTTCTCAACCGTCAATCGGACAACCCTTCGCCAAAAAGCTATGCAGGCGGCTCGCTGGTCCTGCATGGGCCTTACAGCGGCCCGGGCCTGCGCGTTGCCATGCCCGCGTTGCCGGGCTCTCTCGTCGCCTTTCGTTCGGAAACGACGCATGAAGTCACCCCGGTCACGCGCAACGAACGTTTCACCATCGTCTCCTGGTATCGCGGCACGTGACGACCGGCACGGCCCTTACGGCGAACGGATCATCAGGTCGTAGAGGCCCTTGTCCTCGGCAACGGTGAAGCCGAGGCGTTTGTAGAGCCGCCGCGCTGGATTGTTCTTCTCGACATGGATCGAGACCGACTTGCCGACGGCGGCGGCCTCATCGATGAGATCGGCGAGCAACGCACCGCCAGACCCCTTGCCGCGATGCGCCGGCAGGAAGGCGATATCTATGATGCAATGCTCGCTCGCCGAGCGCTCGATATACAGGCGACCGATATCTTGCCTTGCCTGCTCGATCACCAGCCAGTCGGCGTTGGGATAGTATTTCTGGTAATGCGCGTGCTGCGCTTGAAACTGCATGTCGAGGAACGCCGTTTTCTGCGCATCGCTCCACGGCGTGACGGCAAGTTCTTCGGCGCGGGTCGAGGCGTAGAGCGCCGACAGGAACGGCAGATCGGCGTCCGCCATCGGGCGGAACGTCAGATCAATCCGCGCCGCGCGCACCCAGCAAAATATAACAGGCCCGTTGTCCACAATCGGAAGCTGGATCATGGAGTGGCGCTTACGGACGCGCCGGATAAACGCCTTGCATGGCAATGATGAACGTCATCGCCAGATAGGGAGGCAGGTTGTTGTGAGGCAACGTACTGCCCGCCATGCTCAGTGCCTGGGGGTCCATCTGGACCAGATTTTGCGAAGTGTTGTTCTGATACAGCGTTCCGCCCCCCGACTTCCCCAGAACAACCGCATCGGTAAGAGTTCCCTGGGCGCCACTCTCGGTGGACATCGCGACAAAATGATTATGTTGCGGCATTTCCGTTTGCAGAAGGGTGATGGACGTTTCGCCACCCGTCTCGCCGAGAAACCGCTCCGACAAGCCATTGCCCTGTCCTTGCCCCATGGGCGCGGAGCCAGCCATATTCGGCAACGCGAAGGTCGACTTGCCGTCGCCGCCGTAAACTGTGCCCAGCAGCGAAAACAGCGCCGTATTCTGCGAGATTGGCAGGAGCTGGCCATCGCAGGTCGCCCACCCCGTCGGGGCGAAATCTCCGGCAAAAATTCGAATTTCGGCGACGAACGGATTGGTCATGGCAAGTCTCTAGCTTTGCTGGGGGAAGATGCCAAATAGCGAGATGATGAAACTGACGGCGAGGAACGGCACCATATTGTCGTGAGGCTGGCTGCCGCCGGCCGGCGAAATGGCTCCGGCGGCCATGTTGCCATCAGGTGCGATACCCACATAGGGCGTCAGCAGGCTCGATGTCGCCAGGACACCGCCGGACGGACCCGGATTCTTGGCGATATTCGACGAACCGGTCCAGGTATGGGAATGGTTCGGCATTTGTTGGGTTGAAACAGTGACGGATTCGACCCCGCCCAGTTCTCCGATGATATAGGTCTGGCTGACCAGCGGGCCCTTGCCAGCATGGACGGGGATGCGGGATGCGAGGTTGGGCAGGGCGAATGTTTCCTCCCCGTCGCCGCCATAGGTCGTACCGATCAGATTGAACAAGGTTTCGTTCTCGGAGACCGGCATCAACTGGCCTTGGCAGAACGCCCAGCCATTCGGAGGGAAATTGCCACCGAACATCCTGATCTCGCCGACAAAAGGTTGGCTCATCGAAGCGTCCTCTTAATTTCGCGACGGGAATATGCCTTGCAGGGCAATGATGAAATTCAAGACGAGATAGGGCGATCTGTTCTCATGCGGCTGGCCGCCACCGACGAAAGTGATGTTTTCCTTCGCCATAGCCACCGCGCTGCCAGGCGGCTGATAGATCGGGCTGGCGTTCGCCCCCAACAGCGCGCCGGATGGATTGTTGACGTTGCCGGCAGTGTTCGATGCGTTGACGAAATGGTTGTGTGTCGGCATTTCGCCGAGCGTGAGCGTGTGAAACTCTTCGCCGCCCTGGCCGCCGACAATTGCACCGATAGGGCCGCCCGTATGAACCGGCGCACGTCCCCTCATATCCGGAAGGGCAAAATTTGTCTGGCCGTTGCCGCCGTACCTGGTGCCAAGAAGTGAGAACAATGGCTGGTTCTGGTTAAGCGGCAACAACTGGCCGTTACAAAATGCCCAGCCGCGCGGTGCATAGTTCCAGGAAATGATCTTGACTTCACCTAAATAAGGCTCACTCATCCCCGTTCCCTCCGTTGGCGGCTTACTGTTTGAATTCTTGTATTATGCCTAAGTAAGACAACAAGTCGATATCAGATTCATAAAATATATTTCCTAGGACGAAATCCAAGGTTGCTGACTACGGTGTCGCGGCAGGCAGCAGTGGCAGCGGCTGGTTGAAGAACGTCCGGGTGTCCGTCAGTGCCGTTGCCCCGCCATTGACGGTTTCGATACCGGCCTCGCTCGCCTGCGGTACGTTGATCGTGCCGTCGGCGCCGCCGAGGCCGTCCGCGAGGAAGCGGATGGCATTGGCGTTGTTGACGTTGGTGATGGTGTTGGCATGAACGTCGGCATTGATGATAGCGCCGGCAAATGTGGCGGTGACCGTGATGCCGCGGCTGTCGGCATTGTCGCGAATGGTGTTGTTGGTGACCGTCGCGTGCACGGTGCCCGGCTGCACGAGCTGCGTGATCGAGACGCTGTCGCCACCGCTTATGCCGTTGACGCCGATGCTCTGGATAATGTTGTTGTCGATCAGCACTTTGGCGACGCCGAGGCTTTCATGCCCAACCCTGATGCCGTTGCCGGTTCGCGATCCCGAGGTTGCTACGCCTTGCGTACCGATGACGTTATTGGCGATTGTGCCGTCAAGCGTCCGTGCGAGGTCGCCGCTGCTGAACACGTTGATGGCCGTCGAGTCGCTGTTGGTGACGGTGTTGTTCCGGACGGTGAAATTCAGATTGCCGCCCGTGCCGGCGCCGGAATTGCTGCTCTGGGTGAGGTTGATGCCGTTGTTCAGATTGTTGAATAGATTTCCCGTGGTCTCGCCGATGTGAGCGTTGACGGTGCCGTCATTGGCAATGACGAACAGACCGGTTCCAGGGATGACTCCCGGTCCGGGATAGGCGTTGTTGCCGGTGAAGGTTGCGCCGTCGACGGTCAGCGTCATCGTCGGCGCGCCGGCGGCACCGGCGCCGTCCGCCTCGAAGATGAAGTCGCTGCCGGCATTGTTTGAGGCGCCGTTGTTCGAGAACGTGCCGCCGCTCACCACCAGGTTCGCCAACGTGCCGCCGGAATTGATGACCTGCACGTTATGGGTGAATGAGTTGGAGACCGTGAGGTTGGTGAACGTGGTGACGTGCGAGGCGTTGCCGGTAAGTTCGTTGAACAGGATTCCGGACTCGGTGTTGGCATCGGCATTGCTGTTCAGGGTCAGACCGTTGAGCACCACACCGTTGACGCGCAGGCCCTTTATGCCGTTGCCCGCATTGTCGCTGATAATCATGTTGCTCAGGCTGACATCCTGAGTGTCGGTCAGGCTGACGCCATCGCCGGTCGAGTTCTGGATCGTGCCGCCGCTGCCCCCCGTCGCGCCGGTGCCGGTCACCACCAGATTGCCGCTGGTGCCGGTGTTGTTGAGCACGATGCCGTTGGCTGCACCATTGGACGCAATGCTCCTGAACGTCACGTCGCCGGCGCCGATCGTCGTGTTGGCGACATTAAGGGCCGTGCCCGTGCCGGACACGATGGTGTTGCCGGTGCCCTGCACCGTCATCGTGCCGCCGGTGGTGGCTGCCGGACCGGGGCCGGTGGCGCTGAAACCGGCGCCGCTGGTCGTGGCGATGACCAGCCCGCCATTGGTGAAGTTGATCGTCGCGCCGGCATTGTCGCTCAGGCTGACGCCAGCCGCCGTGGTCGAGGTGATCGATTTCGACGCGCCGGAGAAGGTGATGACGCCGGCGACATTGTCGTCCAGCAGGATGCCGATCTGGCCCGCCGCATTATGCGTGATGTTGCCCGACAGGGTGATGTTGCCGGCGGTCAGGGCGCGATCCTGGATGTTGATGGCCTGGCCGGTGCCGCTGGTGATGGTGCCGGCATAGGTGAAGGCCGCCGTGCCGCCGCTGTTGGCGGTGCCTAGGCCATCGCCGATACGGATCACGGCGCTTGTTCCGCCCACCAGCGCGCCGGTGCCGAGGTCGATCGCTCCCGAACCGGTGACGGTATCGAGGATGACGGCGCTGGTGCCGCCGGCGCCTTTGTTTGTGGAAGCGAAGGTCACGCCGCCCGCCGCGATAGCAACGCTGTCAAGGTTGACCGCGACGCCGCTGCCCGTCGAAATCGTGTTGCCCGAGCCGGTAACGGTCACGGTGCCAGTGCCGTTGCTCGTGGCGTTGAAGCCGGTGCCGGATGTGGTGGTGATGGCCAGGCCGCCGCCGGTGAAGTTGACCGCCGTGTTGGTGTTCGCCGTCAGGTCGACGGCATTGTTGGCGCCGGTGGTCAGTATCTTGCTGGCGCCGGAGAAGTTGATCGTGCCGCCGGTGTTGGCGTTGACGAGGATGCCGTTGGCCACGCCGCCGGTGGCGCTGAGAGTGCCCGACAATGTCGTGGTGCCGGCGGTGCGGGTGGAGATGCTGACGACGTTTCCGGCCGTGGTCTTGGTGACCGAGCCGGCATAGCTGATGTTGGCCGAGCCGCCAGTGACCAGGAAGGCCGCGCCGGTCGCGCCGCCGAGCGCACCGGAGCCGAGGCTGACAGTGCCGGCGCCGGTGACATTGGTCAGCGACACGTTGTTGGTGCCGCCGGTCGAATTGGTCGAGGTGAAATTGATGCCGGTGGTGGTGGCGATGCCGTTGAGGTTGACCGCCTGCGCGGAAGTGGAGCTCACCGTGCCGGTCGTCACATTGACCGTGCCGCCATTGATGGCGCTGAATCCGGTGGTGCCGTTTGTGACGATGTCGAGGTTTGCGAAGCTGACGGTCGAGGCCGTGGCGCCGTTGTTGATTGCGACTGCGGTGCCGGTCATCGGCGTCGTGGTGCCGAGATCGACCGTACCGGTGAAGCTCACCGTATTGGCCGCCGTCGCGCCGGAAATGCTGATGCCGCTCGCAGCGCCGTTGGCGATCACCGAGCCGGCGAAGGTGAAGCTGCCGCCAGCGCGGGTCGAGATCGTGGCCGCCGCGCCCGACGTGCTGATGATGGAGCTGGCGCCGTCGAAGCTGATCACCGCGTTGCCGCCGGTCACCGAAAGGCCGCTGCCGCCCGATATATCGACATTGATACCGGCAATCGTGCCGCCAGCGCCCGACGCGCCGCCGAAGGCGATGCCGGTGCCGGTCGCTGCGGTGGTGATGTTGACGTTGGTCAGCGTCGTCGTGCCGACGGTGTTGTCGAGCCTGAAGGCAATGCCGGTGGCGCCGGTGCTGGTGACGTTGGTGATGGTGCTGTTGGACGCGTTCAGCCACGCATCGCTGGCGTTGCCGGAGAAGGTAACGTTGTTGATCGTCGTGCTGTTTGACGGCGTGATCTCGATACCCTGCGTGGCAAAATTGCTGATCGTCATGTTGCTGATGACGGTATTCGCACCGCCACCATTGTCCTTGATGCCGCGCGCCGCGCCCGCCGGGCTGCCATCGAGGATGAAACCGTCGATGATATTGCCGCTGGCGCCGAGCGTGATCACATTGTTGCCGGCACTCGTGGTCAGCGTCGCGGCGCCGTTGGGCGTCTGGTCGATGATCGAGATGCTGTTGCTGGCGAGCTGGATGGTGGAGGGCACCGTCAGCGCCAGGTTGATGTTGCCGTTGCCGAAGCCGCGCACCTGCTCGCCGATGGCGAGCGCGAGCGTATCGTTGCCATTGCTGCCTGCCGCGGTGATGACGCCGCCATCGTTGACGAGGACGAGAATGTCCGTCGAGACTGCTGCCGCTTCGGCGGTGGTCAACGTCGCCAGATTGTTCTGGTCGCGGCCGCTGCCGTCGCCGGTCGCGGAAGCGCCGACGAAATAGACCTTGCCGACACCGAAGCCCAAGCCCGGGGTCGACTGGAAGTTCACGTCCTGGAAATTGTAGGTTCCGGCAACCGGCGCACTGGAGGCGTCCATGCCTACATTGGCGCCGATGGTCGAGAGCTGGTCGGTCGCCGATTCGCCGTCGCCATAGGTGAAAGCGAGGTTGGTGGCGCTGTTGAGGAACACGCCGGTGTTGACCCCGGCTATGCTCGAACTGGCGCCGCCGACCACGGCATCACCGAGGCGTACCGTCTGGCCGCCAGTGGCGCCACGCAGGTCGACGGCGATGGTGCTGCCGGCGGCGGCCGCGTTGGTCACGTCGAAATCATTGGCGGTGATCGCCGCGTTGATCGCCGCACCATTGAGGTCGAAGGCGATGCCTGTCGTGCTGTTCAGGCCGATGTCGAGATCGTTGAAGGACAGCGCCGCGCCAAGCGTGCCGGAAACATCGACACCACGCGTGGTGATGCCTTGCAGGTTGACCGTGCCGAGAATGATGGCGCCGCCGCCCGACGAGGCGATATTGGTCAGCGAGATGCCGGTTGCGGCGGCAGTGGCCGAAACACTGTCGAAATTCATGCCCGCAGCGCCAATCGTAACGCCATTGAGGTTCAACGCGGTGCCGCCGGCCGTCGTGGTGATGCTGTTGTCGCTGAGGAGCGCGCCGACGCTGACCGTGCCACCGCCGCTGGCGTTGAAGCCCGTGCCGGAGGTGGTGGTAATCATCAGGCCACCCGTATCGAAGTTGATCGTCGCGCCGGTGTTGGTCGTCAAGTCGACCGCCGTATTGGCGCCAGTGGTCAGCGTCTTCGTGCCACCGCTGAGAGTGATGGTCCCGCCGGAGTTGCCGTGGACATAAATACCATTGTCGAAACCGCCGGTGGCGCTGAGCGCGCCGGACAGTGTGACCGTGCCGCCGGTGACGCCGGAGATGTCGACGATCTTGCCGGCGGTGGTCTTGGTGACCGTGCCGCCATAGCTGACGGTCGCAGCACCGCCGGTGAGCTGGAATGCGACGCCCGAAGCGCCGCTCAATGCGCCGGATCCGAGGCTGACTGTTCCGGTGACATTGGCCAGGCCAACATTGTTGGTGCCGCCGCCCGACGAGGTCGAGTCGAGCGCAATGCTGGCGGCGACGTTGATGAGGTTGATCGCCTGGCCGCTGGTCGAATTTACCGTCTGGGCTGCAGCGGAAGCGGTGATGCCCATAACGCCACCGGTCCCGACAATGCCGGTGCCGCTGGTGGTATCGATGGTCAGGCCGTTGAGGAAGTTCACCGTGCCGGCGCTTTGCGAGAAGCCGACGCCGCTGCTCGTGTCGATGTTGGCGAGGCCGGCGATGTTGAGGTTGCCGCTGACCCAGTTGATGCCGCCGCCGGTCGTCGCGACGTTGTTCACCGTCACCGTGTTGAAGGTGAACGTGCCGGTGTTGGCGCCGGTGACGTCGATGCCGAAGCTGCCGGTGCCGGTGATGCTGGTTGCGCCGGAGACATTCACCGCCCCGGTGACGCCGTTGAGGATGATGCCGCTGGTGGCGCCGCTCGAGGTGATGCTGTCGAAATTGACGCCGCCGGCGCCGAGTGTGCCTTGCAGCGACAGCGCGGTCTGGCCCGTGGCGTTGATCGTCGTCGAACCGGCATTGGCGACGGTGAGGCCATTCAGTCCCGAAAGGCTGAGGCCGGTGGCCAACGATGTCGTGATGTCGAGGCCGCCATTGAAGTTGACCGCAGCTGCCGCGCTGCCGCCCGAAATCGAAACGCCGTTGCCGCCGGTGATCGTCACCTGGTCGGTGAAGGTCACCGCGCCGCCGGTGCGGTTGGCGATATTGATGCCGCCACCGGTCAGCGTTCCCGGAGTGGCGCTGTTGGGCAGGATGCCGCGCGACACCGAAATGGCGCCGGTGCCGCCGTTGACGTCGAGCAGCGTGCCGGCAACGTTGATGTTGTTGTTGATGATCGACAGATTGCCGTTGAGGCCGGCGACCTGGATGGCCGTCTGACCAGCGGCGACGTTGCTGATCGTCACGCCTTCGATGGTGATGCCGCTGGCATTGCTGAAGCCGACCGCGCTCTGATCGATGAGGAAGGCGGCACCGGTCGCGCTGCTGAAGTCGAAAGCGGTGTGGCGCACGGCGTTGTCGCCGAGCAATTGCATCAGGTTGGCCGTCCCGCTGACCACGGCCTCGTCGCCGGTGATGTTGCCGCCGGTGGCGCCGAAATTGCCCTGGACGTTGGCCGGCTGGATCGTGCCGGTCGAAACCACATTGCTGTTGCCGAAGCCGGTGATCGTCTGGCCGGAATCGAGCGTGAAGGCGGTGGCGCCGAGATTGATCGTGCCGACGAAGGCGAAGTTCTGCGTGCCGGTCAGCGCATCGGCGGCGGCGAGCGAAATGGTGTTGACGCCCATGCTGAGATTGCCGGTCGTGCCGGCGGCGATGAAGCCGCCCGACTGCGAGACCAGCGTGATCGAACCGGGCGCGGTGGCGAGGTTGGCGCTGCCGGTGAAGAACACGTCGTCGAAATCGTAGTTGCCGAGCGTCGGATCGAGACCGACCGTGTTGACGGTGAAGCCGCCGGCGGCGGCGATGATGAAGGATTCCAGCCCGTCGGTCGAATCGCCGTCGCCGAAGGTGAAGTTGGCATTGGCGGAGGTCGCCGTGGTCTGGCCGGACGACAATTCGACGCCGATGCCGACATTGTCGATCTTCGAGCCCTGCAGGAAGGTGATGACCTTGTTGCCGGTGGTCGACGACAGGTCGATGCCGCGCGAGGTCAGGTCGCCCAGGCCGGTGATCGTCGTCAGGCCGAAATCGGCCGTCGTCGAGGAGCCGCTGAAGTCGATGCCGGTCTGGTTGGCGCCGACATCGTCGATGGTGGTCGTGCCGAAGCTGACATCGTTGTTGGTGCCGGCGAAGTTGATGCCGGCAGTGCCGCTCGTGGTGCCCAGCGTGACCTGGGTCGTGCCGAAGGTCACCGGGCCGGCATTGCCGACAATGTTGATGCCGATGCCGCCGGCGCCCGTCACGGTCACCGCCCCGAAGGTTGCCGATGCGGTGCTCGCGACACCGGAGACGGACAGGCCGGTGCCCAAGGCATTGGTGATCGATAGCGGGGTGGTAACATTCAACGTTGCGGTGCCGATCAGGCCACCGACCACCGCGCCGCCGCCACCGCTCGCCGACAGGGTCGGGCCGGTGAAGCTGAACGCACCGCCTGCCGGGGGCAATGTCGAGCCGATGGCGAACAGATTTCCGGTGCCGGTCGACGTGACGCTGCCGCTGAACTGGGCCGAGCCGCCGATGGTGCCGTCGATCTTGACCGCCGTGCCTGGTGCTGTTGCCGAGCTGGAGATGTTGGCCGAGACCGTGATCGCGGCGCTGCCGCCAAAAACCACGACGCCGTTGCCGGTGCCGGAACCGGTGATGGTGCCGCCGATGTTGATCGTGCCGGTGTTGTTGGTCAGGCTGACGTCGTCGCCCGAAACCAGCGTCGTCACCAGATTGTTGACATTGACCGTCGCGGCGCTGCCTTGCACCACGAAGCCGGGGCCACCGCCAACAACCGTGTCGATCGTCGTCGTGCCATTGAAGGTAACGGCGTTGGCCACGTTGGTGAGGCGGATGGCGTCGCCATTGACGCGATTGATGTCGACAGCGCCGAAGGTGACGCTGCCGCCGCTGGTGTTTTCGATGAGGATGCCGGTCTGCACGGCGCCGCCTGAGCCGTCGACGGTGACGCTGTCGAAAATGACGCCGCCTGCGCCGATGGTCAAACCGCCGGCGCCACCGAGATGGATGCCGTTTTCGACAGGGCCGAGCCCAGATGCGGTCGTGTTGGTGCCGGTGACGGTGAGCGTGCCGCCATTGATGGCGCTGAAGGCAAGGCCGCCATCGGTGGTGAGGTCGAGCCCTCCGGTGAAATTGATCGTGCCGCCGGCATTGCCGGTCAGGTCGATGGCGTTAGCCGCGCCGGTGCTGGCGGTGATTTGGCCGGCGAAGGTGGCGGAGCCGCCGGTCATGCCGCTGATCATGACCGCGCTCGCGGCACTCGTCTGATTGATGGTGCCGTTGTAGGTGAGGTTAGGCGTTGCTCCAAGAATGCTGAGCGCCGTGCCCGTCGTGCCGGCGATCGAACTCGCATTGTCGAAGGTCAGCGTGCCCGTGGAACCGCCCGTGACGCTGACGCCGATACCGGCGCCGGTGATATCCAAATTGTTGAAGGTGCCGGTGCCGCCGAAGTTGCTGGCCAGCAGGCCGGTGCCGCTGACGCCGCCCATCGTCGTGTTGGTGATGTTGATCGCACCCGTTGCGCCGGTCAGGTCGATGCCGGTTACGGCGCTGCTGATCGTCACCCCGGTTATGGTGGCCGCGTTTACATTCGATCCGTTGATCGCCGAGCCCGAACCCGCATTGCTGAGGCTGAGGTCGGCGACGCGGTTGCCGTTGGCGAGATCGATGGTGCTGCCGGCCGAGTTGTTGAGAGTGGCGGCGCCATTGCCGAACGGATCGACCTGGGTGCCCGAAGTAACCACCTCGGCGCCGGTGACGTTGGCCGGCGGCCCGCCGAGAGCGACGGTGTTGCCGTTGGCGAAGGAGACGATCTGCTGGCCGTCGGCAAGCGTGAAGCCGTCGGCATCGGTGTTGATGGTTCCAGCGCCGTTGTTGACAAGGACGAAGATGGTGTTGGCGTCGGTCGTCAGACCGTCGGCGGCGTCGGCGTTGATAAGGTCGCCAACGCTCGCGCCGGAGCCGGTCCCGGTGTTTGCTGCGCCGACGAAGATGACGTTGGCGGTGTCGAACAGCTGCGGGCCGACCAGATGGGTGGCGTTGAAGGCATAGGTGCCGTTGCCGGCTAGCAGGCCGCGCATGTCGAGCGAGGCGGTCGTCCCGGTGATCGAACTGGTGCCGACACCGGCGCCGAACGAGAAGGTCGTGTTTGCGCTGGTGCCTGCCGCGCCGTTGGTGCCCATCTGGACGCCGGTGCCGGCGGAGATCACACCGGTGCCGATCGTCACCGAGCCGCCGGTGGTGCCGGAAAGGTCGATGCCCGTGGAAGTGCCAGCTCCGGCAATGTCGAGCGACGTGGCGGTGAAGGTCGACTGGCTGCCCGACAGGTCGAGCCCGGTCTTGCCTGTGGGCAGGCCGGTGATGTCGATGTTGGCGAAGCTGATCGTGCCGTTGGCGCCCTGGACGTCGATGCCGCTCTGGGTCGGCTGGCCGATGCTGGCGTCGCCGAACGTTACCGCGCCGGAATTGCCATTGAGGAGGATCCCGTTCACGCCGGCCTGGTTGATCGTCACCGTGCCGAACGTGGTGGCGCCGGAACTGTTGTTGATCGAGATGCCGTCGCGCGATGGCTGGGTGATGGTGGCCGCGCCGCCGAAATCAACCGTGGCGGCGCTGTTTGTGATGAAAATGCCGTCGAAAAGGGTGTTGGAGGTCGTCGTCGTGCCGGTAACGGAGAAATTGCCGCCGACGTTGCCCAGGCCGATTCCACTCTGTCCGCCGGACTGGCTCACCATGTCCAGCGTGACATTGAGCGCCATCGGGTTGATAAGCCCGAAAGTGACGACATAGACGGCCTGGAGGCCGTTGCCCGAAACCGTGCCGCCGGTCGTCGTCAGGCTTCCGCCGCCCGTCGAGTTGACGAAGATGCCTAAGCCGCCATTGTCCTTTGCATCGAGCGTCTCGAATCCATAGTTTCCGCCGCTGACGATGAACAGGCCGTGGCCGGTATTGTTCGAGAGTGTCGTCGTGCCGGTGAAACTGTAAGTTCCGCCACCATTGTCGATGAGCAGGCCGCTGCCGGTATTGCCGCTTGAGTTCAAATTGTCGGCGGAAACATTGTTGATGGCGCCATCGAACAGCACGCCGTTCAGGCTGGCGCCTGAAACATTCAGCCCCGACATCGTGACATTGCTGACGCCGCTGCCATGCACGCCATTGCCGTTCGCCACACCGGCGATGTTGAAGTCGAGCAGCGACGTGTTGTTGGCCAGCGTCACGGCGTCGCCGGTGCCGGTATTGGTCAGCGTGGCTGCGCCGCCTGGATCCGCGACGACCTGGTCATGCTTGACGTTGTCACCGGTGACGTTGACGGGAATGCCGCCGAGCGAGAAAGTACGCCCGTTGCCGAACGAAGCCATTGTCTGTCCGGCATTCAGCGAGAAGCCGCCAGAGGCGTCGATGGGCGTCCCGTCATTGACCAGCACGAAGATCGCGGTGCCGTTGGTGATAAGGTCAGCCTGGTTAATCGCAAGCAGACTAGACGTGGAAGAGCCGTCACCCAATGATCCGACGCCGCCGACGAAAATCACATTCTGCTGGTCGAACAGCTGCGGGCCGCTGAAGGTCGTCGAGCCGAAAGCATAGAGCCCGAGCGTCTGGTTGAGCCCCCGCGCGTCGAGGGAGGCGGTGATGCCGGCAATCGAGCCGCCGCCGAAACTGAATTGGGCATTGGCCGAATTGGCCGGCGAGCCGGAAATGCCGAAGCGCACGCCGGTGTCGACATTGGCGATCGCGCCGCCATCGGTGATGACGATCGTTGCCCCGCCCGCGCTCGGGGAAGACAGATCGATGCCGATCGAGCCGGCGGCGCCTGTGCCAGTGATGTTGAGCGACTGCGCGGTGAAATTCGTCTGGCTGCCGGAGAAATCGAGGCCGACGCCGGAGCCGAGGCCAGCAATGACGATGTTGCCGGCAATTATTGATGTGTTGGCGCCCGCAAACACCATGCCGTCGGTGCCGGGATTGGTGATGTCGATGTCGCCGAAGCGGATCGCGGCCGGCGAATCCGTGATCGCGATGCCCGGTCCGGTCGTGTTCGAGATCGTCGTCGCGCCGTTGACGGTGAAGCTGCCCGAAAGATTCTCGAGCACGACGCCCGATGCGCCGCCGGTCTGGGTGATCGAATCCAGCACGATATGGGCGGTGATCGGATCGATGAAGACACCGACGCCGTCGTCGCCGAGCGCCTTGTTGCCCGACACCTGGCCGCCGGTGATGGTGATCGAGCCGGCGACCCCGGTGCCCTTAACGGTAATGCCGGCATCGTTGTTGTCGAGCGCGTTGAGGGTGGCGAAAGTGTAGGTGCCGTGGCCGGTTATATCCAGGCCGTCGTCGCCATTGCCCTGCAGCAGCGTCGTGCCGGTGAAGTTATAGGCGCCGTCGCCTTCGATATGCAGTCCGTCGAGGCCGTTGTCGGTCGCGGTGAAGTTCGAGCCATTGACGCCGGTCGAGGTGCCGGTGAAGTCGGCGCCGTGGCCGACCGTGCCGGTGACGGTGACCTTGGTCAGCGTGGCGCCGGCGATGTTGTTGCCGAAGATGCCGTCCTTGCCGCCGGTGATGATGATGCCGCTCAGCGTGTTGCCGTTGGCGAGCGTCAGGACGTTGTTGGCGGGGTTGGTGCCCTGGAGGGTGCCGTTGGATCCGCCGAAATTGTAGGTGCCGATGCTGCCGTCGACGAGCCGCGCCTGGACGCCCCCGCCACCGCCGATGACGGTCTGGCCGTTGGCGAGCGTCACACCGGCTGTCGTAATGTTGCCCTTGCCGCCGAGCGCGACGACGACGCCGTTCGCGCCGGCGCCGGCGACCGCATTGTCGAGCGTGGTCGGGTCGCCGATCGTGCCGAGGCCGAGCGCGTCGTTGTCACCATCGGCAAAGAAGAACTGGCCGAATGCCGTGTTGGTGGCGGCATTGATCGCCACCCGCGTCGACGTGCCGGTAACTTTGTCCTGGCTCTCGATGCGTACGCCGATGTCGCCGCGCACGCGCTCGTTGACGCGTTTGCGCAGGCCGGGGCTGACCGGATAGACCGGCTCGGCGCCGTCATCGGCCGAAGACGAGCCCTTGTCGAAAGCGTTGAGCGGCACCGTCAGCCGGATGCTGCCGGCGAACTGGGTGTCATCGCGGTTGTCGTTGCGCACCTCGCCGGTGAAGGTCAGCGACGTGCCTTTGCCGATGACGTCGCCGATCGAATATTCCAGGCCGGCCTTGGCGCCGGTGATGCTGCCGTCGTCGCCGTCGGGATCGCCGAAATGGTAGGCGCCGACATCGAAACGCAGTGAATGGTTCTCGGGCAGGTTGAGCGGCACCTGAACGCCGACCTCGCCCTCGATGCCCCAGGCCGCGTAATCGCGGTGGGCGATGGCCGATATCTGCTCGATCAGCTGATGACCGACCAGCGACAGGCTCGACTCTTGCCCGGCCATGCTGCGGTCGCCGCTGATCGGCAGATAGACGTTTACGTGCGCATCGTATTTTGAGGTGATGGCCTCGAGGCCGAGCGTCGAGGCGACGAACTGGTGACTGTCGTGGTTCTGGATGTTGAGATAGGCGTAGCCGCCGATCATCAGATCCGGATTCACGATGCGGCGAACGCCGAGGCCGACGTCCTGGCCGAAGCCGTCGTCGAAATCGTATTTCGAGCGCACATCGAGAAAGAGAACGGATTCGAGGTTCTGCTTCAGCGGCAGGAAACCCTCGATCGCCGTGTTGCCGCCATTGTTGTTGGCGCCGATGATGGCGCGGACCTGCGGCTGCCACAGTCCGGTGTCGCCGGCATGGGCGGCTATGCCGGAAAGGGCAAGTGCCAGAGTGGACAGCGCAGTCGTCTTCCAGAGATGCCTGGAAAAACCTGACCGGCGATACTTGCTATTCGCCCGGAAGCTTCTTCCGTGCGTCGCCATGTCATTGATCTGCCGAGTTTTCTCGGTCGTCTCCATCCCTTGCGAACCCCGACGAGTACACGCTCCGTCGCTAATACTATCCGAATCCCAGTGTATAGCGAGCATGATTGTTTGCTTTACACGTACAAGATTTCAAAGTTGTTTATTGTGACAATTCAGCAACAGTAATTTAGCCCGAGCTCATGTACCGTATTGGCTTCCCCGCCAGGCTCGGCTGTTGTATCAACGCGCTCGGCGAAACCCTGACACGACGAGGATCGGGTGGCTTCATTGCTGAGAACCGTTTGTGGCCGGGCCGCCTGGGTCGGCGCGCTATGGCTGGTCGTGACGGCAGGGTCGGCGCTTGCCGAAGAGCCGAAGTCAACCACATCCGCCGAGACCAAGCCTGCAGAAGGCAATCCATGGGCGCTAAACTGCGCCAGCGGATCGGCCGGCATCGAGCTTCAATGCCAGGTCTCCCAAAACCTTACCGAGGCCAAGACGGGGCAGCGCGTTCTTACCGTTACGGTTCGCCGCGACAACGGCAATGGCAACCTCGCCATGCTGCTGGCCTTGCCGCACGGGCTGTTCCTGCCTTCCGGCGCCTCGTACCAGATCGACCAGGGGCAGAAGACGACCATTGCCATCCAGACCAGCGACCAGAACGGCGCCTATGCCGCGACCCCTTTGTCGGCGGACCTCGTCAAGGCGATGAAATCGGGAACCAACCTGAACATCGGCATGGAGTCGGTGACGCGCAAGCCGGTGACCATTCCGGTCTCGCTTGCCGGATTCACTGCCGCGATCGACAAGCTTCAAGCGTTGAAATAGCCGGCCTATCTCGGCAGATGCGTAAGCATCAGCTTACGTTGTGGACTGGCCGGGCTCACACGTGCTTGCGGCCGCCTGTCTCGCGGAACCAGCTGTCGGGGTAAGGGTACCACCAGTCCTGGATCGCCGGTCTGTGGTCGATGATGACCATCTTGGAGCGTCGGAAGGCGTCGAGTCCCTGGCGTCCCAGCTCGCGGCCAAGGCCTGATGCCTTCCAGCCGCCGAAGGGCAAGGCGTCATTGTCGATCAGCGGGTTGTTGACCCAGACCATGCCGGCCTCGAGCCGCTCGGCCGCCTCATGCGCCTCGGCGAGGTCGGTGGTGAACACCGAGGCGCCGAGGCCGAACGGGCTGTCATTGGCAAGCCGGATCGCCTCGTCGAAATCCTTGACGCGGCAGATCGCGGCGACCGGTCCGAAACACTCTTCGCGCACGATCGCCATATCGGGGGTGACGCCGGTCAGGATCGTTGGCTCGTAGAACCAGCCAGTGTTGTGCGCCGGCGGAATGCGCCCGCCGGCAACGGCTATAGCGCCGTTGCTGATAGCATCATCGACCAGCCGCATCACTTTCGCCCGGGCGGCTTCGCTGACCAGCGGGCCGATCTCGGTCTTGTCCATGCCATTGCCGATGCGCAGCGCCCGCGTCTTCTCGGCGAACAGCTCGACGAAGCGATCGTGAACCGAGTCGACGACAAAGAAGCGTTCGGCCGAGGTGCAGACCTGGCCGGTCAGGTGGAAGGCGGCGGTGACGCTGCCGGCTGCCGCCACGTCGAGCGGCGCGTGCTCGCTGATGATCAGCGGATCGCTGCCGCCGGCTTCGATGACGCAAGGCTTCATGCGCTCGGCGCAGGCGACTGCCACGGCTTTGCCGGCGGCGACCGAGCCGGTGAAGGCGACAGCGTGGATGCGTTCGGAGGCGATCAGCGCCTGCGCGGTGGCGGCCGTGCCAGGCAGGCAGGCGACCAGCCCTTCCGGCAGTGAACGGAACACCGTCATGTAGTCCAGCGTCGACAGCGTCGTCGCTTCGGCCGGCTTGATGACGCAGCCATTGCCGGCGGCAAGCGAGGCCGCGACGGTCCAGCACATCAGCAGGATCGGGAAGTTGTAAGGCATGATGTGCACGGAGACGCCATACGGCTCGTAGCGCGCATACTGGAACGAACCGGCCTGGGTCGTGCCGGCGATCTTGCCGGCATCGTCGCGCGCCATCTCGGCATAGTAGCGGAAGATCGGCGCGCAATTGGCGATCTCGCCGATCGCTTCGGGATAAGGCTTGCCCATCTCGCGGACCATCAGCTCTGCGCAGCGGGTGAAGTCCGCCGCCTCGATGGCGTTGGCGACCGCATGCAGATGCTTTGCCCGGCTCTTGGCATCGAGCTTCTTCCAGGCGGCTTGTGCCGTGGTTGCGGCACACAGCACCGCATCGACCTCACCGTCCGTTGCGGCGGAGATCGAGCCGACGGTCTCCAGCGTCGCCGGATCGATCACCGGTTTTGCCGTGCCGGCCATCGGCCGGTAGTCCGGATTGACGAAGAAGGTCGGCCGGTCAGCGGAGAAATCCATGGTCGTCCTTTCAAGCCCGCTCAGCGGATCATGTAGACCTTCTTGATCGTCTCATGGACGGTGCAGACGCCTTTCCAGTCCTGCGGGAAGAACGCCGCCGTGTCCGGATCGATCTCGATGACCTCGCCCGATTCGTGCACATAGGTGCAGCGGCCCTCGAGGAAGTGGCAGAACTCGTCGCGGGTGACATGGCAGTGCCATTTGCCGGGAGTGCAGACCCACAGGCCGCATTCCGAACGGCCCTCCGGCCCCTTGTAGAGCAGCTTGCCCGAGGTGTGGGACTCGCCCTCGATCATGGTCGGGATGACGCCCCAGTCGACGAGGTCGGTGATGGCAAGCGGGGATTGCATGATGGGCGTGGTCATAGCGATTTCCTTTAAAAAAGTGCTCAGCGGCACATGAAGGCCTTGGTCAGTGTTTGTGTGATGGTGGAGGTGCCGGCCCAGCCGGCGGGGAAGAACACCAGCGTGCCGGCCTCGACCGGGATCTCTTCGCCATTCTCGCGGACATAGGTCCCGCGGCCCGACAGGAAATGGCAGAACTCGTCGGCGGCAAAGGTAACCTTGCGGCTGCCTGGCGTGCACGACCACAGGCCGCATTCGCTTGAGCCGTCCGGGTTCTGCGAGAGGATCCTGCCCGAGGCGCGCGGCGAGCCGGCAAGCGTGTTGCTGCCCCCGCCCCAGTCCTCCAGTTTCACGGTCGAGGCCTTTGGCCAGTGCGGTGTCGGCATATTGGGAAGCTCCGTTGCTGTTCAAGCCAGCATGTAGACGTTGCGCATGGTCTCATGCACGGTGCATTCGCCTGTCCAGCCGGCAGGGAACATGACCACGGTCCCGGCTGCGACTTCTACCACCTCCCCGGCATCCGACCGGTACGTCGCGCGGCCGGCGACGAAATGGCACAATTCGTCGCGCGGAATCGAGAGCCGCCAGCGGCCGGGCGTGCACACCCAGATGCCGGATTCCGGCTGGTTGTTGGGTCCTTTGTGGACAAGCCTGCCGGTCGAGTGCGACGCGCCGTCCAGCGCGTCGGACTGGGCGCCCCAGTCGACGAGGTCGGTGCGGGTGGAGGCTTGGTAGAGATGCGGGGCGGAGGAGGTCACAGCAGCGCCTCCAGCAGCCCGGCTGCCTTCTCAGGCCCGTTCTGGGCCTGCATCTGCGCCGAGGTCTTCGCCAGCCTGATCTTCATCTTGGGGTCAGTCAGGCAGGCTTCGATCCTGCTGATCAGCTGGGCGTCGCTCCAGTCGTAGCGCGGCATGCCGAAGCCGTGGCCGGTTTCCTGGACGCGGGTGGCGTTGTCGTGGCCGTCCCAGACATAGGGCATGATGATGGCCGGCTTGCCGAAATAGAGGCACTCTGTGAACGAGTTGTTGCCGCCATGGTGGATGACCGCATCGACTTGCGGAATGACCGAAGGCTGCGGAAACCAGCTCTCGACGATGACGTTGCCCGGCACATCCGTGTACTGGTCCTTGTAGCCGCCGACATTGACCAGCGCGCGGTAACGGGTCTTGCCCAGTGTTGCGATTATGCGCTTCAACAAATCGACATCGCCGGCGCCGAGGCTGCCGAAGGAGACATAGAGCAGCGGCCCGTCATTGTTCTCGGCGAAGGTCGGCACGGCGTATGGCTTTTCCTGCCGCACGCAGCCTTCGAGATACTGGAATTTCGTCGTATCAAGCGGATGGCGGCGTTTGAACTTTGCCGCTTCGGGATAGAGCAGGAGATTGAGATAGGGCGAGGCCTCGAAGAACTGACCGACCGGGTATGGCGCTTCATTGTTTGCGGTGAGGAAGGCGTTGAAGTCGTCGTGGATGGGCTTGATCACCGCGTTGAAATGATCGCGGTAGCGCTGGTGGCCGACATGGTCGTTCTCGCCGCAGCCCGAGAGATGCGGCGGGATGTCCTCATCCTCGATCTCGTTTTCCGAGCAGGAGATGACGCGCACCCAAGGCTTGCCGAACTGTTTGATGGCCGGAAACAGGATGACATTGTCGACGCAAATGACATCAGGCTTGATGGCGGCCAGGACTCGCGGCAAATCCTTCTGCGCCCATTTGGCGCTGTCGACAATCGCGGTCCAGCAATCCTTCACGTAATTGTCGACCTGATCGTAGGGCGATTTGCGGAAGTTCGGGATGTGGCCGTTGATGAAGTCTTCCCAGAATTTCGCCATCTGCTCGGGCGGCATCGGCTCCGACAGGTTCACCGGATGCGCTTCGAAGCCGTAACCCTTGTAGACATCGACAAAGCCGGGGTCGGACAGGAACACTGCCTTATGGCCGCGCGCCTCGACCGCTTGCGCGATGCCGACCGAATTGAGCGCTGGGCCGTAGGCCGCTTCGGGAAAAAACGCGATCGTCTTCTGCGCCATCAAGCTCTCCTATTCCTGAAAAATTCTGACATCGGCGGCGTCCCAGCCGAGTTCGACCTGGTCGCCCGAGGAGGCCGGCCGGCGGTCGGCGGCATCGGCGGTGACGCGCACCAGGAACGGTTTTGGCGACAAGGGCGTGCGGATATGCAGCTGCAGGTCCAGCCCGTGATAGGCCAGCGCCTCGACCGTGCCGGCGGTGCGGTTGGCGGTCTCGGGTGACGGGAACAGCCGGATGCGCTCGGGTCGCACCGAAGCGACAGCGGAAGCGCCGGGTGTGAGCTTGGCGGGAACCTTGCCGGTGATGCGCGCGCCGTTCGCGGCGATCACGCCATCCGCAGACACCTTGCCCGGTACGAAATTCATCACGCCGATGAAGTCGGCGACGAAACGGTCGGTGGGATGCTCGTAGATCGCGTGCGGCGTGTCGCATTGCAGCAACTGGCCGTCCTTGAGCACCGCCATGCGGTCGGCCATGACGAGTGACTCTTCCTGGTCGTGGGTGACGATGACGAAGGTGATGCCGACTTCGTGCTGCAGGCGCTTCAGCTCCATCTGCATGGCGCCGCGCAGTTTCTTGTCCAGCGCGCCCAGCGGTTCGTCGAGCAGCAGCAACCGAGGCCGTTTGACCAGCGCGCGGGCGAGCGCGACGCGCTGCTTCTGGCCACCCGACAATTGCTCAGGCTTACGGTCGGCGAAGGGGACAAGCTCGGTGGTGGCCAGAATGGCCTCGACGCGGGAACGGATTTCAGCTTTCGGCAAGCGCTCCATCTCCAGCCCGTAGGAGACATTGGCGCGCACGCTCATATGCGGGAACAGCGCGTAGGACTGGAACATCAGATTGACCGGCCGATTGTTGGGCGGGGTCCGGGCGATGTCCTTGCCATCGAGCAGTATGCGGCCGTCGGTTGGCGTCTCGAAGCCGGCCAGCATGCGCAGCAGCGTGGTCTTGCCGCAGCCGGAGGGTCCAAGCAGCGCGAAGAACTCGTTTTCGCGGATGTCGAGCGAGATGCCGTCGACGGCGGTGACCCGGCCGAACTTCTTCGAAACGTTATCAATGGCCAGCAGCGTGCGCGGTTCGCTCATTGGCCGATTATCCCACGGTTGAGCCGCTGCGACAGGGTCAGCGCGGTGATGGATACCGCCATGACGATCGTCGCCAGCGCGTTGATCTCCGGCGTGATGCCGAAGCGGATCATGGCGTAGATCTGCATCGGCAGCGTCGTCGAGGCGCGGCCGGCACCGGCGGTGAAGAAGGCGATGATGAACTCGTCGACCGAGAGCGTGAAGGCAAGCAGAGCGCCGGCGACCACTGCCGGCGCGATGACCGGCAATGTCACACGCCGGAAGGTGGTCAGAGCCGAGGCGCCGAGGTCGGCGGAGGCCTCGACGATCGACCAGTCGAAACTCTTTAGCCTTGCGCGCACCACCGAGCAGACGAAGGCGAGGTTGAAGACGACATGGGCGAGGATGATGGTGTGCAGGCCCATGGTCAGGTTTAGCATGGAGAAGAACGACAGCAGAGCGATCGCCAGGACGATGTCGGGGATGATCATCGGTGCGAAGATCAGCGCCTCGAGACCCCTGCCGTATTGCCGGCGCATCTCGATGCCGATGGCCAGCAGCGTGCCGAGCAGCGTGGCGATGGCCGTGGAGACCAACGCCACGATCAGCGTGTTGAGCGCAGCGGAAAGGATGGCGGAATTGCCGGCCAGCGAGGCATACCATTTCAGCGAAAAGCCCGACCATGCCGTCGGCAATCCGCCTTCGTTGAAGGACAGCGCCACCAGCACGGCGATCGGGATGTAGAGGAAGGCGAAGACGAGGGTGAGGATCGTCCGCATGCCGAGCGTACGGGTGAAGGAATGGGTCATCGCCGGCCTCCGACAATTGGAACGCAAGCGAACGACCAGAGTCCTTCTTCCCGTTCACGGGGAGAAGATGCCGGCAGGCAGACGGGGGGCAGCGTTGAGCGTCGCAAAGGTTGACGCCGCCCCTCATCCGCCCCTTCGGGGCACCTTCTCCCGGTGAACGGGGAGAAAGCAAGAATTGCGCAGCGCTCAGCCATCGGCGTCGCCCCTTGCCTCAGTCGCACGCCCCGCGGCGCGGTCGGCGGCGAGCGCCTGCGCCATCAGCACCAGAAGCATGATGGCGATCAGCGCCATCGCCAATGCCGCGCCAAACGGCCAGTCATTGGCGGTCAGGAACTGGTCGTAGACGAGGTTGCCGATCATCTGGAAGCGGCCGCCGCCAAGCAGCGCCGGGGTGACGAAATTGCCGATCGACAGCACAAAGACGAAGACAGCACCCGCAGCGATGCCGGGCACGGTCAGCGGCAGGATGACACGTCGGAAGGTGGTGGCAGCGGAGGCGCCGAGATCGCGTGAGGCCTCGGCCAGTTCCGGGTTGAGGCGTGACAGCGGCGCGTAGCAGGCGAGGATGACGAAGGGCAGATAGTTGTAGACGAGGCCTGCGATGACCGAGCCTTCGGTATAGAGCATCGAGGGCGGTTCGCCGGTGTAGCCGAACCAGCGCAAGAGCTGGGTGATCAGGCCTTCGCGGTTCAGCAGCACGATCCAGGCATAGGTGCGGATCAGGTAGTTGGACCAGAACGGCAGCACGGCGAAAAACAGGAACACCGGCTGCCACCGGCGCGGGGCGGCCGCGATCGCATAGGCGGCGGCATAGCCGATCACCACCGCGATCAGGGTCGCGGTGCCGGCGATACGCGCCGATTTGAATAAGATGCCGGCATAGAGCGGGTCGAAGACCAACCCGAAATTTTCCAGCGTCAAAGTGTAGTCGATGCCGCCATAGACGCCGCGCCGGAAGAAGGCGAGCGCCAGCACCAGGGCGCATGGGATAACCATCAGCGCGGTCAGCCAGACCAGCGCCGGGGCCATCAGCAGAGAGGAACGAAGTCGGGTCTGGGACAATTTCTCGGGTACCGCTCAGGGCCGGCGGCAGAAGTGCTGCCGGCCGTGAAGTCTGCGCCGCTTACTGCGCGGCCTTGATCTCGCTGACGATCTTGGAATAGTCGCGCTGGGCTTCGCCGACGTCACGCAACTGCTCGAACTTGACGAGATCGGCCACCGGCATCGCCATGTTGGGGAATTTGGCCAGGAAGTCGGCCGGCAGGCTTTCCATCGCCGGCTTGTTCGGCACCTTGTAGTCGATGTTCTGCGCCGCCCAGGCGTGGTTCTTGGCGTCGAGCATGAAGTTGATGAACTTGAAGGCGTCGTCCTTGTGCTCGGACGCCTTCATCACCACCATCGTGTCGACCCACAGGTCCGAACCTTCTTTAGGGATGACGTATTTGATCTCCGGCTTGTCGGCGATGCCGTAATTGCACCAGCCGTCCCAGGCCTGCACCATCAGCGCCTCGCCGGAAACCAGCTTGGAATAGAAGGTGGTGTCGTCATAGGCGAGCAGGGTCTTCTTGGCGGAGATCAAGAGGTCCTTGACCTCGGCCATCTTGGCCGGGTCGGTCTCGTTGACCGAATAGCCCTTGTCGAGCTGCCCGGCGGCCAGCAGCCAGCGATCGGTCGCCAGCATGGTGGTCTTGCCCTTCATCTCGTCGGAAGGGGCGAGCAGGTCGCTCCAGCTCGTGGGCGCCGTCTTGACAAGGTCAGAGCGGTAGCAGAGGCCCGTCGTGCCCCAGGTGTAAGGCACGGAGAAAGCGTTGCCGGCATCGTGCGGCAGCTTGGTCGCTTCGGGATAGAGGTTGGCGAGGTTGGGGATCTTGGCATGGTCGATCGGCTCGGTCAGGCCAAGCTTGTTTAATACTTCGGCGAAGGGCGAGGAGACGAAGACCACGTCATAGCCCTTGCCGCCGGCGGCAATCAGCTTGCCCATGATCTCTTCATTGGTGGCGTGCACCACCACTTCGCCGGCAACGCCGGTGGCGGTCTTGAAAGCGGCCATGGCGTCGGGTGCCATGTACCCATCCCAGTTCGAAATAACGAGGTCGGCTGCGGCGGCCGGCCCCGAGAGCGTCAGGGCGAGACCGAGAGCGATTGAGGATGTATTGAGCGCACGGCGCCGCAGGCTGGTAGCGGTCATGGCAGTCTCCCATTCGGTTTGATCGTCGAAATCATTTGCCGGACCAAGGCCGGCGACGCGCGCGCCTGCCTCGATCCTGTTCCCTCGGTCTTTTCTCGCCGATTGTGCCGACAGTACTATTGCAGAAAAAAGTACGTCAATCCATAATCTGTCAACCGACGGAAGAATTTGGCCGATTGTCCCTGTTCCGGCGATCAGCCAGACCAATGCGCCACATTCGCATTCGAGAAAAGTCATGCAAGCCGTAGCCAGACGACCTCGCACCAACCATCTCGATCTGGCGCAGCGCATCCTGGATGTGGCGCGGCAGCGTGGCTTCGAGCCTGGCGCCCGCCTGCCCGAACAGCAGATCGCCTCGCTGTGCAATGTCTCGCGCACGCCCGTACGCGCGGCACTCGGCCTGCTCGCGGAACGGGGCGTGGCGCGCTGGGAGGCCGACAGCGGTTATCATCTGACGGTCGACCTCGCCGCCCAGCCCGCCATTGCCGCCGAACTACCCAGTGCGGAGGAAGACGAGCTCGCCGAAGCCATCCTGCGCGACCGCTCGGCGCGACGGTTGGACCAGACGGTGACCATCGCGGGGCTGATGCGACGCTACGACGCTGATCGCAAGACGGTACTAAAAGCACTTAACAAACTGACCGACGAGAATCTTCTGGATCGTGCGCCTGGGCAATCCTGGTTGTTTCGCCGCGCGCCGGACGATCCGGAGGCGCAAGGCGAAAGCTACGAGTTCCGCCTGGTGCTAGAGCCGGCGGCCATCCTGACGCCAGGCTTTCGGCTGGACGGGGCGCGGGCAGCAATGTTGCGGCAAGGCATGGAAGCGCTTGCAGCGCTGCCGGACGAGACATTCGACACGCGCGAGTTCCAGCGGCTGGACATGGATTTTCATGGCATGATCGCCGAGGGCTGCGCCAACCGTTTTGTGTCGGATGCATTGGCCGATCATCTCCGCCTGCGCCGGCTGCCGGGCATCTATTCCGGCGTCAACGTGTTTCGGCTGCGGCAATCGTTGCGCGAACACTCGGGCATACTCGACTATCTTGAAAGCCGGCAGTATGAGGTGGCTGCCGATCTGCTTCGCATCCACCTGCGGCTCTCCCGCAGCCAGCGACCGCAAGCAGCCAGCCGCGGAGCTCCCGCACTGTTCGGCATGATCAGCCGGCCGGATTGAAGAGGAATAATTGACGCGTAAAGCCAGCCCGACCATCGCGCTGTTTCCCGAAGCCAGTTTCGGCGCCGCGTTGAATTGCGTCGGTATCGCACAGGCATTGCGCGCACGGGGCGCTCGCCCCGTCTTCATCTGCCATGCCGGCTTCTCCGGCGTCTTTACCGACTATGGCTTCCAGGAATACCATCTGCCGACGGATGAGCCGCTGAGCGACAGCGACCGCCAGAGCTATTGGCAGGCCTTCGTGCGCCGGCACCTGCCGCATTTCCGGCTGAGCCCGATCGACCAGCTCGAGACCTATGTCGCGCCGACCTGGCAAGCGATCGTCGACACCGCCGTCAACGCCGAGGCGCCGCTGCGCCAATTGCTGGCGCGGCTGAAGCCGGACGCGGTGGTGCTCGACAACGTCATCATGTTCCCGGCGATCGCCGCCGCCGGCTGCCCGTGGGTGCGCGTCGTCTCCTGTGCCGAGACGGAACTGCCGGATGCCGAGGTGCCGCCCTATCTCTCGGGGATGGGTGCCGACGACCCGCAACGTGCGGCGTTCGAAGCGCGCTATCTCGCGGCCTCCGCACCCGCGCATGAGTGCTTCAACCGTTTTCGCGCGGATGCCGGCCTGGCGCCGTTGCCCAAGGGCCTGTTCCTCGAGACATCACCCGACCTCAATCTGCTGCTGACGCCAGCGATCGTACGGCGTGAGCGGGCCGAGCCGCTCGACCCCAAACGCTTTGTCTATCTCGAAGGCTGCGTGCGTTCGGAAGGGCCATTCGAGGTGCCGGTGTTTCCGCGCAATGGCGGGCCGCTGGTCTATGTCAGCTTCGGCAGCCTCGGCGCGATGGATGTCGGGCTGATCGAGCGCATGCTCGCCGTCTTCGACAGGCTGCCGGCGCGCTTCATCGTCAATGCCGGCGGCCTGCGCGACGCCTATCGCGCGGTGCCGGACAATGTCTATCTCGACGCTTGGTTTCCGCAGCCTTCGGTGGTGGCGAAGTCGGACCTGTTTATTCATCACGGAGGAAACAACAGTTTTTGCGAGGCGCTGCGCTTCGGCGTGCCGTCGCTGATCATGCCCTATTGCTGGGACGGACATGACAATGCGCAACGCGCGGGAGAGACGGGCGTGGGCGACCATATCGGCCGCGACGCCTGGACCGAAGGGGGATTGGAGAGAGCCATTCTCGGCCTGCTGGCCGACGATGCGATGCGCGCCCGCCTCAGGGACAATGCTGCCAAGATGGCGCTGACCCCTGGAACGGATGTGGCCGCGCAAGCCATACTCTCTCTCTCATAGGTACGTGAACCAAAATGCAGGACAAAAATACCAACACCGCTCTCTTCACCGGCAACGATCCCAAGGCCTGGCTCGCCCAGCACGGCATCACGGAGGTCGAGTGCCTGGTGCCCGACATGAATGGCGTGCTGCGCGGCAAGGCGCTGCCGACAGCAAAATTCCTCAAGGCGCTGGAAGACCGCGCACTCTACCTGCCGAGCAGCGCTTTCCTGGTCAGCATCGATGGCCGCTACTCCGGTTCGATCGACGAAGGCTTTGCCTATCAAGACCCGGATATGCGCATGGTGCCTGATATGTCGACGCTGTGCCTGGCGCCGGGCGGTGGCCCTGGCAAAGCCTATGTCTTCGCCGACGCCTTCCACATGGAAGGCAAGCCCTGGATGGCCTCGCCACGACATGTGCTGCGCGCCGTGCTCGATCTCTACCGGAAGCGCGGTTGGCGCGCGGTGGTGGCGCCGGAAGTCGAATTCTATCTGACCGCGCCCAATCCGAATCCCGACCAGCCGCTGACAGCACCGGTCGGCGCCAATGGCCGCGCCGAGGGTTCGCAGCATCCCTATGACATGGTGGCGCTGGAAGAATTCGAGCCGGTGATAAGGCGCGTCTATGACTATGCCGCGGCCGCCGGTCTGCCGCTCGACACGCTGATCCATGAATCCGGCACCGCGCAGCTGGAGATCAATCTGCTGCATGGCGACGCGGTGCCGCTGGCCGACCAGGTGCTGCTGTTCAAGCGGCTGACGCGCCAGGCGGCGCAGCAGAGCGGCATGCACGCCACCTTCATGGCCAAGCCGATCGCGGCGCAGGCGGGAAGCTCGATGCACCTGCACATGTCCGTCGTCGATGAGAAGACGGGCGCCGCGCTGTTTGCCGACAGAGATGATGCAGACACCGAAATGTTCGGCCATTTCATCGGCGGCCTGCAGAAATATGTGCCCGAGATCATGCCGCTATTCGCACCCAACGTGAACTCGTTCCGCCGCATCCGGCCGAACCACAGCGCACCGGCCAACATCGAATGGTCGCATGACAACCGCTCTTGCGGCCTGCGCGTGCCGGCAGGTGGCCGCGCCGCCCGGCGGGTAGAGAACCGCTTGCCGGGAGCGGATTGCAATCCCTATCTGGCGATCGCCGGTTCGCTGCTTGCCGGCTATCTCGGCGTCGAGCAGAAGCTGGCGCGCTCGGCCGAGGCATCTGGCAATGCCTACAAGATCAAAAGCACGCTGCCGAAAACCATGGAGGAGGCGCTTGATCGTTTCACCGCTTGCGAGCCGGTGCGGGCACTGCTGGGCGAGGATTTCTTCCAGACCTATCTGCGCGTCAAGAGCGTCGAACTCGACCTGTTCCAGAGCGTGGTCACGAGCTGGGAACGCGACCATTTGCTGCTGAAGGTGTGATCATGGCCTCCAGCTCGACGGGTTTCAATTCGGGCCTCGATATCGGCAAATCCTATTATGTCGCCACCGCCAATCCGGCGCCGGACCATCCGGCGCTGGCGGGAGATGTCGACGCCGATTTGGTGGTGGTCGGCGGCGGCTGCACCGGCCTGTCGGCCGCCCTACACGCCGCCGAGCGCGGCCTGAAGGTGGTGCTGCTCGAAGGCGGCAAGATCGGCTGGGGCGCGTCGGGCCGCAATGGCGGCCAGATGATCCCCGGCCTGCGCAAAGGCGCCAAGGGGCTGGTCAAGCTCTACGGCCCCGAGCGGGCGAAGGCGCTGTTCGACCTCGCCTTCGAGGCGCGGGGCCTGGTGCTCGACATCATCGAGCGCCACGCCATCGACTGCGATCTGCGGCTGACCGGCCATCTCGTCGGTGCCGTTAATGGCTCCGACCTCAGGGATCTCGAAGACGAGGCCAAATGCCTCGAGAGCGTGATGAAGTTCCACGACGTCGAGATCCTGTCGGCGGCGCAGGCACGCGGCAAGGTGGACACGCCGTATCATGGCGCCATGTATGAGCCGCTTGGCGGCCATATGCATCCGCTGAACTACACGCTCGGCCTTGCCCGTGCCGCCGTGGCGGCCGGTGTCGTCATCCATGAAAATTCCGTCGCGGTAAAGCTGGAGCGCGAGCCTTCGATCCGGGTCTCGACGGCGCAGGGGTCGGTAAGGGCCAAACATGTCGTGCTGGCCGGCGACGCGTTGCTGCATGGGCTGGAGCCGCGCGTCAACAGCCGCATCATGCCGGTCGGCAACTACATCGTCGCCACCGAACCGCTGGAGGGCAAACACAATGTCATCCCGGCCAATGTCGCGGTGTCCGACACGCGCTTCGTCGTCAACTACTACCGCATGTCGGCGGACGGTCGGCTGCTGTTCGGCGGCGGCGAGCGCTACACGCCATCGCCGCCGGCCGACATTGCCGGCTTCGTGCGGCCGCACATGGAGGCCACCTTCCTGCAATTGAAGGGCTGCCGCATCGATCATGCCTGGGGCGGCCTGGTGTCGGTGACCACGTCGCGGCTGCCGCATGTCGGGCACTATGGCGAGGTCTATTTCGCGCATGGCTATTCCGGCAAGGGCGTCATCCTGTCAACGCTGTCGGGCAAGCTCTTGGCCGAAGCGATTACGGGCGACGCCTCGCGGCTGGACCTGTTCTCGACGCTGACGCCGATGCCGTTCCCGGGCGGTACGGCGCTGCGGGGCCCGCTCTATGTGCTGGGGATGTTGTGGTACGCCATGCGCGACCGCATCAAGCATTGAAGGCTGCGGCCGGCGGGCGCGAAATCATTGGAGGCGATTGCATGCGTGATTTTCAGTCCCCCGGCCGCTCGCCAGTTCGCGCGACAGAAGCGATGGCGGCGACATCGCATCCGCTGGCGACGCTGGCCGCCATCGACATGCTGCGCTCCGGCGGCAATGCCATGGATGCCGCTGTGTGCGCTGCGGCGGTGCAAGGCGTCGTCGAGCCGCAATCGACCGGCATCGGCGGCGACTGTTTTGTGCTCTACAGTCCCAAAGGCGAGGGCGATGTTCTCGCTTTCAACGGCTCGGGGCGTTCGCCCGCTGCGGCAACCGCCGAATGGTATCTGGAGCGGGGGCATTGCGAACTGCCTGCGGCCGGACCGCATGCCGTCACCATACCAGGCGCCATCGATGCATGGTGCCGGCTACTCGAGGACCACGGAAAAAAGGGCATCGACGCCGCGCTGGCGCCAGCCATTCGCTATGCCGAACAAGGCTATGTCGTTCATGATCGCGTCGCCTTCGACTGGGCCGACGAGGTCGCTCTGCTCTCAGCCGATGAACATGCCGCGCGCATATTCCTGCCCGAGGGAAGGGCGCCGCAAGCCGGCGATGTGCATCGGCAGCCGCACTTGGCGGACACCTTGCGCATCATCGCCAACCGAGGCCGTGCAGGGTTTTATGAAGGTGAAGTCGCGGACGATCTGGTGGAACGTCTTCGCGCGCTGGGCGGGCTGCATGCATTGGAGGATTTCGCCGAGACCCAAGGCGACTACGTCACGTCGGTGAATACGTCCTATCGCGGCTACGATATCCATCAGATGCCACCGAACAATCAGGGCATGACGGCGCTGATCATGCTGAATGTGCTTTCGGGCTTCAGCCTTGGTTCGTTGGAGCCGAACAGTGCCCAGCGGCTGCATCTCGAGATCGAAGCCGGCCGGCTTGCCTACCAGGACCGCGATACTTTCATCGGCGACCAGGATTTCGTCCAGGTCCCCGTCGAACAACTGCTGTCGGCAGCTTGTGCGGAGCGGCTGCGCGCCGCCATCGATCCGGCCCTCGCCATGACGCATCTGCCGCGGCTTGAGCTGCCGCGCAGCGACACCGTCTATATCTCCGTGGTCGACCGCGACCGCAATGCAGTCAGCTTCATCAACTCGACCTTCGGTTCCTTCGGCAGCGGCGTCGTCGGTCCCAAGACAGGCGTCGTGCTGCAGAATCGCGGCAGCAGTTTTCGCCTCACGGAAGGCCATCCAAATCGTATCGCGCCGCGAAAGCGACCGATGCACACCATCATGCCTGGCATGGCGACGCGAGGGGGTAAGGTGGTGATGCCGTTCGGGGTGATGGGCGGCGGCTACCAGCCGTTCGGCCATGTCCATCTGTTGACCAACATGATCGATTTCGGGATGGACCCGCAGCAGGCACTGGATGCGCCACGGGTGTTCTACAAGGACAATGCCGTGCTGGCCGAGCGCGGGATTCCGGCTGAGGCGATCGCCGGCCTGCGTCAGCGCGGTCATCAGGTTTCGATCGCCGAGGAGCCGCATGGCGGCGGCCAGCTGGTGCTGATCGATTGGGAAAAGGGCACGCTCACCGGTGCCTCCGATCCTCGCAAGGACGGTTGTGCGCTGGGCTACTGATCTGCGTTGCTGGAATGCGCATTCAGAACCAGATCAGCCAGACAAGCTGCAGGGTTACCAGTGCAATGGCGTCCCAGAAGATGAGTTCGCCTGTCGAGAACCAGCGCCGCGACCGGTTGAAGCTGTAGAACAGCCACCAGACCAAGGCTGCGGCGGCCAGCGGCACCAAAGCGAGCAGCGTGCTCACGGCAGCCGCGCTCCCGACACAGCATCGAATGTGTGCAGCGCTGCCGGCGGAAAGCGTAGATAAAGCGGCTGGCCGGGATCGAAAGCGCGATCGTCATTCACAGTCCTGACGATCAGCGCGTTGGCCTCGCTATTGGCGAAGATCAGCACGTCCGGCTCGACCGGTTCGACGACGTCGACGGCAAACAGGATGGCGTCGCCGGCAGTCGCGTCGACAAGCTGGATCTGCTCCGGGCGAATGCCGAGCACGATGGGACCATCAGGCTTTCCCGGAAGCGGGCAAGTGAAACCGCTGGCGTGGAAGACGCCGGCGCGGACATCGCCATCGAACGTGTTCATCGCTGGACGGCCGATGAATTCGGCGATGAAGCGATTGGCAGGCCGCCGATAGATCTCGCGCGGGTCGTCGTACTGGATCAGTGCGCCTTCGCGCAACACCGCGACCCTGGTCGCCAGCGTCATCGCCTCTTCCTGGTCGTGGGTGACGAAGACGAAGGTCTTTTTCAGCTCGCGATGCAGACGCTTCAGCTCGGTGCGCATGTGGAGCCGCAACAAGGCGTCGAGATTGGACAGCGGCTCGTCCATCAGACAGAGGCTCGGCTGCCAGACGAGTGCGCGGGCCACAGCCACGCGCTGCGCCTGGCCGCCCGACAATTGCGAAGGGCGGCGGTCGAGGTAACGGGTGATTTCGAGCAGCTCGGCCATGGCGCGGACGCAGCGGTCAAGCTCGGCGGCCGGCATCTTTCGGATGCGCAAGGGATAGGCGATGTTCTCGTAGACGCTCTTATGGCTGTAGAGCGCATAGTTCTGGAACACCATGCCCATGCCGCGCAGGCGCGGCGGCAGGTCGGTGACATCGAGGCCCTCGACCATGATGCGCCCGGCGGTCGGCCGCTCCAGCCCGGCGAGCAGCCGGCAGGCTGTCGTCTTGCCGGAACCGGACGGGCCGAGCAGAACCAGGAATTCGCCGGGCTCGAAAGCAAGATCGAGCGCCTGCAGCGCCACCGTCCCGTCCGGGAAGGCCTTGGTGACGCCGTCGAAAACAATTGCCATAAAAGATCCCTTCAACCCTTGACCGCGCCGAAGGTGAGGCCGCGGACGAGCTGTTTCTGGACAAGGAACGTGAAAAGCACGATCGGCAGCGTTGCCACGATCGCGACTGCCGCGACCTGTCCCCAGAGCGTGCCATGCGGCGTCACCAGCCCCGGTATGCCGACGGTCAGCGGCCGCCCGTCGAAAGCGACGAGGATGAAGGCATAGAGGAACTCGTTCCACGACAGGATGAAGCAGAGCACCGCTGTGGCGCCGATGCCGGGTGCGGCCAGCGGCGCGACGACGAAGAAGAATGCGCCGAGCCGCGAGCGGCCGTCCATCATCGCGGCCTCGTCGATCTCCCTGGGGATTTCGGCGAAGAAGCCGCGCATCATCCAGACGACGAGCGACAGGTTGAAGGAGGTGTGGGCGATCACAACGGCGTAGATGGTGTCGATCAGGCCCAGCGAGGTGAAGAACAGGAACAGCGGCACGGCGATTGAGATCGGCGGCGCCATGCGCGTGGTCAGGAAGAAGAAGAACAGGTCTTCCTTGCCGGGAAAATCCGAGCGGGCAAAGCCATAGGCCGCTGGCGCGCCGATGACGATGCAGAGTATGGTCGACGACACCGAGATCAGCACCGAATTGATCGCCAGCGGCCAGTATCCCTTGTCGATGAAGACGGCGGGATAGTTGGCAAGCGTCGGCGAAAAAATCCATTTCGGCACAGAAGACAGAAGATCGACGCGGTTCTTGAACGACGCCAGCACCATCCAGACATAAGGCGTCAGCGCCACCACGACGGCGACGAGCAACACCGCCCAGGCAAAGCTTTTCCAGGCGCGGTTGGTGGACTGATCGATCATCGCAGCGCCCTCAAAACGCCCCCACCTGCTTGCGGCTCGACCAGTAGACGGCCTTGTAGAAGACCGAGCACAGGATCAGCACGACGAGATAGATCATGAAGGCGACCGCGGCGCCGTAGCCGAGGTCCCAGTTACGGAAATTGACGCGGTAGGCGTAGATCGAGACCAGCTCGGTCAGCGTTCCCGGTCCGCCGCCGGTCATCAGGAAAACCTTGTCGAACTCCTTGAAGGCGTCGATGCCGCGCAGCAGCAGCACGAGCGCGATGACCGGCCGCAGCAGCGGCAGCATGACGTTTCGGAAAATCTGGAACGGTTTGGCGCCATCCATCATCGCCGCCTCGAACGGCGCGCGCGGCAGGCTCATCATCCCGGCGAGCATGATCAGGGTGACGAAAGGCGTCCACTGCCAGACATCGATGGCGACGATGGTCGGAAACACCAGGTCGGGTGCCGAAAGCACCGCCGAATTCTGCGCCAGCAGGCCGACCTTGCGCATGTAGAAGGTGAGCATGCCGAAATCGCCCTGCAACAGCAGCCGCCAGATCAGCCCGACGGCGACCGGCGCGATCATCATCGGGATGAGCAGCAGTGTGGTGAGAAGCCGCTGGCTGGCGACGAAGCGGAAGATCAGGAAGGCCAGCGCAAAGCCGAGCAGGAATTCCAGGCCGACGGCGATGATGACGAATTTCAGCGTCAGCAGGAACGATGCCCAGAAGAATGGGTCGTTGCGCATCAGCTTGCGGAAATTGTCGAAACCGACGAAGGCGCCGGCATGGCTGGCGTCGGCGAAGCTGAGGTCGGTCAGCGCGGTGTAGACCATGTAGTAGAACGGGCCGACCAGGAAGACGACGACGAGCAGCGTCGCCGGCAGCATCAAGAGCGGCCCCACCCCACGGTCGAGAAGCGGCATTCCGCGCGGCGATGGAGTGCGGTTCGTCACGGGCGTTTCCTGCGGACAAGAACGGCTACCCGCTTGTGCGGGTAGCCTCTGCGCGACATCTCAAGGCCTATCGTGCCGGATAGGTCATGGGTGCGCAAGAACCGAGCAGTGTCGAGATGTCGGTGGCGGCGGTGTCGAGGGCGGCCTGCGCCTCCTTTTCGCCGGCGAGGTAGGATGACAGTTCGCGCACTAGTATGTCGGTCATCTCGGCCGATTGCGGCAGCGTCGCCTTCGGCACCGCATGCTCGTTGGCCTCCATCGAAGCCTTGGCATAGGGCAGCTTCTGCACCTCGGCGGAGGCATAGACATCTGGCCGACCTGAAGCGCCGCCATTGAGATGCTGTTCGAGCTGGCGGTCATAGCCCATCATCCACTGGACGAAGAGGAAGGCGGCCTGCTGGTTCTTCGAATAGACCGGGATGAGATAGGTCCAGCCCTCGACCTGGCCGATCTTCCCGCCGTCGCCTTGCGGCACGAGATCGAAGCCAACCTTGCCGACCACGGTGGAGGCCGTGGTGTCGACCGACACGGCATAGGTTGCGTCGTTCCACATGATCAGCTCGGCGACCTTGGCTTGCTGCATCAGCGCCATGACATCATCCCAGAAATAGTTGAGGCTGTCCGGCGGCGAGAATTGCAGCAGGCTCTTGTAATATTCGAGCGAGGCGACGGCCTTGGGGCTGTTGACGATGACCGGGCCGCAGGCCGAGCCGCTCTTCACGTCGAGCACGTCGCCGCCGAAGGAATAAAGGAAATTGAGCCACTCATACCACAGTGCCTCATGGCGCTTGCCCTGCAGGGCGGTGCCGTAAAAACCCTGGTCGGGGCGATAGAACCATTCGGCGATATCGCGGTATTGCTTCCAGTCCTTGGCGGGAGCGAGGCCGTAGCCATACTTGCCCTTGAAGCCTGCCTGCTCCTTGGGATCGGCGAGCAGGTCCGAGCGATACCACATGAACATGTTGAGCACTGTGAAGGGGAAGCCGTACTCCTTGCCGTCATACCAGGAGATTTCGTGCCAGGCGGTCTGGTAGAGCTGCTTCTCCGGCTCGAAGCTCGGATCGCGCAAAGCCGGGTCGGCCATCATCTTGGCGATTTCGACCAGATGGTTGTTGGTGGCGAACTTGCCGAGTTCGCGATGCGGCTGGATGATGACGTCGTAGCGGCCGCGGTGCGAGTTGAGATCGAGCTGCACCTTGTTGACGGCTTCCGAGTGCTCGTACATCTCGACTTCGACATGGATGCCGGTCTGTTTTTCAAACTCCGGCGCCATCTTCTTCAGCGCTTCGAGCGGCGGCAGCGCCTCGCCGACCATGCGGATGGTCTGGCCGCTATAGGGTTTCGACGCCTCTTTCAGATCCCACGCGTCCGCTTGTGTCACTTGCCACGTCAGGGGCCACACAAATACGACTGCGACGAGCAGTCTGGACGCGGTACGTCTCAGCGGCTTGAGCATTCTTCCCTCTCCCTAGAAGTCGTGCCTGGCGGGCCGGCGCCCGTTTTGTCATAAAATGTGTGGTACTGCAAATCAAAATGTGGCACCTTGCAACAAATGGTTGGGAGGTGTTAACAGACCGGCAGCAAACCGGCTTTCCCGACCAGGCGAGGGACCTTTCGGATGGACTTCATCTTCATGCTGACGCGCAACGATCGCACGGTCGAGGACTGTCTCGACCTGGTCGATTTGATTGAGCCGGTCGGCCTGAAGCATGTCGGCTTCAAGGATATTGGCGTCGCGCCGGATGTGCTGCGCAAGCTCGCTGTCGCCATTGGCCGGACAGGCGCCACCACTTACATGGAAGTTGTCTCGACGACGGCTGAGGCCTGCCTTAATTCCGCGCGCATCGCCAGGGATCTCGGCATCCAGCGCCTGCTCGGTGGTACCCAGGTCGACGAGATCATGGCGTTGCTGGAGGGGAGCGGCACCGAATACTACCCTTTTCCCGGGCGGCCGGTCGGCCATCCGACCAAGCTCGGCGGTTCGGCCGAGGATGTCGAGGCCGACTGCCGGGCCTTCGCCGAGAAGGGTTGTGCGGGATGCGACATCCTCGCCTATCGCGCCACCGAGGCCGACCCGGCCGAACTGGTGCGCGCAGCCCGGCGCGGGCTTGGTCCGTCGCGGCATCTGATCGTCGCCGGCGCTGTGGCATCAGCCGATCGGATCAAGGCAATCAAGCTGGCCGGCGCCAACGCTTTTACCATTGGCACAGCGGTTTTCGATGGCTCCTATTCGCCGACGAAAGGTTCTATCCTCTCGCAACTGCGGGATGTCCTCGCGGATTGCGAGCGTGTCTAATGCCAGTCATCGGCATCGATCTCGGCACACAAAGCCTAAAGGCGATCGTTGTCGATGACGAATTGCGGCTGCGTGGCGAGGCCGCTGTGTTGTACCAGCCGGCCTTCCCGGCGCCCGGCTGGGCCGAACAGAACCCGGCGCTGTGGCTGGCGGCGCTCAAGCCGGCCATTGCCGGCGCGCTCGACAAGGCTGGGCTTGCGCCGTCCGACATCAAGGGTATTGCCATTGCCGGCCAGCTCGACGGCTGCGTCGCGGTCGATGGCAATGGTGAGGCGCTGGCTCCGTGCATCATCTGGATGGACCGGCGGGCGGCAGGAGAGATCGCCGGCATCGATCCGGACTTCATCCGCGAGCGCACCGGTCTTGTCCTCGATGCCACGCATATGGCGGCGAAAATCCGCTGGGCAGCGCGCAACCTGCCCGAAGCGCGCCGGGTGGCGCTCTGGCATCAACCGGTATCGTTCGTGGTCGCGGCGCTGTGCGGTCGTGCCGTCATCGATCACGCGCTGGCCTCGACAACCATGCTCTATGGACTGAAGGAGCACAACTATGCCGGCGATCTGCTGGCCGCCTTCGACATCGATGCAGATAAATTGCCCGGCATCGACGATGCATCTGAGATCGCCGGCGCCTTGACGCACGCCGGCGCCGAGCTCACCGGTCTGCCTGTGAGCACGCCGCTGGCGGTCGGCACCGGCGATGATTTTTCGGCCGCCATAGGCGCCGGGGTCGTCGTGCCCGGTGTCGTCGCCTGCAATCTCGGCACGGCCGAAGTGGTCGGCGCGGTGTCCGGCACGCTTCGCCTCGACCCCGGCGGCCTGGTGGAGACCCATGGCTTTCTCGGCGACGGCTATTTCATCTCCAATCCCGGATGGCTCTCGGGCGGCGCGGTGACGTGGTTTCTAACAACCTTCGGCGTCGATTCGCCGGCGGCGATGTCGGAACTGGCGGCGACGGTGGTTGCCGGCAGCGACGATTTGCTGTTCCTGCCGGCCTTGTCCGGTGCCATGGCGCCGCGCTGGATCGCCGAAGCGCGTGCCGCTTTCTACGGCCTGACATCCTTCCACGGCAAAGCGGCCTGCGCTCGCGCAGTGCTGGAAGGCTGCGCCTTCGCCATGCGCGACGTTGTCGACCGGCTGGACGAGCTCGGCATAACAACCGGGCGCATCCGGCTCTCAGGCGGTGGCGCGCGCAGCCGGGTGTGGGGGCAAATCCGGGCCGATGTCAGCGGCAGGCCGGTCGAGATCGCGGATGCGGCCGATGCCTCGCCGATCGGTGCGGCAATCCTTGCCGCCGCGGCCGTCGGCCTTACCTCCTCAGTGCAGCAGGCGGCTGAAAGGCTGGCCGGCCACGTCGAGACGATCGACCCTGATCCTTCCGCCAAGGCCGCCTACGACAGAAGTTACCGCCGGTATCGCACCTTGTTCGATGCCCTGACCCCGCTTCATGCTGACTGACCGGACTGCATCCTATGTCCAGACAAATGCTCGATCGCCTTATTGCCGGCACGCTGCCTGACCCGGACAGCCAGGGAATGCTGTCGGTGCCGCTGAAGACCATCGTCATAGGGCGCGGTCTCGGCGACGAGGCCGATGCGCTGGTCAAGCCGCTGCCGCTCGGCCGCAAGCTCGCCGTGGTCATGGATCCCGACACAGGGCTGGCGCTGGGTGAGAGGGTGTCGATCGCACTGCGTGGCAGCAGCGATGTCGACAAGATCATCCTGCCGCGCCATCCGCATCCGGACATGGACGCGGTGCGATCGGTGATCGCACGCACGAAAGACGCCAGCGGCCTAGTCGCGGTCGGATCTGGCTCGATCAACGACATCACCAAATATGCTGCCCATCTCACCCAAAAACCTTATGCGGTGTTCGGCACCGCGCCATCGATGAACGGCTACACCTCGGTGTCGGCGGCAATCACCGAGGACGGCCTCAAGAAATCGCTGACGGCCAGCCTGCCGGTCGGCGTCTTCCTCGATCTCGATGTCATGGCGCGGGCGCCGCACCGGCTGATCGCTGCCGGCTTCGGCGATTCGATGGCGCGGCCGACCGCGCAGACCGATTGGCTGATGGCGCATCTGTTGCTCGGCACGCCCTACAGGCAGGCGCCGTTCATGCTTCTGGCCGAGGACGAGAAGGCGCTCATCGCCAATGCCGGCGAACTCGGGACCGGCGACCTTGAGGCGATGGAAGTGCTGGTGCGCACGCTGGTCATGTCCGGTCTCGGCATGACGCTGTGCGGCGGCTCTTATCCGGCCAGCCAGGGCGAACATCTGATCGCCCACTATATCGACATGCGGGGCCAGGGATTGCCTGAGGCGCATCACGGCGAACACATAGCGGTGACGACGTTGACGATGGCGCGGCTGCAGGAGCGCGTGCTGGCACTGCCGGAGCTGCAGCTCGCGCCGTCCGCGGATACGCCAGAACGCTTCATCGAGATCTTCGGCGAAACGCTCGGACGTTCCTGCTGGGCGGCATTCAAGCCCAAGCTGCTGGACCGCGAACGGGCAAACGCCATCAACACCATGCTGGCCAAGCAATGGCGCTCGCATCGTGAAAGGCTGGTGCGGGTGGCACGCCCGGCGCGCGAGATCGCGGCAGCACTGCGCGCCGCCGGCGCGCCGACCACGCCGCAGGAGGTTGCCATACCGGCTGGCTTCTACGACGAGGCGGTCGCCAATGCCCGGCTGATCCGCGACAGGTTCACCATGCTCGACGTCGCGGCTGCCTCGCTCGAAACGGTTGCGGCGGGAGCCTGAGCGGGTGCTGCGTCCGCTTGCCGACTTCACCGCGCTGGACCGGCGCAACATCGCCGTCGTTCTGACCGATATCGACGACACCTTGACCGACAAGGGACGGCTGCCGGCAAAAGCCTATGCGGCGCTCGAGCGGCTGAAGCAGGCCGGCTTTCTTGTCGCGCCGGTGACCGGCCGCCCTGCCGGCTGGTGCGACCTGATCGCGCGGCAATGGCCGGTCGATGGCGTGATCGGCGAGAACGGCGCCTTCTATTTCCGCTATGACGACGCCAAAAAGCGGATTGTTCGCCACTACGCCAAGAGCGCTGCCGAACGGCAGGCCGATGCCGCGCGCCTCAAGGAGATCGAGCAAACCGTTCTGCGCGAAGTTCCGGGTGCGGCGGTCGCGGCCGACCAGGCCTATCGCGAGGCCGATCTGGCGATCGATTTTTGCGAGGACGTGGCGCCGCTGCCCAAAACCGAGGTTCTGAAGATCGTCGGCATCTTCCAGCGCTACGGCGCGACGGCGAAAATCTCGTCCATCCACGTCAATGGCTGGTTCGGCAAATACGACAAACTGTCGACAAGCCGGCTATTCTTGCGGGACTGTTTCGGTATAGATATCGACCACGACAAGGACAGCATTGTCTTCGTCGGCGATAGTCCAAACGATGCACCAATGTTCGGCTTCTTCCCCAACAGCGTCGGCGTCGCTAATGTGCTGGACTTCGCCGGCGAGCTTCCGGCGTCTCCCGCCTTCGTCACAAGCGGTCGCGGCGCGGAGGGATTTGCCGAGCTTGGCGACGCGCTGATTGCTGCAAAGGGAATGGAATAGTCATGGACCAAGGCCGACTGACGAAGAAGGAGCGGCACGCGCTTATCCTTTCGGAAGTGCGCCGGTCGGCGTCGATACGCATCTCCAAGCTCGCACGGCGCATCGGCGTCGCCGGCGAGACCATCCGCCGCGATCTCATCGAACTCGGCGATGCCGGGCTGATCAACCGCACCTATGGCGGTGCGACGATCTCGCTGGTGACATCAGAACCGGTGATTTCGGAGCGTGGCCTGACCCTGATCGAGGAGCGCGCCCGCATCGGCCGCGGCGCGGCAAGCCTTGTCGAGAAGGGCCAGATCGTGATGATCGATGGCGGTTCGACCACCTATGAGGTGGCGCGCAACCTTTCGCAGCTGAAGCGCGACCTGACCATCATCACCAATTCCACCGGCGTGGCCTCGGTGGCGGGCGCCAATCCGACCTTTCGGGTGCTGCTCTGCCCCGGGACCTATGATAGCCGGGAAGGCAGCGTGTTGGGCGAAGACACCGTCGAGTTCCTGCGCCGCTACAATGCCGACGTCGCCATTATCGGGGCATCGGGGATAAGCGCCGATGGCCCGAGCGACATGATCTCGGGCGCCGCGGCCGTTAAACGCGCAATGATATCGCGTTCACTGTCGACGGTGCTGGTGGTGACCCACGACAAGTTTGGCCGCAGCAGTCTGGAACGCATCTGCGGGCTCGACGACATTGCCGATATCGTCACCGACAGCGAACCGAAGGCCGACCTGCGCACTGCTGCCGAACAGGCGGGCACGGAGCTGCATGTGTTTGCCGCCGACTGATCAGCATTGGCTATCCGGCGGCATCCCGGTTGGTCAGCGCGATGTGGCAGCAGCCGGGGCCGTGGCCCGGCGTCCAGGTGACATTGTCGAAGCGCACGCCCGTTGCCTCGAACAGACCACGGTCGAAAGCGCCGGCGATGCGGCAGAGCGTGGCGAGTTTTTCATCACCGACACCGGCCTCGACCCAGGCGTCCTTCAGCGGACAACGCTTCACCTTGAATGCGATGTGGTCCGGCCCGCGCTCGACATCGGTCGGATACATCAGGCCGCCATCCGGGCTGACGGCCAAAAATGCCTCGCCGATGGCCGGCGCGTCGTTAGGTCCGAAACGGGCGAAGGCGGCGGCCGCCACCTCCTTGCCGCGCTGCTCGATGGTGCGAATCATGATCGCCTCGGCCTTTTCCGCGCCGAGTTCGCCGGTCAGCTCGTCGAGAAACAGGCGGTAGAGATCGGCGCGGTTGCGGAAGGCGAAATCGAGTTCGCGCGAGAGTTTTTCGGCTCTGGGTGCTTCGGGATCGGTCATGATGTGTCCTTGCCTTTGACCATGATCTTGTCCGCAAACGGGTTTGCACTTTGCGGGATCATGGCCGGATCCTGTTCAATCTTGGCGCGGCCGCCACCAGCGCCTTGCCGACCGCCGATTGCGGCCCGTCGATGATGGTGCGGGCGTCGCCGCTCTCGGCGATCCGCCCGGCGTCGAGAAGGACGACGCGGTGAGCGATCGCACGGACCACGCCGAGATCGTGCGAAATGAAGAGATAGGCGATCCGTTCCCTGGCTTGCAGGTCGAGCAGCAGTTCGAGGATCTGTCCGCGCACCGAAACATCGAGCGCCGACACTGCCTCGTCGAGCACGATCAGCGACGGGTTTGTCGCAATGGCGCGGGCGATGGCGACGCGCTGGCGCTGGCCGCCGGAGATTTCGTGAATGGCGCGCGGGGCGAGATCGGCTGCCAGCCCGACGCGATCCAGCAAGGCAGCAATGCGGGCCGGCCTCTCGGCGCGGGAAGCGATGGCATGGATGCGCAAGGGATCGTCAAGCACGCGAGCCACCGTGGCGCGCGGGTTGAACGCGGCGAGCGGATCCTGGAACACCATTTGCAGGCGCGCGCGCTTGGTGCGCAGGGCCGCACCCTTCAAGAGCAGAAAGTCATCGCCTTCGAACTGGACGGTGCCGGCGTCCGGCTCGATCAACCTAAGCACCAGCCGCGCGATCGTCGACTTGCCGCCGCCGGAGGGCCCGGCCAGCGCCAGCGTCTCGCCGGGTTCGATGGCGAAGGAGACACCGTCGACGGCCGCGATGGCCTTGCCGCCACGACGGTATCGCTTGGTAAGACCGGAGACGGTGAGCAAGTTCATGCCGGCGCCCGTCGTAGCAGCGGATCGGCGTCGAGGCCGAGATGGGCGTCGAGCAGCGTTCGTGTATAGGCATGGCGCGGGGCGTTTATGATTTGCTCCGTCGGGCCGAGTTCGATCAGTTCGGCGTTCCGGAATACAGCGATACGCTCTGCGAGTTCGGCGGCCAGCGCGATGTCGTGGCTGATGAACAGCAGCGTCATGCCGTCCTCCGCCACCAGTTGCCGAATGAGGCTGACGATTTCGGCTTGCACAATGGTGTCCAGCGCGCTGGTCGCCTCATCGGCGATCAGCAGTTTCGGACCGGCTGCAATGGCCGCGGCAACAGCAACGCGCTGCTTCTGGCCGCCGGAGAGCTGGTGCGGGAAAGCACGCATGGCGGTTTGTGGGTCGGGCAGCCGGACACGTTGGAGCAGGGTTTTGGCTTTGGCGTAAGCTTGTGGCCAGTCGAGGCCGAGGTGGGTGCGGGCGACTTCGGCGATCTGTTTGCCGACGGTCATGACGGGGTCGAGGCTGGCGGAGGGGTCCTGGAAGACGAAACCAATGTCGCGACCGGGAAGGGGGAGCGTACTGGGTTCGGTTAATTTGAGAGGTCGGCGTTCCGTCACACCCCCCTCTGTCCTGCCGGACATCTCCCCCGCAAGGGGGGAGATTGCTCTCTCATCTCCGCCTTCGCCAACCACGAACGTTGCAGAAGGGAAGCCGTCGGCAAAGCTGCTGATCTCCCCCCTTGCGGGGGAGATGTCCGGCAGGACAGAAGGGGGTGGGAAGGATCGCGGCGCCTGAAATTGCCACTTGAAATGCCCTTCAATCTTGGCGCTCGCCGGCAGCAGTCCAGCCACCGCCAGCGCCAGCGTGCTCTTCCCCGACCCGCTTTCGCCGATAATCGCCAGCCGCTCGCCGGCAATAACATCCAGGCTGACCCCCTTCAGTGCCGTCACTTCGCCCCCGTCCCGCCGATAGCGCACCGACAGGTCGCGTACCTCAGCCAGTGCGGTCATGACAGGCTCCTCCGCACCGCCGTCGTTTCGACCACGCCTTCGCCGGCGAGATAGACGCCGAGCACGGTCAGCACCAGGGCAATGCCCGGAGCGATCGACAGAAAGGGCGCGGTTCGCAGCACAGTGCGGCCCTCGGCAATCATGCCGCCCCAGGTAACGCGATTGGGGTCGCCGAGACCAAGGAAGGACAGCGCCGCCTCGGTGAGGATCGCGGCGGCCACGATCACCGAGGACAAGGCCAGCACCGGCGGCAACGCGTTGGGCAACACCTCGCGAAAAGCGATCTCAAGCGGATGCATGCCGATGACGCGAGCGCCGGCGACGTAATCGCGCTCGCGGATCGACAGCACTTCGGCGCGCGCTACACGCGCCGGTCCGGTCCAGGCGCCAAGCGCTATTGCCGTGACGACGACGCCGAGCGACGGCCCGACGACGCTGACGAAGGCCAGCGCCAGGAGAAAACTCGGCACGGTCTGGAAGGCATCGGTGATGCGCATCAGCCCCTCGTCCACAAGGCCGCCGGCAAAACCGGCCAGCGTGCCGACGACCGCGCCGATGAAGAGTGCCGCCGCTGCCGCCGCCAGGCCGACCGCCAGCGAGGTGCGGGCGCCGTGGAACAGTTCGGCCAGCACGTCACGGCCGAGCCGGTCGGTGCCGAGCGGCAGCGACCAGTCCTGGAAGGGCGGCAGCAGTGCTGGTCCGGCAATGGCCTGCGGGTCGCCGGGGAAGAGCAGCGACGCAAACAGCGCCATGGCGAACAGAAGCGCCAGGATGATCGCGCCGGCGACCGCTTCCGGCCGGCGCAGGAACCGCGGCAGCGCGCTCACGCGCTGGCCTCGCCGGCGCCGACGCGCGGGTCGAGGAAGGCGTAGGCGATGTCGACGGCAAGGTTGACGGCAATGACGAGGACGGCGCTGGTGAGGATGATGCCGAGCAGCAGCGGCGTGTCGCGCGAAGCGACCGCTTCCTGCGCCAGCCGGCCGAGCCCGGGCACGGCAAAGACGCTTTCGATGACGACGCTGCCGCCCAGCATCTGCGCCGATTGCAGGCCGAGCATGGTGACCAGCGGCAAGAGCGCGTTGCGGGCGACATGGGCGAGCACGATGCGGCGGCGTGACAGCCCCCTGGCGCGGGCGGCGAGCACAAAATCCTGCCGCCACGCCTCGCCCATGCCGGCGCGCATCATGCGCAGATAGAGCGCGAGATAGATGAAGCCGAGCGCGGAAACCGGCAGGACGAGGTGGACGGCGATATCGGTGGCGCGGGCAAGCCCGGTCTTGTCCGAGGCGAGCGTCTCGATGCCGCCGATCGGCAGCCAGCGCAGGTCGACGGCAAAGACGACGATCAGCACCAGGCCAAGCCAGAAACCCGGCACGGCATAAAGCGCCAGCGAGCCGATCGACAGGAAGCGGTCGCGAAAGCTGCCGGGTCTGGCGCCGGCGTAGATGCCGAGCGCCGAGCCCAAACCGAAGGAGAGCGCGGTGGCGGTCACCATCAGGAGCAGTGTCGTCGGCAGGCGTTCCAGGATAACATCGCGAATTGGCCGCGAGAAGGTAACGGACTGGCCGAGGTCGAAATGCAGCAGCGCCCAGAGATAGTTCGCGAGCCGTGTCAGCTCGGACTGGTCGAGGCCCCAGCGATGACGCAGCAATTCGATCATGCCGGCGTCGCCGCCGGTCGAGACGATGTAGGCGTCGACCGCGTCACCGGGCGCAGCTTCCAGGAGGAGGAATGTGCCGATGATGACGATCAGCAGCACGAAGATGCTGCCGACGAGGCGACGGCGGATGAGGGTGAGGGCGCGGGTCATGGGAAAGGCATAGCGCTGCGCCAGTCGGGAGAGGTGCGGTGTCTAGGCACCCCCCTCTGTCCTGCCGGACATCTCCCCCGCAAGGGGGGAGATTGGATGTCGCCTCTGCCTTCGCCAATCTTCGATGCCGAATGTACGCGACAGCGAAGCTGCTGATCTCCCCCCTTGCGGGGGAGATGTCCGGCAGGACAGAGGGGGGTGTGACGAAACGCGGCCCTACGCCATGCCTTCACACCAATTTCTTTGCGAACTTTCATCCGCGCAAATGTGTCACGATTCCAGATAGGTGTCCGCCCAGTTCGACACCGCCCATCGCGGGTTGTTGGCGATGTTGCCCACGGTATCGCGCGCGACGCTGATGAAGCTCCATTCGGCGACGTTGATCAGCGGCAGGTCCGCCGCGACCTGTTTCTGGAATTCCTTGTAGAGGTCGGTGCGCGCTGACGTATCCAGCGTCTCCGAAGCCTTGGCGATCAGCGCGTCGAGCGCGGCGTTCTTGTAGCCGCCCTGGTTGGAGAACGGCACGCCGTCGGGAATGCCGCTCTGCACCAGGATGGTGGTCGAGATCGCCGGGTCGCCGCGGAACACCGGCGGGCCGACGGCGAGGTCGAAGGCGTGGTCGGTGTAGACGGCCTTGATGTGCGCGGCCGAGTCGTTGTTGACGATCACGGCGTCGATGCCGATTGCCGCCAGCGCCTGGCGCAGATAGTGGCCGAACTGCTTCGTCTCGTTGAAATAGGGTGCCGGCAGGAGTTTCAGCGCAAAACGCTTGCCGTCATCGGCGCGCTTGTACCCCGCGTCGTCGAGCAAGGCGTTGGCCTTGGCGACGTCGAATGGATAGATCGGCACGTCGGCAGTGTAGAATTGCGGATCGTTCTTCGGCACCGGGCCGGTGGCGGTGGCGGCATAGCCGAGGAACACCGTCTTGACGACGAAGTCCTTGTCGATGGCATGCGCGATCGCCTGGCGCACCTTCACGTCGGCCAGTTCCTTGCGGCGATGGTTGATCTCGACGACGAGTTGATAGGTCAGCCCCTCATAGCCCTTGGAGATGACCTTCAGGCCCGGCACCTTGGAGATGCGGTCGAGGTCGGCCAGTGGCACGGCGGAGAAGGCGGCGAGCTGGATCTCTTCGGCCTCGAGTGCGGCCGCGGCGGACGTGCGGTCCGGCAGCACCTGATAGATGATCTCGTCGAGATACGGCTCGTCCTTGGCCCAGTAATCCGCATTCCTGGTCAGCTTGTAATACTGGCCGGCCTTGTATTCGCCGAACTTGAACGGCCCGGTGCCGATGGGTGCATTGTTGGCCGGGTTGTCCTCGATCTTGCCGACCTCGTAGATGTGCTTCGGCACCACGCTTGACAGCGCCGGCAGCGCATTGCGGATCAGCTGGAACGGCGTTGGCTTGGCGAATTTGAAGACGGCGGTCAGATCGTCAGGGGTGTCGACGCTGGCCAGATCCTTGAACACGGTGCGGCCGAGATTCTGCAGCGGCTTCCAGATCTGCAGCGCGGAGAAGGCGACGTCGGCCGAGGTGAACGGCTCGCCGTCATGCCATTTGACGCCGTCGCGCAGTTTGAAGGTCACCGACAGCCCATCGGCAGCACCTTCCCAGGAGAGCGCAAGGCGGGGTTCCAGTCCGTCCTTGCCTTTGAACGAGGCTTCGGCCAGCGTTTCGACGATCTTGCTGGAGATGAAGAAGACGCCGTTGGAGGCGACGATGGCCGGATTGAGGTTGCGCGGCTCGGAATCGGCGGCAAGCACGAGGCGGCCGCCCTTCTTCGGCGTCTGCGCCCAGCTGAATGTGGGCATGGCGGTGGAGGCCAGCAGTAAAACTGAGCCGCCAAGCAGCGTGCGTCTGGAAATATCCGACATGATCAACCTCCGTCCTCTCCGCGACCAGATGGGCGCACCCCTCGAAGCTGGCCGCACCCGCCAGCATCCTCGCGGCGATTATGACCCTTGCCAAGGGTTTCGCCAGAGACGGAATTGGCGCATCCTTGCTTGGCTTTGAAATTTTCGTCCGCTGGACCAGTTTTAGAGGTGGCCCTTTCATTCTGGTGTTCTGGTAGGACCAGATTGCCTTAGTGTGCAGCAATGACGAGTGGTGACAGCCTGCCGAAGCAATCTAACCTGTTTCTGGCTGGACCAGAGTTAACGAAATGGTGCAGATTTGATCGAAGCCAAGGGATTGGACGCAGTACGGCCGGCGATCCCACTGATATCAGGGAGAGAAAGATGAACATTGCCCCGGGCAAGAGCGCCGTCAGCAATATCCCGTTCGACCAGGCGAGGGTCGACCGGCTGATGGAAGAGGCCGGTATCGATGTTCTGCTCGCGACGTCCAAGCACAACACGCAGTATCTGCTCGGCGGTTACAAGTTCATCTTCTTTGCCGCCATGGATGCGATCGGCCATAGCCGTTACCTGCCTATCGTCCTCTATGAAAAGGGCGGGCCCGGTCATGCCGCCTACATCGGCAACCGCATGGAAGGCGCCGAGCACCAGAACAGCCCGTTCTGGACGCCGACGCTGCATGCCGCCTGCTGGGGCACGCTCGATGCTGCCAATCTTGCGGTCGAGCACATCAGCAAGATCGGCAACGCAGGCGCCCGCATCGGCATCGAGCCGGCCTTCCTGCCGTCGGACGCCTATGCGCTGATCCGCAGGGCGTTACCGGATGCCAGGCTGATCGACGCGACCGACATGCTGGAGAGCATGCGCGCCATCAAGACGGACGCCGAGCTGGAAAAGCTGCGTATTGCCTCCGAGCTGATCACGGATTCCATGCTGGCGACCATCCAGTGGGCGCATGAAGGCACGACCAAGGCCGAGATGATCGAGCAGCTCAGGCGCGAGGAAACCAATCGCGGCGCGCATTTCGAATACTGCCTGCTGACGCTGGGTGCCAGCCACAACCGCGCGGCGTCACCGCAGGCGTGGAACAAGGGCGAGGTGCTGTCGATCGATTCCGGCGGCAATTATCACGGCTATATCGGCGACCTCTGCCGCATGGGCATTCTCGGCGAACCGGATGCCGAGCTGGAAGATCTCCTGGCCGAGGTCGAGATTGTCCAGCAGGCGGCGTTCTCGAAGGTCAAGGCGGGCACCATCGGCGGCGACATGATTTCGCATGCCGAGGGCGTTCTGAAGAAATCAAAGGTCGCGCCCTATACCGATTTCTTCGCCCACGGCATGGGCCTGATCACGCATGAGGCTCCGTTCCTGATGACCAACCATCCGGTGACCTATGAAGGCACCTATGCCGCCAAGCCGCTGGAGACAAACATGGTGCTGTCGGTGGAGACGACCATGCTTCACCCGACGCGGGGGTTCATCAAGTTGGAGGACACGTTGGCGGTGACGGATACGGGATATGTAATGTTTGGGGATCGGGCGCGGGGGTGGAATAGAGGTGGGATAGCCTAGCTCGGCGCTACCCCCTCACCCGGATTGCCATCCGAATTGCGAAGGGCAATTCGGGGCTATCCGACCTCTCCCCGAGGGGAGAGGAGTTTGCGCCGGCGCTGGCTTCTGCCTCTTCTCCCCTCGGGGAGAAGGTGGCCGCGAAGCGGCCGGATGAAGGGGGCCTTTCGCGATTACTTCCCCGCCGGGATCAACCTGAAATCCGGCAACTCCCGCAGCACCAGTTCGGGTCCGGCCGGCGAATAGACGACGAAGAGCTGCATCGGCCCATCGCCCGTGTTCAGTGTCGAATGGAAACGGCTTTCCGGCACATAGATGGTGCAGCCGGGGCCGACCTTGGCGACGACCGGATTGCCCTCCTCGTCCTCCACCATCTGCTCGCCATTGCCTGAGATGACGAAGATGATCTCTTCCGCGCCGGGATGGTTGTGGCGCGTGTGGCCCTTGCCTGACGGCAGGTCGACGACGCCGCCGGAAAAGCGCGTCGCGCCATTTACTTCCGGCGCGACTGTCAGCGACAGCTTGCCCCAGTCAAAGCCGAAGGCGCTCACGTCCTTCGGGTATACGAATACCTTGCTCTTGTCGGTCATGATCTCATCCCTTCTTTTTCTTCTGGTCGTGCAGCGTGACGGCCTTGAAATCCGCCGTCTGCCTGGCGATCGCGGCTTCAGCCGGCAGCCGTTCCATCGAACTCGCGCCATAAAAGCCATGCAGGCCCTTGCAGCGGTCGAGGATGTATCTCGCGTCGTCCGGCATGGAGATCGGTCCGCCATGGCAAAGCAGGATGACATCCTTGCGCACCGATCGCGCCGCGTTGGCGATGGCGTCGATCTCGACCACGCAGTCGTCGAGCGACTTGGCCGACGTGGCTCCGATCGAGCCGCCGGTCGTCACTCCCATATGGGCAACGACGATGTCGGCGCCGGCTTTTGTCATGGCGCGCGCCTCGTAGGGGTTGAAGACATAGGGCGTGGTCAGAAGATCGAGCTTGTGCGCCTCGGCGATCATGTCGACCTCCAGCCCGAAGCCCATGCCGGTTTCCTCAAAACTCTGGCGCATGCTGCCATCGAACAGGCCGATGGTCGGGAAATTCTGCACGCCGGAAAAGCCCATCGTCTTCAGCTCGGCAAGCAGCAGCGGCATGATGACGAAGGGATCGGTGCCGTTGACACCGGCCAGCACCGGCGTCTTTTTGACCACCGGCAGCACCTCGTAGGCCATTTCCTTGACGATCTCGTTGGCGTTGCCATAGGCGAGCAGGCCGGCAGCCGAGCCGCGCCCGGCCATGCGGTAGCGGCCGGAATTGTAGATGATGATGAGGTCGATGCCGCCGGCTTCCTCGGCCTTCGCCGACAGGCCGGTGCCGGCGCCGCCGCCGACGATGGGCACGCCGTCGGTGATCATCGCCTTGAACTTCTTCAATATGTCCTTGCGCGGTATTGCGGGCATTTGTTGGCTCTCACTATCTGGCGATGTCGAGGAAGGCCGCGGTTGCGGCTTTGGCAAATTCCGGATCGTTGATGTGCAACGGCAGGCGTGTGACCCGGCGCGCGGCGTTCGGCTTGATGGTGCGCTCGACGGCATCGAACAGCACGGCGTCGGCTTCGGGGTCGAAGAAGGCGCCGCCCTCGATGTCGAGTGCCGAGACGCCTTTTTCGGGGATCAGGAAATGCACAGGGCCCTCGCAGCGAGCGAGCCTGGTGCCGATCCACTCGCCTATACCGCGGCATTCGTCCACCGTGGTGCGCATCAGTGTGACGTTGGGATTGTGCTCGTAGAACAGCCGGCCCCTAAACTTCTCGGGAATGGTCGGCGGCGCCCAGAAATTGACCATGTCCAGCGCGCCGACCGAGCCTACATAGGGCAGCTTGGTGCGGGCGATGGCGCCGAAGCGGTCCTCCGACGCCGGCAGCACGCCGCCGAATAACAGGTCGCAGACTTCCGTCGTGGTGATGTCGATGACGCCGGCGAGCAGGCCCGAGTCCGCGAGCTTCTCCATCGAGCGGCCGCCGGTTCCGGTGGCGTGGAAGACCATGCAGTCGTAGTTGGCGCGCAGCTGGTCGGCGATGGCGGTCACGCAAGGCGTGGTGACGCCGAACATGGTGAGCCCGAGTGCCGGCTTGCCGGTGGCAGTCGGCGCCGGCCTGGCGGCCATGCCGGCGATTGCCTGCGCCGCATTGTGCAGCACGACGCGTGACAGCCGGTTCAGTCCCGCCATATCGGTGACCGATGGCATCATGATGATGTCGGAGACGTCGACATAGGGCGCGGTGTCGCCGGAGGCGAGCGTCGAGACCATGATCTTGGGCAGCCCAAGCGGCAGCGCGCGCATGCCGGCAGTGATGATCGACGTGCCGCCGCCGCCGCCAATGCCGATCACGCCTGATATGTCGTCGCGCGACTGAATGAAACTGGTGAAGGCGGCGCCCATGCCGGCCACTGCCGTGCCGCGATCATCGATGCCGAGCACGCCACTGGCTCCATCCGGATGATGCGCCGCGACCTCGCTGGCCGGGATATCGACCGGCACGGTGGCGCCGCGCGTTCCGATGTCGACACGGGCAACCGAACTGCCGGTGGCGGCAATAGCATCGGCCAGGAAGGCAAGTTCCTCGCCCTTGGTGTCGGCTGTGCCCACCACGTAGATGCGCTTCATCGCGTTTCTCCCGTCACCGGCCGACCGGCGCCGGGCCGCCTGTCGCCCTTTGCCGGCCTTTCGGTAGGCAAAGGTCATTGCAATTTTTTGAGACGCGCGTATCGTATTGACATGGAAGTCTCACGTCAACAAGCCGCTGGGAACGACGACGCCAACGAGGCTGCCGAACGCGGCCCGCGGGCCCGCACAAAACGGCTGATGCTGGAGACGGCGACGCGGCTGATGCAGGCGGGCGTCACCCCGTCTGTCAGCGAAGTCGCGGAGGCGGCGCAAGTGTCGCGCGCAACCGCCTATCGCTATTTCCCAAGCCAGGCAGCCCTGGTGCAGGCGGTGGTCGACGAGGGGCTTGGGCCGATCCTGACCTGGCAATCGACGTCCACCGATGCCGGGCGCCGCGTCGCCGAACTGTTCGACACCGCCATGCCGCGCATCGAGGCTTTCGAGGCAACTTTCAAGGCGGCGCTGAAACTGTCGCTCGACCAATGGGCGCAGCGGCAGGCGGGCACGTTGGACGGCGAACCGCAATTCACGCGCGGACATCGCGTCCAGCTGCTGAAGGACGCCATCGCACCGCTCAAGGGCCGGCTGCCGCCGCGCGAGTTCAAGCGACTGGCACAGGCGCTGTCGATGATGTTCGGCGTCGAAGTGCTGATCGTGCTGAAGGATATATGGGAGCTCGATAGCCGCGGCATGCGGTCGGTCGCGCAATGGGCGGCGGGCGCCCTTGTGCGCGCCGCGGTGGCGGAATCAACGGCTGAAATCGATGCGGCCCCGACAGCGGCATTGGCGAAATAGCGCCAATCTGGTTCGACCAGATTTGGATGCCCACTATTGGTGTTAACCGGGATGGCAGTGCCGAAACAAGGCTCTCCTATATCAACGAGTAGGAAAATTCAGGGAAAACAGTCGGATACGTGAAAAATCCGGTTATACAAGGTCCGGTGGTGATCCAAGAAAGAGCTTGACGGCTATCCAAAATTGGTAATACCAGATCAGGAAAGAAAAGGCGGATCGAGAATGACAGCCGCAGTCCATTTCGGCAGGGCGAGGAGAATCATACGGATGGCGCGTGTTCCGTCCGCACGAGGTGGCGCATCGTGACGCAGACGTCGCCTCGCGCCAGTGACGGCAAGGGGATTGCGCTGCGCCTCGATGGGCTCAGCAAGGCCTATGGATCCGTGCGCGCCATCAACGACCTGAGCTTCGCCGTCGACGAAGGCCGCTTCTTCGTACTCTTCGGGCCGAGCTCCGTTGGCAAGACGACGACGCTGCGCACTATCGCCGGCCTCGTCCAGGCCGACTCCGGCACGCTTGAGATCGGCGGCCGCGACATGGCCCATGCGCCGATCGCCGGCCGAGGCATCTCGATGGTCTTCCAGTCTTTCGCGCTTTACCCCCACCTCACGGTCTATGACAATCTCGCCTACCCGCTGCGCGAGGAGAAAGCCGCGCGCGCCGAGATTGACAAGCGGGTGAAAGAGACCGCCGAGATCCTGAAGCTGACACACCGCCTGAAGGCCAAGCCGGCAACCCTGTCCGGCGGAGAGCAGCAGCGCGTCGCGCTCGGCCGCTCCCTGATCCGCCGGCCAAAGATTCTTCTGCTCGATGAGCCGCTCACCAATCTCGACGCCAAGCTTCGGCACGAGACGCGCGCCGAGCTGAAGCGGCTGCACCGCCAGTTCGGCATGACCGTGATCTATGCCACGCCCGACGAGCTCGAGGCTCTCTCGATGGGCGAGACGATCGCCGTCATGCGCGATGGGGGCATCGTCCAGATCGGCACGCCAGACGAGCTTTACGAGCAGCCGATCAATACCTATGTCGCCAGCAAGATCGGCTCGCCGCACATGAATCTGTTCACGGCCTCGGTGCGCGCCGACACCAGATCTTTCGACACGCCGCTCGGGACTCTGGTTCCGGCGACGGCGCCAAAGACTGCCGATGCCAACGAGGCCGCGCTGATCGGCATTCGCCCGAGCGACATTCGGCTCGCCGCCAAGGGCGAAGCCGGGGTTGCCTCGAAGGTGCATCTGGTCGAACCGCTCGGCGACATAACGATCGTCTCGGTCGAGGCCGGCGGCGAGATGTTGCGCATGGTGCTGCCGGAAGCGATCGCCGCCACCATCAGGACCGGCGATTCGGCATCGATCGCCATCGATAACAGGAAAATCCACGTCTTCCGCGCCGCGAGCGGCCAGGCAATGACCTGACTCGAACGGCGAGAAGCAATCCGGTTAACCAAGGGAGGAAACGCGAATGACGGCGATGACCAAACTGAAAGGGCTAGCGACAGCCGCAAGCTTCGCTGCCACACTACTGGTGGGAGGCGTGACCTATGCCTCTGCCGAAGAAGTGACGTTGACGATGGCGGTGCCGGATTGGCCCCCGACCCGCATTATGAAGAAGTTCTTCGACGAGCAGTACAAGCCGAAGTCTGGCAATACTGTGAAGCTCGATGTGGACTTCATTCCGTGGCCGGATTTCTACACCCGCGTCAACGCCTCGTTGACCTCGGGCGAAAAGAAGTACAACTTCATCGTGTCGGACTCGCAGTGGCTGGGCGCCTTCGTCGAAGGCGGCTACTTCCGCAAGATCAACGATCTCATCGATGCCGACCCGGAACTCAAGGCGACGATGGAGTCGATGCATCCCGCCGTGCTCAACGCCTACTCGACCTATCCCAACAGCACGCCGAACTACTACGGCTTCCCGCAGTTCCCGGACGTGCTGGTCACCTACGGCCGCAAGGACGTGCTCTGCAACAACGACGAGCAGGCCGCCTACAAGGCGAAGTACAATGAGAAGCTGCCCTGCACCGGCGAAGAAATCGACGCCATGGACTGGAACACGTTCGAGCATGTTGGCGAATTCTTCCAGCGCAAGAAGGGCGACAAGCTCGCCGGCCAGGTGCTGGATGACGATTTCTATGGCATCGCCTATCAGGCAGGCAAAGGCTACGACTTCTCGACGAGCTCGGTCCACACGTTCGTCTGGGAGCATGGCGGCGGCATCTGGGATGAAACCAAGGCCCCGACCGGACATGCCGAAGGCGTCGTAAACTCCCCGAAGTCCATCGAGGGCATGGAGCATTTCCTCAAATTGCTGAAGTTCATGCCGCCGGTGGTCAAGACCGGCACCATGGACATCTTCGTCTCGGACCAGTTGTTCCGTGAAGGCAAGGTGGCCATGAACATCGACTGGATCGGTCTCGCCGAAGCCTCGCTCGATCCCAAGACGTCGAAGGTTGCCGACAAGCTGGTGTTCGGATTGGCGCCAGGCCTGCGCGGTGCCGACGGCAAGGTGAATCGTACGTCACAGATCGGCGGACAGCCTTTCGTTCTCACCACCTGGACGACGCCTGAGCAAATCAAGGAAGCGGTTGGCTTCGTGAAGTGGTGGCTCTCGCCTGATATCCAGCACCAGTTCGCCGCCGGCGGCGGCCAGTCCGCGATCAAGTCGGTCTACAGCGATCCGAAGTATGTGACCTATCGTCCGTGGGACCGCGCCTGGGCGAACTCGCTCGACTGGCAGAAGGACATGTGGCACGTGCCGCAGTTCTTCGAACTGCTCACCCAGCAGCAGGACCAGTACGACCTAGCCATCACTGGCAAGCAGGACGCCAAGACCACCTTGGATAACATCGCCAAGTTCCAGGAGGACCTCCTGAAGAACGATGGTCTTATCCAGTAACCTTCCGACATAGCTGCGGGGAGCGGGCAAAAGCCGCTCCCCGTCATTGCCACTTCAGGCGCTCCATATTTCGGACTCTCATGACCGCTGTTTCAAGCACGCTGCTGACACCACGCCTTACCGCGGTTGTTGCCCACAACTGGAAACTCGCCATTGCTGTCGCTGTCGTCGTGTCGGCCATATCAATGGCGGGCTTGCCTGCGGCTGTCTCCTTCTGGGTGGTGGGCGCCGCGGTGGCGTTGGTCGCGGCCGCATTTACCGTCAACGCGTATCGCCGCCACTACTTCGGCGCCTTGCTGGTCGCTCCGGCAATCGCCGTTCTGTTTGTGATGAATATCTTCCCCCTGCTGTGGTCGCTGGGCCTTTCGTTCTTCGCCTACCAGGCAAACCAGCAGACGATCCGCTTCGTCGGACTCGGGAACTACATCCGGATCCTTACCAACGATCTCGCTGCTCACGCGACTTGGGGCGCGCTGATCAATACCGCCATGTTCGTCGTGTTCACCGTCTCCGCGCAGATGATCGTCGGCTTTCTGCTGGCCATCCTGTTCGCCAAGCAATTTCCGCTGCGCAAGTATTTGTTGATCCTGGTGCTGACACCGATGATGCTTTCGGTTGTCGCCTCTGGCGTGTTCTTCACCTACTACTATGACCCGACATTCGGGATTCTCAGCTACGTCATCAATTCCATCTCCGGCAACCAGTTCATCCTGATGAGCAACAAAGTCGGTGCCGTGGCGGGAATCGTTTTCGCCGACGCATGGATGTGGTCGCCCTTCGTCATGCTCCTTGTGCTGGCGGGCCTCGTCTCGGTGCCGAAATACCTTTACGAGGCCGCTGCCATCGACCGTATTTCCAGCTGGCGGCAATTCTGGATGATCACCTTCCCCTACATCCGCGGCCTTCTGATGTTGGCCCTTCTCTTCCGCACCATCGAGGCATTCAAGCTGGCGGATCTCGTCATCCTCCTCACCAAGGGCGGCAACGACACGCTGACGATCTCCTATCACTTGATCCGCATCGCCAACGAGCAGAACAAGACGAGTGAGGGCGCGTCGATCTCCTATCTGATGCTGTTCATGGTGATCGTTCTCACCAACCTCTACCTGTACCTCGCAAACCGCCGTACGCAGGGAGCCTAACCCGTGACCGAATCGATATTGGGAAAGCTCGGCTTCCGCAGGGCCAGCGGAGTAGACGAGGCCGGCTGGGGGCGGACGCTCGCCGTGGCCGTCGTCGCCTTTATCTATTTTCTGCCGGTGCTGTTCATCATATTCACCGCCTTCAAACCGCAGGGCGACGCGCTTCTGGTGCCTCCGACGCTGTCGCCCACGTCGCTGTTCGGCTTGATTCCGGATCATTTTGTGTTCAAGCCCACGCTCGAAAATTTTGGGTCCGTCTTTTCTCGCTCGATGACGTCGGGCGGTGCCCCGGAAGCGACAGGATTCGACCGTTATTTCTTCAACTCGATCTTCATCGCCTCGGCTTCGGTGCTGCTGGCGCTGGTCATCGGCACCCTGGCGGCCTTCGGCTTCTCGCGCTATCCGCTGAAAGGCAATGACACCTACCTGTTCATCATCCTGACCACGCGCATGCTGCCGGCGATTGTGGTGATCATTCCGGTGATCCTGATGTTCCGCGTAGTGGGCCTGTCGGGCTCGTATCTCGGCATCATCATGCTCTACACCGCCTTCAACTTGGCCTTCACCATCTGGATGATGAAGAGCTTCTTCGATGAATTGTCGCCAGACGTCGAGGATGCCGCCCGCCTCGACGGATCGTCCGGAATGCGGGTGTTCTTCAAGATTTGCCTGCCCCAGGTCATTGCCGGGCTCGCCGCCACGTTCGTGTTCGGCCTGATCCTCACCTGGAACGAGTTCCTCTTCGCCCTCTTGCTCTCGGGGCCTGACACGAGGACGGTCCCGGTCGCCATGAACCAGGCCGTGTCGTCGGGTGGACGCGGCACCGACTGGACTTTGCTTGCCGCCATCGAAACCCTGTTCCTCGTCCCAGTCTTCCTGGTCACCTTCTTCTTGCAAAACCATCTGTTGCGCGGTGTTACCTTCGGCACGGTGAAGCGCTGAGATGTCAACCATCGAACTCCGCAAAGTCACCAAGCGCTTCGGCTCCTTCACCGCGGTCAAGGACGTTGACCTGTCGGTGGCCGCCGGTGAGGTCGTCTGCCTTCTCGGCCCGTCCGGCTGTGGCAAGACGACGACCTTACGCGTCATCGCCGGGCTGGAAAGCGTCACTGACGGCGAGGTCGTCGTCGCCGGCAAGGTGATGAACAAACTGCCGCCCGAAAAGCGCAACATCGCCATGGTGTTCCAGTTCTACGCGCTCTACCCGTCGGCATCGATCGCCGAGAACATCGCCTTCCCGCTCTATCATGACGGCATTTCCGGGGCTGAGCGGACTGCCCGCGTCAACCGCGTCGCCGCGATCCTTCACTTGGAGCACGTTCTCGACCGGCTGCCGAACCAGATATCCGAGGGCGAAAAGCAGCGCGCCGCCATGGCCCGCGCCATCGTCCGCGACCCCAATTGCTTCCTCTTCGACGAGCCCTTGTCGCGTCTCGATGTCGAACTGCGCCAAACCATGCGTGGCCAGATCAAGGAAGTGCTGCAGGGCCTCTCCAAAGCGACCGTGATCGTGACCCATGACCAGCTCGAAGCGCTCACCATGGCCAACCGCATCGCCATCATGAAGGACGGCCTGATCGAGCAAGTCGGCTCACCGCACGAGGTATTTGCCAAGCCCGCCAATGCTTTCGTGGCGAGCTTCATCGGCACGCCGCAGATGAATCTTCTCGAGGCCGACCTCAAGGCCTTCGCCGATGGCACGGCGGACATGACCGTTGCCGGCATTAGTCTGGCGATCCGCACGGACGCGGCGGTCGCGCGCCTGCAGCCCGGCAAGGTGACGATCGGTGTCCGCCCCCGTGCTTTCACCGTGACCGATACGGGGGACCGTGGCACCATCTCCGCCAGAGCCGAGCTCATCGAGCCCATGGGCGCCGAAACCCTTATTCATGCCCGCACGGCGGCAGGCGCCGACATCCGCGTCGTGGTGACGAGAAGCCAGTGGGTCAAGGTCGGCGAGGCGCTGAATCTACGCCCCGATCCCAGGCAAACCCATGTCTTCGATGGCGCCGGAAAGGCGGTGCGGTCATGAGCGACAGTTCTTCCGGCATGAGCCGCGCCGGCGCGTTCCGCCTCGAGCTCTTCATCATTGGCCTCGGCGTCTTGGCGCTGGTGCTGATCTTTCAACCCTTTTCCATCGGCCTGTACGCGGTCGGCAGCGGTCTCGTGGTGCTTGCCGGGCTCATCAACAACCTGCTGCCGTTGGCCCAGCCGGGCGTCAAGGTGCGCAGTGTGGTGACCGTAGCGCTGGTCGTGGCGCTGGTCTTCTGCATTGCGCTGCTGGTATCGATCACGGCGGCGCATCTCTACGGCGTCTTCTTCCTCAATCCACCGGACCCCAACACTCTCGCCGGCAAGGCGCAGCTCGCCACGCCGCCTTTCTACAAGCAGGCTTTCGTGTGGGAAATCGCCGCCGCGGCGGTGATTCTCGCGCTGATCGTCACCGCTCTCAACAAGACAGCGCGATGATCAGCAGCTGACGCTATCCGGCAGGTCGCGCTCGCGCCCGTCCGCGACGGTCGGTGTGCGTCGCCCTCTCAACTCTCACGCTGTCATCCTCCGGCTTGACCGGAGGACCCGACGCCGAGATCAAGGATCGTGTCGACCGCGCCGCCAAAACACTCAGGATCGAACATCTGCTCGACCGCAAGACCGATCGTCTGTCCGGCGGCGAGATGCAGCGCGTTTCGATCGGCCGCGCCATCGTGCGCAAGCCGCGCGTGTTCCTGATGGACGAACCGCTGTCGGCGCTCGACGCCAAACTGCGCGAGGCGCTGCGCACGGAACTGAAGAACCTGCAGATCCAGCTTGGCGCCACCTTCCTGTTCGTCACCCACGACCAGATCAAGGCGATGTCGATGGGCGACAAGGTGGGCGTGCTCAACCATGGCCGCATCATCCAGACCGGCACGCCGCACGAGATCTATAACAATCCGCGCGATACCTATGTGGCCAGCTTCGTCGGCTCGCCGCCGATGAACCTGATCGATGGCAAGCTGGTCAACGGCCGCGCGGTGATGGCGCCGCTAAATTTCGAACTGCCTTTCTCTGGGGGTGCCAAGGCGGGCGGTGCGACCGACGGTCGCCCGCTCGTCTTCGGTATTCGACCTGAGGATGTGTATCTTGAAAGCGGTGCGCCGGTCGAGGCACGCGTCCACGATGTCGAGAACCATGGCGTGGAAAAGATCCTGACTCTGCGGGTCGGCGACACGACGCTGCGCGCCACGGTGCCGGCCAGAACCGATGTCCAGATCGAGCAGCCGGTGCGCTTTGCCTGGAATCAGGACAAGGTGGTGCTGTTCGACAAGGGCAGCGGCGTGAGCTTGCGGCACGCCAGCTAGTTGCGGTCGAACGACGGCGCCGCCTGACTATTTCTGGAAGTAGGTCTCGTAAGGCGTATCGTTGATCAGCAGGATCACGCACTCCGTCTCTGAGAGGCAGGCGTCGTCGTGCATCTCGTTGGCCTTCTGGGTCCAGTAGGATCCCGGCGGCAATTCGACCTTCGTCGCTTCGCCGCCGTCCATTTGCCAATGCGCCCACAGTCCCTTGATGACCACCGCGCGATAGTCGGCGGTGTGCGCATGAACCGGCGCGCGCCAGTTGCCGGGAACTTTCAGCAAGGTGCCCGCCGGGCCTTTGGCCCGGTCACCCCACAACGGGCCAAGGCGATGCGGCTGGTCTGGCACTTCGGCGACATAGGGGATCTTGTCGGCCGGGAGATAGCTGTCCTCGAGGGCAAAGGCGCGAGCGGGAAAGACGCAAGAAACGGCGAGCGCCAGAAACGCGCTGTCTTCGGCGGCCTGGTGGTCGACAATGCCGGTGTGGCCAGCGCCTTCGCCTATTGTGGCGCTGCGACCTTGCTGGCGGCGATCGTTGTGTTCGCGCGCGGCCCTAAGCGCGTCGAATAGCCGATAGCCATCCTTGGCTGAAGCAGCGGGCCCGAGAACTATCAAGGTTTTCGGGGCGTTGCTTTTGTGGTGAGAGGCCACCGTAGGGTCAGACCGCGCGGCCGTCGAAGTCGAAGACCGGCAGGCCGGTGGGATCGAAATCGGCGACGCAGTTGAGGTTGATGTAGGCGCTGCGTTCGCTGCCCTGACTGACATCCTCGGCAAAGGGATGGATGCCGCAGGTGCGGCAGAAGCGATGCGCCATTGCATGATTGCCGAATGTGTAGGTGCCGAGATCGTCGCCCCACGCCAGCACCGTCAGGCTGTCATGCGGGATGGCGGCCAACAGCGCGCCCTTGCGCGAGCAGATCGAACAATTGCACCGCACGGCGCCGGTCAGCTGCGCCTTGAATTCGAACGCAACCTTGCCGCAGTGGCAGCTGCCTTTGTACAGCATCAGTCCCTTCCTATCGCTGGCAGGTGCAAAGGCACGCTGTCCGGGCTATTCCTTCCGCTGACCTAGCGGCCCATATGCCTTAAAGACGCTCCACCTTGACGGAATCCGACATCGACATGCAATCAATCCGCGATCGTCTCGAGATCATCCTGTCACGTCTTGCCAGTTGCGCGGCAGGCGAGAAGGTGTTCACCAAACTCTATGCCGAGGCGGCGCGCGCAGCGGCCGAGGCCACCGATGCGCGCAAGAAGGCCGGCGTATCGCTCGGGCCGCTCGACGGCACCATCGTGTCGATCAAGGATCTGTTCGATGTCGCCGGCGAGCCGACCACGGCCGGGTCGCTGATGCTGAGGGACACCGCGCCCCGTCGGCACGACGCTGCGGTCGTCAGCCGTCTGCGCCAGGCCGGCGCCGTCATCATCGGCAAGACCAACATGACCGAATTCGCCTTCACCGCTATCGGCGACAACATGCACTACGGCACACCGGGCAATGCCGCCGACACCAGCCGCATTCCAGGCGGTTCGTCGTCGGGCGCCGCCGTGTCCGTTGGCGAGGGGACGAGCGACATTTCCATCGGCTCCGACACCGGCGGTTCGGTGCGCATCCCGGCATCGCTGAACGGCGTCGTCGGTTTCAAGCCGACGGCGCGGCGCGTGCCGCTGACTGGTGCCTATCCCCTTTCCGCGACGCTGGATTCGATCGGGCCGCTGGCGCTGAGTGTTGCTGCGTGTGCCCTGGCTGACGCCGCGATGACGGGCGAACAGATGCCGCAACTGCACCTGCCGTTAGCGCTTGCCGGGCTTCGTGTCGGCATTCCGCGCGGCCTGCTTTTCGAAGACACGGAAACGGAGATTGCCGCCGCGTTCGATCGCAGCCTTGCCGGGATCGAGCAGGCAGGCGCGTGGCTCACGGACATTTCGATCGACGACCTCATTGCCGATCTGCGCCTGGCCACCAAACGCGGCTCGATCGCGGCCATGGAAGGTTCTGAAATCCATGCCGACTGGCTGGCGACGGGCGCATCGGTGCCGGTCGATCCCCATGTCAGCGGGCCGCTGTCGCGGGCGGCGGCCATACCGACGCCGGTTTATATCAGGGCAATGCGTCGTCGCGCGGCACTGTGCATAGCCATGGACGAGCGGTTGGGTTCGGTCGATGTGCTAGCTCTGCCGACCACGCCGGTGACAGCGCCGACTATCGTTTCGATGGCCGAGGATACGGCTCTGCGTGAACGCACCGAAGGTCTGCTGCTGCGCAATACCCAGGTCGCCAACCAGTTCGACCTCTGCGCGATCTCGCTGCCGATGCCCGGCATGACGCTGCCGGCCGGACTGATGCTGGTGGCGCGCAATGGCCACGACCACCATCTGCTGCGCATCGCGGCTGAAGTCGAGCGGCTGCTCCGAGGCAGCGAGCCGTAGGTCGGCAGTCAACGTGCCGCGCAGCGCTTGCGCTCGCTTTTCTTGGAGGAGGAGCGTTCGATTTTGGTAACGACCAGCATCGGCGGATCGTTCGGCTGGCCGCGATGCTGGATCGATCCTCGGACGACGAGTTTTCCAGCATAAAGCTTGTCGGAGAGGTCAGGTGCCGATCTGTCCAGCGGCGGCAATTCCGTAGTGTTGAGCTCCACGCCTTTAACGACATTGCCGGTGGTCAGATCCAGCGCATTGCCTGACGGGCAGGGCGCCATCATGCAGACGATCCCATTGCTGCAATAGACATAATCGCTGCTTTGTGCCGCCGCGAGCGAAGGTAAGGCCACGATCGACGACACTGCGAGAACCAGAGATGCGAAGCGAAAACCGGACATGGTTCACGCGTCCGCCGGGAACCGTCTGCGGTAATGCTCGACCACGTCGGGATTGCGCAGATTGACAGGCAGCCGGTTGGCCAGCACCAGCAAGGTCTCGCCGGCCGCGCCCACGCCCATGCGCATCATCGATTGCTCGGTAATCCCCGCCATATGCGGGGTGACGATAACATTGTCGAAACCGAAATAGGGATGGTTTGCCGGCAGCGGCTGCGTGGCAAAGACGTCGAGTGCGGCGCCGCCGATCCGGTCTTGGCGCAAGGCCTCGATCAGCGCCTCGTCGTCGATCACCGGTCCGCGCGAAATGTTGATCAAAAGCGCGTCCGGCTTCATGCGGGCAATGCGTTCGCGGCTGATCAGGCCGCGCGTTTCCGGCGTCAGCGGGCAGCAGAGCACGATGATGTCGCTTTGTTCGATCAGCGCATCGATCGACAGGAAGCCGATCCTGTCGGGTGCCGGCTGCATGCTGCGGGTCGTCGCCACGACGTCGAGGCCGAAGCCGTGCGCGGCGATATGGGCGACCGCCTGACCGATGGCGCCGAAGCCGATGATGCCGATGGTCTTGCCGGCAAGCTCGCTGGCATGTCTGGCGTGGTCGCGGCCGGCACTCCAGCCCTTGGCGCGCAAGTCGCGGTCTACCGAACGGAAGCGCCGAAGCAGGGCAAGGGCCGCGAACATCACATATTCGGCGACCGAACGCGCATTGACCGCCGGCACGTTGGCGACCAGCACGCCGGCCGCGGCCGCGGCCTCCATCGGCACCATGTCGAGCCCGGCACCGTGGCGGACCGCTGCTCTGAGTTTCGTGGCGTTTTCGAACAGCGACGGCGGCAGCGGTGCGCGAACGATGATGACGTCGGCATGCTTCGCCTCGGCCGTCAGCGTTGCCGCATCGAGCGCTGAGGCGACGACGAGTTCGCCGGCGCCCGCCAGCATGGCGGAGGCACGCGGGTGCAGCGTGTGCGTCGACAGGATTCTGGGCATGGGGCTCTCGCTAGTCGCAATTCTCAAAGGAAAGCGCCGCGCGCTTTTCCCAGAAAAACCGTTTCACACCTTTCCTGGAATTGCACTAGACCTTCTCAAGTGCCAGGCTTTGCGCTTGCGCCTCCCGGCCCTCGATGATCCCCTTCCAGTAGCTTTCCGCGCCTTGCAGGTGGGCGCTCATCAGCGCCTGGGCGAGATTGCCGTCGCGACGCAGCAGCGCCTCGTAGATCTGGATATGCTCGGCATGCGAGCGCACTGAGCGCTCGGGATCGTTGAAGTAGATCGGCAGCCGCTGCTCGCCCATCAGGTAATAGACACTGCAGATATTGTGGAAGACGCCGTTCTTGGTCGCCCGCACGATTTCGAGGTGGAATTCGCGGTCTTCCTTGGCGAGGCCTTCGCCGGCGGCGATGCACTCCTCCGAGGCTTTCAGGATCTCCCGCAGGCGTTCGAAATTCTCTTCGGTGGCACGCGAACAGGCAAGTTCGGCGGCCTTGATCTCGTGGATCTTGCGCAGTTCGACGGTCTCGTAGATCTGCACCGGATCGAGCGGCAGGCCCGCGCGGGCAAAAAGAGCCAAGGCTTCTACACTGGCCTGCCTGGTGTCGACATAAATGCCGGATTTGGCGCGGCGCTCGACGATGCGCATGGCCTCCAGAATGGCCAGCGCCTCGCGGATCTGGCCGCGGCTGACGACGAAATGCTCCGCCAGTTCGCGCTCCGAAGGCGTGCGGCCGGTCTCCTTGTCCGAATGGGCGAAGAGATAGGCGGCGAGCTCGGCGAGAAGGTTCTTTTCTTTCATCGTCAACCGCGTTGCGCGTGCGCCTCCAGGAACCGCTCCGAAATGGTGAATCCCAGACCCGGCTTTTCAGGGATCGCTATCATACCGTCCCTTGCTTCGACAGTCTCTTCGATAAGATCGTGGATCATCGGGTTGGCGCCGAGCGAATATTCGACGGTAAAACTGGCAGGCGAGGCCGCACAAACATGCAGGCCGGCGAAGAAGCATGGGGCGCCGGCCCACAGATGCGGGGCAAAGCGCAGATTGAAGGCACTGGCGATGGTGCCGATCTTCATCGCCTCGCTGATACCGCCGCAAAAGGCCGGATCCGGCTGGAAGATATCGGCGGATTTCAGCACCGCGAGATCGCGGAAGGCGTAGCGCGTCGCTTCGCTTTCGCCGGTGGCGATCGGGATCGAACCCGAGGCGCGCACCTCGGCCATACCAGCCTTGTCGTCGGCGATAACAGGCTCCTCGAACCAGGCGAGGTCGAGATCGCTGGCCAGGCTGATGAAGCGCTTGGCCTCGGCCACCGTATAGGTGCCGTGCGCGTCGACCATCAACTCGACGTCAGGACCGAGCGCCTGCCGTGCGGCGCGGACGCGGGCGGCGGAAATGTGCGGGGCGCCGTCCATGGCGCCGACGCGCATCTTCAGCGCCTTGAAGCCGCCTTTGGCGATGTAGGATTTGAGCTGCTCGCCGATAGCGTCGGCGGCAGCCCAGCCGCCGGAGGCGTAGGCCGGCATGCGGTCGAGCTTGCGGCCGCCGATGAGCCGCCACACCGGCTGTCCCAACGACTTGCCCAGAATATCCCAGAGCGCGATATCGACGGCGCTGATTGCCGCAATGCTCATGCCGCGCCGCGCCAGCTGCGGCATGGCATGGCCAGCGCGCGCGGCACTGTCATGGCGCACGCCGTTGTAGAGCATCTCCCAGATCATGCCGATGTCGGCGGGGTCGCGGCCGATCAGCTGCGGCCCGACCTCGTGATTCAGCATGTAGACCAGCGCACCATAGCTGCCGGCGCTGCCGGCGGCGTTCTTGCCCTCGCCCCAGCCGATCAGCCCGTCGTCAGTCTCAATGCGCAGGATGGCGGCGTCGAACGTCGTCACCTGGCCAAAGTCGCTGCGATGCTGCTTCGCGGCCTCAATCGGCACGCGGACCCACCACGCCTGGACCGTTTTGATGCGCATCCCGATCGGCTACTTGATCAGCGGCAGCAGCGTTTCGGCCGTGATGCGCATCTGGTCGGTGTAGAATTTCTCCGTCAGCACGCTGGAGCCGTGATCCTGGATGAACTTCAGCTGTTCGGGAGAAATGTCGACCGGATTCCGGTCGACCATGTCGGGATAGGGCGCGGCGGGTGTGCGGTCGACGGGCGCGACGAATTCGTTGGTCAGCGCGCCGTCATAGCCGACTTCCTTCAGCGTCTGCACGATCCGTGGCCAATCAATCTGGCCAAGGCCGGCGGCAAAGCGGTTGTTGTCGGCGACGTGGAAGTCGAACAGCCGTTTGCCGACCTGACGGATCGCGTCATGGACGTTAAATTCTTCCATATGGATGTGATAGGCGTCGAGGCAGACGCCGCATTCGGGGCTGACCGCATCGGCCAGGGCCAACGCCTGCGCGCCGCGGTTGAACAGATAGGTCTCGAAGCGGTTGAGCGGCTCGACCGCGATCTTGACGCTGACCTTCTTGGCATGGGTGAAGCATTCGCGGGTGGCGTCGACCACCCACTTCCATTCCTCTTCCTCGGTGCCGTCCGGTACCACTTTGCCGACGGTCGCGGGCACCAGCGTTATGATCTCGCCATCAAGTTCGCTGACCATGGTCAGCACGTCCTTGACGTACTGCACCGAGCGTTCGCGCTGGCCCTGGTCCCTGGCGGCAAGGTTGCGTTCGCCCAGCATCAGCGTCACCGACCCCCAGCAGCGGATGCCGTATTCTTTCAGCAGCGCGCGGGTCTCCTTGGTCTTGTATTGCTCGGGCTCGCCGGAAATCTCGATCGACTCGTAGCCGAATTTCTTGATGCGCTTCAGCGTCACCTCCAACGGTTCCGCGCGCATCCAGTTGTGCGTCGAAAGATGCATGGTCTATCCTTCCCAGAATTCGTCTGTGCCAGTTCGCCTGCGATGCGCCCCACAAGGCGCGTCGCGTGTTTCCTCCCCAAGGCGCTCCAGCGTTTTTGCGCAACTGGTTCGACCAATTGGGCCCTAATGGAGGTCTACAGCAATTTTTGTCGCGCGGCAAGAACCGCCGCCATGCGATATCGGCATCTGTGTACCGTATTGATTATGCTGGTATATATCGCCAAAAATGGAATGCCCTGGCAGCTTTGCGCGTGAGTCAAATGGCTTGACCCATTTTCGGTATTTGGTAATACCAGAATGCCGATACGAGAATGCACGTCGAAAGAGACCAAAGAGGCTGGCCCTGCTTTCATCAGGCGCTATGCTTGGTCCTTGGAAAAATGAATTGGGAGGATGCCGATGCCGTCGACAATGAAGGGTCCGGGGCTGTTTCTGGCGCAGTTCGCGGGGGATACCGCGCCGTTCAATTCGCTGGCCTCGATCACCAAATGGGCGGCCGGTCTCGGTTACAAGGGCGTGCAGATCCCGACCTGGGATGCACGCCTGTTCGACCTCAAGAAGGCGGCATCTTCCAAGACCTATTGCGACGAGGTGAAAGGCATCTGCTCGGATGCCGGCGTCGAGATCACCGAACTGTCGACGCATCTTCAAGGGCAGCTGGTGGCGGTGCACCCGGCCTATGATGCCCAGTTCGACGGCTTTGCACCGCCTGCGGTGCACAACAACCCCAAGGCCAGGCAGAAATGGGCGGTCGAACAGATGGAGTTCGGCGCCAAGGCCTCGAAGAATCTTGGCCTGAAAACCTCGGTGACGTTTTCCGGCGCTCTGGCCTTCCCGTATCTCTATCCCTGGCCACAGCGGCCGGCCGGGCTGATCGAGGAGGCCTTTGCCGAACTCGGCAAGCGCTGGAAGCCGATCCTCGACGTCTATGACGAGAACGGCGTCGACGTCGGCTATGAGATCCATCCCGGCGAGGACATCTTCGACGGCGCCACCTTCGAAATGTTCCTCGATGCGGTTGGCGGCCACAAGCGCTGCAACATCAACTACGACCCATCGCATTTCCTTTTGCAGCAGCTCGACTATCTCGAATTCATCGACATCTATCACGAGCGGATAAAGGCCTTCCATGCCAAGGATGCCGAGTTCAATCCGACGGGGCGGCAAGGCGTCTATTCCGGCTATCAGAGCTGGACCAATCGCGCGGGGCGATTCCGTTCGCTTGGCGACGGGCAGGTCGATTTCGGCGGCATCTTCTCCAAGCTTACCCAGTATGGCTACGATTCCTGGGCGGTGCTGGAGTGGGAGTGTTGCCTCAAGCATCCGGAGGACGGCGCGGCCGAAGGCGCGCCCTTCATCCAGCACCACATTATCCGGGTGACGGAAAAGGCCTTTGATGATTTCGCCGGCGGCACCACCGACAAGAAGATGCTGCGCGCCATGATGGGTATTTGACACAAGCAGGAGAAAGACATGGTCGGCGCATCGAAGTCGGAAGCGGGGGGCGGCCCGATCCGCTATGGTATGGTCGGCGGCGGCCAAGGCGCCTTCATCGGCGCGGTGCACCGGATCGCGGCGCGCATGGACAATGACTTCGTGCTGGTGGCCGGCGCCCTGTCGGCCAATCCCGAGCGCGCCAAGGCTTCCGCCGCCGAACTCGGTCTCGACCCGGCGCGCAGCTACGCCTCCTATGCCGAGATGGCCAAGGCCGAGGCCAAGCGCCCGGACGGCATCGAGGCGGTGGCGATCGTCACCCCCAACAATGTGCACGTGCCGGCGGCCAAGGTCTTCCTCGAGGCGGGCATCCACGTCATCTGCGACAAGCCGCTGGCGACGACTTTGGCCGAGGCCAAGAAGCTCGCGGCCGTGGTTGAAAAGACCGGCAAGGTGTTCGTGCTGACGCACAATTACACTGCCTATCCGATGATCCGGCAGGCGCGCGAGATGGTGGCCAAGGGGCAGCTTGGCGACATCCGCATCGTTCAGTCCGAGTACCCGCAGGACTGGCTGACCGAGGATCTTGCCGCCACCGGCCAGAAGCAGGCGGCGTGGCGCTCCGACCCCAAGCAGGCGGGCGCGGGCGGCGCGCTCGGCGACATCGGCACGCATGCCTACAATCTGGCGCGCTTCGTCTCGGGTCTGGAGCTCGATTCCCTGTCGGCCGATCTCGACGCTTTCGTGCCGGGGCGACTGCTCGACGACAATGTCAATGTCATGCTGCGCTTCAAGCCGGTCGGCAAGGTGCATCCGGCCAAGGGCATGATCTGGGCGAGCCAGGTGGCGCCGGGCCACGAGAACGGGCTGAAGCTGCGCATCTATGGCTCTAAAGGCGGGCTGGAATGGGTGCAGGCCGATCCGAACTATCTCTGGTACACGCCGTTTGGCCAGCCCAAGCAGCTGCTCACCCGCAACGGCGCCGGCGCGCTGCCAGTTGCGGGACGCGTCAGCCGCGTTCCGTCTGGCCATCCGGAAGGCTATCTCGAAGGCTTCGCCAACATCTACCAGGAGGCGGCGCGGGCGATCCGCGCGGCACGCAAGAAGGGCGGCAAGCCGGGCAAGGACGTGGTGTTCCCGACCATCCAGGACGGCGTCGAAGGTATGGCGTTCATCGAGGCCTGCGTGAAGTCATCGAAGAAGAACGGGGCGTGGACGAAACTTTAGGGAGCGCCGGCGCCAAGTCTCTTCTCCCTTCGGGGAGAAGGTGGCCGCGAAGCGGCCGAATGAGGGCGCATGGTGCGAGGTGCGAAAGAAACCAGCGCGCGCCGTCAAACGGGGAGGGGCTGTCGATGAAAATCGGCATGTGCATGTTTTTGTGGACGACTTCCGTGTCTAAGAAACACGAGCCGTTGCTGCGCGACATCAAGGCGACCGGCTTCGACGGCGTCGAGATACCGATCTTCTCAGGCACGCCAGAGGACTACAAGAACCTTGGCGATTTGCTCGACCGCATCGGGTTGGAGCGCACGGCTGTTACGGCGATGGGCGACCCGGCGATGAATCTGATTTCGCCGGATGCCGCGACCCGCAAGGCCGGCATCGGCTACATGAAATGGGCGATCGATTGCGCCCAGGCGCTCGGCGCGAGTACGCTGAGCGGGCCGCTGCATTCGACGCTCGGGGCCTTCTCCGGCAGCGGGCCGACCGCTGCCGAGAAGAAGCGCTCGATCGCCTCGCAACGCGCCATTGGCGATCATGCCGGCAAGCGGAACGTTACCATCGGGTTGGAGGCGCTCAACCGTTTCGAGTGCTATCTGCTGAACACGATGGCCGATCTGTCCGAGCACGTCGATGCCATCGACCGGCCGCACATCAAGGCGATGTACGACACCTTCCACGCCAATATCGAGGAAGCCGACCCGATCGGCGCCTACATGAAGCACCGGCGGAATGTCGTGCACATCCACATTTCGGAGAACGATCGCGGCGTGCCGGGGCGCGGGAACATTCCGTGGAAAGAGACTTTCGCGGCCATCCGCAAGAGCGGCTATGACGACTGGCTGACGATCGAGGCGTTTGGCAGGTCGCTGAAGGATCTGGCGGCGGCGACCAAGGTGTGGCGGGATTTTTCCGAGACGCCGGAGGCAGTTTATCGCGAGGGATACAGGCATATCAGGGATGGGTGGAAGCGGGCGGCTTAGCCGCTCACTTCCCTCATCCACGGGCGCAGCGGACGCGGAGACTCGAGGACCCATGCCGCGACTGTCGCGCGCCGCAGCGGTGCAGGTAGGAGATGCGAATGGACGCCTCTTTTTGCACCGCTGGATTCTAGCGCAGACGTCACCGAATGAAACCTCGGGTCTGCGCCGCGTCGCTTCGCTCCTTGCTCCGCCCGTGGATGAGGAAGCGACGGGCCTTTTCGCAAATCGCCGAGGTATGCGATCTGCCTTAACTCGGCACTTATCGCTCCACCAAATTTTTCGGATGTCTTACCCCACCTCGATCACAGCCTTGATCAACCCCGATTTCTCATGCGCCCAGCGGGTGAGATCATCCGGCGTGCCGGCCAGCGTGGTGCGGTGGGTGACGAGTTTTGCCAGCGGCACGGCGCCGTTGCGGATCGAGGCGGCGACGTGGTCGAAATCGACTTTCAGCGCGTTGCGGCTGCCGATCAATGTCATTTCGCGCTTGTGGAATTCCGGGTCGGAAAAGACGATGTCATCCTTGACGACGCTGACCAGCACGAGCGTGCCGCCATGCGCGACATGGGCGAAGGCCGACTGCACCGAGGCGGTGTTGCCGGTGGCGTCGAAGACGATGTCGAACCCTTCGCCGCCGGTTGCCTCGCGCACCAGTTCGGCTGCCGCTTTTTGTGAGCCGTCGAGCGTGGCGAAGCCGAGTTCGCCTTTTGCAAAATCCAGCCGCTCCGTGCTCATGTCGAGCAGGCTGACATCGAGCCCGGCGATGCGCGCAAACAGCGCTGCGCCAAGGCCGATCGGCCCGGCGCCGATGACCAGCGTGCGGGCGCCTGGTTCGGCGCGAGCGCGCCGCACGCCATGCGCGCCGATGGCGAGGAATTCCACCGCCGCCGCATCGGCCAGCGACAAGCCGTTTGCCGGATAAAGATTCTGCGCCGGCACCAGGATCTGCTCGGCCATGGCGCCGTCGCGATGGACGCCAAGCACTTCGATCCTGACGCAGCAATTCGGCTTGCCGTGCCGGCAGGCGATGCATTTTCCGCAAGCGAGATAGGGATTGATGATGACGGGCTCGCCCACGGCAAGGTCGACATCTTCGCCGGTCTCGACGACGGTGCCCGACACTTCATGGCCCATGATGCGGGGATAGGCAAGGAACGGGTGCTTGCCTTCGAAGATGTGGTAGTCGGTGCCGCAGATGCCGACATGGCTGACGGCGACCAGCGCCCAGCCGGCAGGCGGCGCTCCTGGCGCCGGCCGGTCTTCCAGGACAAGCTCGCCGGGCGAGCGGCAGACAACAGCTTTCATTCGGCAATTCCAGTGTTTCTCAAAAAAGGCGCCGGTCCGTTGTTAAGCAGGCCGGCGCAGAAGGTCAGGGAGAATTACTTGCCGCGACGGCGCAGCCCGTCGAAATAGACGATGATTATGATCAGCGCGCCGGTGATGATGCGCTGCCAGAACGAGTTGACGTTGAGCAGATTGGCGCCGTTGTTGATGGTGGCCAGGATGAAGGCGCCGAGCAGTGGGCCATGCACCGAGCCGACGGCGCCGAACAGCGAGGTGCCGCCGATCACCGATGAGGCGATCGCCTGCAACTCCCAACCTTCGGCCTGGGTCGGGTTGCCGATGCCGATGCGCGCCGCCAGCAGCACGCCGACGAAGGCCGCGCATAGGCCCGACAGCGTGTAGGCCATGTAGATGGTGCGCTGGACATTGACGCCCGAGAGGCGCGAGGCCTCGGCATTGGATCCCACAGAGAAGAGATAGCGGCCCCAGCGGCTGTGGTGCAGGAAGATGTAGGCCGGGATACCGACCAGGATCACCATCCAGAACAGATTGGGGATGCCGACAAAGGAACTGCGCGAGAACGCGGTGAAGCTGTCGCTGTTGATGTTGATCGAGTTGCCGTTGGTCATCAACAGGCCGATGCCGCGCAACGAGGTCAGCGTCGCCAGCGTGATGATGAAGGGCGGCAGGCCCATCTTGACGATGCCGAAGCCATGGAACAGGCCGATGGCAACACCGACCAGCAGCGTCACCAGAATGGCGACCCAGATCGGGAAGCCGGCATTAATCATCATGGCGACAATGACGGTGGCGAAGCCGACCACGGCGCCGACCGAGAGGTCAATGCCGCCGGTGATGATGACGAAGGTCTGGCCGACCGCCATGATGGCGATCATCGAGCCCTGCCGCAAAAGATTGGCGATGTTGTTGGAGGAGGCGAAGCTCGGCGTCGCCACCGACAGCACGATCCAGAGCAGAACCAGCAACGCCAGAAGCGTCAGCCCGAACAGGACGTTGTAGTTCCGTTTCGGTTTTTCGATCGCGACGGTTTCGATGCTCATGGTTCCTCCCGTTTCTTGTTTTGTCAGCCGATCGCCTGCGTCAGCACGTCTTCGTGGCTGGCGGCGCGAAAGCCATGGCTGGCGACCAGTTTGCCGCGCCGGAACACGTGCAGCGTATCGGCGAGCTCATAAACCTCGGGCAGATAGGACGAGATCAGGATGATGCCGGCGCCCTTGGACAACAGTTCCCCGAACAGGCGGTAGATCTCGGCCTTGGTACCGACATCGACGCCGACCGTAGGCTCGTCGAAGATGAACAGCTTAGCGCCGTGCGCCAGCCATTTGCCGATGACGATCTTCTGCTGGTTGCCGCCGGACAGGCTGGAGGCCAGGGCGCCGCGTGTTTGCGTTTTGATGCGGAGGCCGGCGATCTGGCGATCGGCTTCAGCCTTTTCCTTCGTGTTCGAAATCAGCAGGTTGTTGGAGATGCGCTTGTAGATCGGCAGGTTGAGGTTGAGGCCGACCGGCAGGTTCAGGCACAGGCCCTGGTCGCGGCGGCTTTCCGGCGCCAGCGCCATGCCGAGCTTGATCGCGTCGTGCTCGGAATTGATCAGCACCGGTTTGCCTTGCCAGCGGATCTGGCCGGCCGACTTCTTGTGGCGGCCATAAAGCGTGGTGACAAACTCGCTGCGGCCGGCGCCGATCAGGCCATAGAGCCCGACGATCTCGCCGGCACGCACTGTCATCGAGACGTCTTCGAAGCCCTTGCCCGACAGGTTTTTCGCTTCAACGATCACGGCACCGGGGGTGAAATGCTCCTTGTGGTAGACTTGCTCGATCGAGCGATTGATCATCATCTTGACCAGCTCGGCGTCATTGGTCTCGGCAATGTTGCGGGTGCCGACCAGCGTGCCGTCGCGCAGCACCGAGACGCGATCGGCGAGTTCGAACACCTCTTCCATGCGATGGCTGATGTAGATGATGGTGACGCCTTCGCCCTTGAGCCTGCGGATCAGCGTGAACAGCTGGTCGGCTTCCTTGCGGGTGAGATAGGCGGTCGGCTCGTCGAAAATCAGGAACTTGGTGCCGCGCACGGTGGCGCGGGCGGCGGCGATCAGCTGCTGCTGGCCGATGGTGAGGTCACCCAGCATGACATGCGCCGGCAGATCGAAGCCGAGACCGTCGATGATCTTCTGCGCTTCCTTGACCATGGCGCGCTGCTGCAGGATGCCGAAGCGCGAGTTCTCCTCGCCGAGGAACATGTTGGCGGCGACGGTGAGATGGCGACAGAGCACGACCTCCTGATGCACGGCGTTGATGCCCAGCGCCATCGCCTCGTGCGGGGTTGCCAGCGCTGCCGGTTTGCCCTCCCAGATGACATCGCCGGAGGTGCGCGGCATGACGCCGGTCAGAAGCTTGATCAGGGTGGATTTGCCGGCGCCGTTCTCGCCGACGATGGCGTGGATCTCACCTGCCTTGAAGGCAAGGTGAACGGGCTTCAGCGCATGCGTGCCGGGATAGCGTTTTTCCAGCCCGTGCAGTTCGAGGATCGTCCTGCCGGGCGCTAGCGTTGGGGCCGGGTGCAGTTCCTGCGCCGTGGGCGTCATGACAATCCTCCCAGATTGGCCTTACGATTGGCACGTCGCGATGCAGTCAGCCACATCGTCGAGGTGATTCAAGCCGGTGGATATTCAAGCTTGTATCCGGTGTTTCCGGGGCGCGAGGCCCCGGAAACGATTTTTGCCTGACGGGCTCAGAGCTTCGGGTTGAGCAGGGCGTCGATCTTGGGGTCTTTCATGTTTGCCTTGGTCACCAGGTTGGCGCCGGTGTCGACATTGGCCTCGACCTTCTCGCCCTTCGAGGCGGCGAGCGCGGTCTTGATGCCGTCATAGCCCATCCGGTACGGATCCTGGACGACGAGCGCGGAAATGACGCCGTCATTGAGGAACTTGATCAGCTTCTCGTCGCTGTCAAAGCCGACCAGCGCCAGCTTGCCGCCAAGGTTATTCTCGGCGACAGCCTGACCGACGCCCTGCGCCATGATCAGGTTGGACGCGAAGATGCCCTTGAGGTTCGGGTTGGCGGTGATCAGGTCGGTGGCGATGTTGAGACCGGTCGTTGCCTGGCCGTCGGCATATTTGTCCGCGACGAGCTTGAGCCCCGGATATTTCGCGGCCAGCTGCTCGGTGAAGCCCTGCTTGCGCTGCTCCAGCGAACCGGCGCCCGGCGCGTTGGTGATCAGGGCGACGTCGCCCTCGATCTTGCCGCCATTGGCTTCGCCGATGGCTGCTGCAAGACCGTCAGCGGCGACGCGTCCGCCCTGCACATTGTCGGTGGTCAGGAACGAGGTGAACGCCTTGGAGTCGGCGCCGGAGTCGATGCCGATGACCTTGACCTTGCTGGCCGCTTCATCGATCGGCTTGCCGAGCGCCTTGAATTCGGTCGGCGCGATGACGATCGCGGCCGGGTTGCCGGCGACGGCATTCTCGAGGATCGAGACCTGGCCGTTGACGTCGGTTTCAGCCTGGGCGCCGAGTTCGGGTACGTTGACGCCGAGATCCTTGCCGGCCTTGCGGGCGCCGGCCAGGACGATCTGCCAGTAGAAGGACGTGGTGTCCTTGACGATGATCGGAATGGTCACTTCCGCCGCCGAAGCCGGCGCCGTGTGCAGCGTGCCGGCAAGCATCGAGGCGGCAGCTAGTGCCATCAGTGAGCGGCGGTTGAGAATGCTGGTCACGAATTTCATTAGGAATCCTCCCTAGATCGCCCGGTGAAGGTTACGGAAGCTCCATTTGGATAGGCGCGGCCCAAACAGAACTTTATCAATAAAAAACAGTTGCCGCTATTGATAGTGCATCGGTCCGGCCGACGCAAGCGGTGTTTCATATCGGCCTGCGCATGGCTTGGCGGGGAAACCTCCCTGCCGATCCTCAGTGCCACGTCCAGACGCTCCCGATCCTCCTTGATCATCATGGAATATTAATTCCACCGTCGAGTCAATATGGAATATTCATTCCTTCTTGAGAACCGTGATCGTGGCGTTTCGTCAGCCGAGCTCCTGCACGATGGTGTAGGGAGCGTAGCGGGCGAATTCCGCTTGCGGCACCTGGATGTCGAACAGGTCGAGGTTGCGCGTCAGGTTGGCGGGCTTGGCCGTTCCGGTCAGCACGCTGGCCACGACAGGCTCCTGCAGCGGAAACTGCAATGCAGCCGCCGCCAGCGGATATCCGCCCTCATCAGCGATTTTCTCCATCGCGCCTACACGCTCGAGTATGTCCTGCGTCGCCGGCAGATAGTCGAAATGCGCACCGTGCACCGGTCCGGTCGCCAGGATGCCGGAGTTGAAGACGCCGCCGATGATCAGCGAAGTCTGTCGCTCACGACACAGCGGCAGCAACTCGGCTTCAGCCGAGCGGTCGAGCAGCGAATAGCGGCTGGCCAGCAGGATGCAGTCGAGCGGTGCTTCGCGCAGCACGTCGAGGCAGATCTGCACCTCGTTGACGCCGAGCCCATAGGCGGAAATTACACCCGACGTTTTAAGCTCGTCCAGCGCCTTCAAGCCGCCGTCCATCAGCTGGCGAAAGTGCAGCTTCGTCTTCTCGACGCCATGTGTGTAGGTGCCGATGTCGTGCACAAACAGGATGTCTATCCGGTTCAGCCCGAGCCGGGCATAGGAGAACTCGACCGAGCGCATGATGCCGTCATACGAGTAGTCGTAGTCGAGCGCGAAGGGCAGCGGGTCGACATAGGAATGATCGGGAACCTGGTCTTCCGGCACCGGGCGGAACAGCCGTCCGACCTTGGTCGACAGCACATAGGAATCCCGCGGCTTGTAGCGCAGGAAGTCGCCGGTCCGCCGCTCCGACAGGCCGAAGCCATAGAAGGGCGCGGTGTCGAAATAGCGCAGGCCGGCATCCCAGGCTGTCTGCAGCGTCTCCATCGCCGCTTCGCGCGGACAGGCCCGGTAGAGCCCGCCGATCGCCGCCCCGCCGAAGCTTATCTCGGTTACCTCGAGCGCAGTCGTGCCGATGCGGCGTTTGTCCATCCAAAGCCTCCCCTTGTGAGCCGTCGTTGCAGCCCGTTTTTTTTCGTCGGTGGTTAGAGCGTCGCGCCGAGGTGCCACGGCACGAACTCGTTGTCGCCGTAGCCGAACGCCTCGCTCTTGGTCTTGCGGCCCGATGCCGTCTCGACGATGAGTTCGAAGAGTTCCCGGCCCATGCCGGCGATGGTCTTCTCACCCGAAGCGATGACGCCGCAATTGACGTCCATGTCCTCTTCCATCTGGTGGTACATGGTCGAGTTGGTGGCGACCTTGATCGACGGCGTGGGCCGGCAGCCGAAGCAGGAGCCGCGGCCGGTGGTGAAGACGATGATGTTGGCGCCGCCCGCCACCTGACCGGTCGCCGAGACCGGGTCGTAACCGGGCGTGTCCATGAACACCAGGCCACTGCCGGTGACCTTTTCGGCATAACCGAAGACGCCGTTGAGCGGAGTCTGGCCGCCTTTGGCCACGGCGCCCAGCGACTTTTCCAGGATGGTGGTCAGGCCACCGCGCTTGTTGCCGGGCGAGGGGTTGTTGTCGATCGAGGCGCCGTGCTTGGCGACATGGTCCTCCCACCATTTGACGAAACCGTCGAGCTTCTTGGCGATCTCCGGCGTTGCCGCGCGATAGGCGAGCAGATGTTCGGCGCCATAGATCTCCGTCGTCTCCGACAGGATGCCGATGCCGCCGACGCCGGCCAGGATGTCGACCGCCGCTCCCAGCGCGGGATTGGCGGTGATGCCCGACATGCCGTCGGAACCGCCGCATTGCAGGCCGACGACGATCTCCGAGACCGGGATCGGCTCGCGCTGATACTGGCCGACTTCCTCGGCGATTTCGGCGAGCACGCCCATCGCCTTTGCGACCGATTTGCGCGAACCGCCGGCGTCCTGGATGTTGAAATGGCGTTTTCCCGCCGCCGCACCCTTCTGGCCGTAAAGGGTGAGCTGGTTGACCTCGCAGCCGAGGCCGACCATCAACGCGCCGCCGAAATTCGGATGGCGGGTGTAACCGGCGAGCGTGCGGTGTAGCACCATCATGCCGTCGCCGGTGCCGCTCATGCCGCAGCCCTGGCCATGGACGATCGGGACGAAGCCGTCGATCCCCGGATATTTCGGCAACAGCACGCGGTTGGCCTCGTCGGCAATGGCGTGGCAGACGGTGGCCGAGCAATTGACGCTGGCGATGATGCCGATGAAGTTGCGCGTGCCGGCACGGCCATCGGCGCGACGATAGCCCATGAATGTCCGGGCGCGGTCAGCTTCGGTGGCATGCTCCGCTTCGCTCGGCGGCACGACCGGCAGACGGCCGGACTCGAAGACCAGATTGTGCGAATGGACGTGGTCGCCGGGCGCGATGTCCTGGGTGGCGCGGCCGATGGCCTGGGCATACTTGACCACCGCCTCGCCGGCGGCGATAGGCTTGATCGCCACCTTGTGGCCGGGCTCGATCAAGGCCGTGGCGACGGCGCCGCCGGGCAGAGGGGTGCCGATCTCGATGCGGCCATTGGCGACCGCGACATTGTCGGCGGGGGACAGAAGAATGCTGTTCGAGGCGTTCACGGGCAGTTTCCTGGGTCTGTTCCTGGGGATGCGCGGATTGACACGCGTCTGTTTACATATAATGTCTTTTATCGTGAAAAAACATTTGTGCGTCAATTGTTTTTTCAGGAGGAGACCATGCGTCCGATGGACGCTTGGCTTGTGGGGAGCGGCGTCTGACACGCAGAGCGTTTTGCTTTGCCGGGTGAGCGCCAGGACATATGTGATATCGCGCTTCAAGCCAGCCACAGCAAGCGCCGGCGCGCAACGGGGCAGGGATGTCGAAAAGCAACAACGTCTACAAGGACGCTTACAACAGGGGTCTGCGGCTGCTCGATGAGACGCAGAGCCTGCCGTCGGAGCCGGAACTGGGCACTTTGCTCGGCGTCAGCCGGACCACCGTGCGCACCATTCTGGCGCGCATGGAAGAGACCGGGCTGATCGCGTGGAACAAACGCAGCAAGACAGTGCTCAGGACGCCGAAGCCGGATGATTTCTTCCCCGAGGAGGAGACAGACACACTGGCCCAGATCATCGAGCGGTCGTTTATGCGCAGGTTGCTGGCCGGCGGTGCAGAGGCCGGCATGCAGATCAACGAGCTCGAACTGGCGCGCGAGATCGGCGTCGGCACCACCAGCGTGCGCGAGTTCCTGATCCGCTTCTCCCGCTTCGGCCTGATCGAGAAGCGGCGCAACAGCCACTGGGTGCTGAAGGGGTTTACGCGAGCCTTTGCGCTCGAACTCACTGAAATCCGCGAGATGTTCGAGATACGCTCGGCGGCGGCCTTTGCCGCCTTGCCTGGGGATAGTCCGGTCTGGGCGGATCTCGACCGGCTGGAAGACGAGCACCGGCTTCTGGCCAGCGAAATCGCCATCCGCTTCAACGAATTCTCGGAGCTAGACGAGCGCTTCCACCGGCTGATCCACCGGGCGTCGCACAACCGCTTCATCGTCGATTTCTACGACGTCATCGCCATGATCTTTCACTACCACTACCAGTGGAACAAGGCGCAGGAGCGCGAGCGCAACGAAGTCGCGGTGAGCGAGCATCTCGCCTACATCGCGGCGCTGAAATCGCGCGATCTCGGCAAGGTCGACGCCGCCTGCCGCAAGCATCTGAAGTCGGCACGCCACACGCTGTTGACGTCGATCCCGGAAATCGGTCGGATTGCTTCTTAACGCGCCGCGTTGCCGCAGCGATGATTTGGCGATTTTCCGCCGACATGCCGCGTGCTAGATATCCAAGCGTTGCTGCGTGAAGAGGCAGGTCTTTGGACTTCCGGCGTAAGAGATGGAGCATGATGGCCGCCTTTGTCGCGGCCTGTGTGCTGCTGCTCCAGTCGACGCTCGGCGTGTTTGCTTTCGGCATTGCGCCGGATGCCTCGCAACTCGACGTTTTCGGCAACGTCATCTGTACACATGAGGGGGCGGTCCAGCTTCCCGGCGGCGATCCGCACCAGCCGCACATGCCGGCATGCTGCATGCTCGGCTGCAGCATGGCCTCCGTCGCCTATGCGCCGCCGGCAGGCGTCGGCGTGGCGCCGGTGAGCCTGTCTTTTGAAACAGTCGCGTTTCTTCCGCCGGCAGTCAGGCATCCCGACGTTACGCGTGAGCGCTCTCCGGCCAATCCGCGCGCCCCGCCGCTTGCGGGCTGAAAAACCGCCGCTCGCTTGGCGTAACCCGCGCGGGCGATAATCATCCAATGATAAACTCGTTCGCAGCCGGACAAAGGCGCGACCTCATATTCATGGAGCCTACCCATGTCCCGTTTTCGTCATGCCGGCGCGTTGCGCCGCAGCACCCCTATCTTCACCACTATCGAGCAGCGTCTCGGCAGCGCCCTCTTTGCCTTTGCACTGTTGTTCGTCGGCGCCCATTCCGTCCTTGCGCATGAGTTCAAGGCCGGTGACATCGAGATCGAGCATCCCTGGTCCCGTGCCACGCCAGCCGGCGCCAAGGTTGCCGGCGGCTATTTCACCATCGTCAACAAGGGCAGCGCACCAGACCGGCTGCTGTCGATTTCCTCCGACATTTCGGGGAAGGCCGAACTGCATGAAATGGGGGTGAAGGATGGCGTCATGACCATGCGCCCGGTCAGTGGCGCCCTGGACATTCCGGCGGGCGGCAAGATCACGCTGGGTCCTGGCGCCTACCACGTGATGTTCATGGATTTGAAGCAGCCGCCTAAAGAAGGCCAGATGTTTGCCGCCACGCTGACTTTCGAGAAGGCCGGAACCGTGACCGTCGAGTTTGCCGTGCAAGCCATAGGCAGCGCGCCACCCCTCGAAGACAACGACTGACCAATCAATTTGCCAACCGATTTTTCGAGAGGGACCATCATGAACAAGTATCTTTTGCCGGCCGCTGCATTCCTTGTCCTGGGGACAAGCGCTGCCTTCGGCCATATCACGCTCGAAACCCAGGAAGCGCCGGTCGGTTCGACCTACAAGGCCGTGCTGCGCGTGCCGCATGGCTGCGAAGGCAAGGCGACGATTGCCGTGCGCGTGCAGATCCCGGAAGGGGTGATCGGGGTGAAGCCGATGCCCAAGCCCGGCTGGACGCTGCAGGTCAAGAAAGGCAAGTACGAGAAATCCTACCAGCTCTATGGCGAGGCGGTGACCTCGGGCGTCAAGGAAGTCGACTGGAGCGGCGGCAGCCTGCCGGATGAATTTTATGACGAGTTCGTCTTCCGCGGCACGTTGGCCGCCGATCTGCCGGCCGGGCAAAAACTCTATTTTCCGGTGGTGCAGGAATGCGATGGGGCCACCACGCGTTGGATAGAGATTCCGGCGGCTGGTCAGGATGAGGATGCGCTGGAAGATCCGGCGCCCGGCCTCAACCTGCTGCCGAAGAAATGATGCATTGGCGGCGCGCTGCTTCGAAGCGGCGCGCCACTGTTTTGGTGGATGGCATGAACGTGGCCTGTTTTCAGCGGATAGAACGGACAGCCGGCAGGTGCTTCGGCCTGCTGGCCGCGATCCTGCTGCTTGCCGTCCTTGCCACGCCAAACCAGGCCTTTGCCCATGCGGCGCTGATCAAGGCCGAGCCTGCCGACGGCGCGGTTCTGGAGCGAGCGCCGACGCAATTTTCGCTGACCTTCAGCGAGCCTGTGTCGCCGCTGGTGCTGACCTTGGTGCGGCCCGACGGTACGCCTGTCGCTTTGACCTCGTTTCGGTTGAGCGACCAAACGGTTGAGATCGGCAATCCACAAAAGCTCGGGCCGGGCACCCATGTCTTGAGCTGGCGGGTGATTTCCGCCGATGGCCATCCGGTCGGCGGCTCGGTGCTGTTTTCCGTTGGCGCGCCAAGTGCGGCGCCGGCGGTGGGGGAAGCTGTCGATATAGATTTGCGGTCAGCGATCTGGACCGGCAAGGTTCTTCTCTACATCGGGCTTTTCCTCGGCATTGGCGGCGCCTTCGCGCTGACATGGCTGGCGCAAGGCCAGCGCTCAGGCCAGCGCTTCGTCATTGCCGCCATCCTGTGCGGGCTGGTCGCAGCACCCCTGTCGCTCGGGTTCCAGGGGCTGGACGCGCTGGGCGCGCCACTCGCCCGGCTGGCGCAACCGGTGGTCTGGCGGACGGCGCTTGGCACCAGCTTCGGCTGGACGGTGCTGATTTCGCTGGCGGCGCTCGGGCTTGGCCTGCTGTCGTTGGTCGGATCGCGTGCTGGCGCCAGGCCGTTGGCGCTCGCCGGGCTGGCCGGTGTGGGTGCAGCCCTTGCCGCCAGCGGCCATGCCAGTGCAGCCGAACCGCAATGGCTGACGCGGCCTATGGTGTTCCTGCATGGCGCCGGCATCGCTTTCTGGGCTGGAGCACTGCTGCCGCTCGGCCTGGCGTTGAGCAGCCAATCGGTGGAAGCCGGGGCGTTCCTGCGGCGGTTTTCGCGCGCGATCATGCCCGTGGTGGTAGTGCTTGCCGCCGCCGGTGTGGTGCTCGCCATCATCCAGGTGCAGACACCGGCGGCACTGGTCAACACCGCCTATGGCCGGCTGCTGCTGATCAAGCTGGCGCTGCTGGTGTTTCTGTTCACGCTGGCGGCGGTCAATCGATGGCGGCTCACCGCCTTGGCCGAGGCCGGAGCGACGGAAGTGCGGCGACGGCTTAGCCGCTCGATCTCAGTCGAAATGCTGATCGTGCTCCTGATCTTCGGCGTTGCCGCCGGCTGGCGCTTCACGCCGCCGCCACGGGCCCTGGCAATCGCCGCGGCACAACCGACGTCGACCCATATCCACACTATGAAGGCGATGGCCGACATCGACATCACGCCCGGCCATACCGGGGAGGTCACCGCCTCCATCGTCATCATGGATGGCGATTTCGGCCCGCTCGACGCCAAGGAAGTGTCGCTGGTGCTGTCCAAGCCCGATTCGGGGATCGAGCCGATCAAGCGTCCGGCGACCAAGCCAGGCGACGGCACTTGGCGGGTCGATAATCTCGTCATTCCGATTCCAGGCCGCTGGACGGCGCGGCTCGATATTCTGGTTTCGGATTTCGAAGTGATAAAGATCGAAGCGCCGATCGATATCCGCGCCGACTAATATACCAAATGGCTATGCTTTCGTTTTCCGCATAAGCTACGAGTCGCCTTGTGCGGTTCATTGGCTTTTACTGGTGCATTGATATGTTCGGGATCGAGCGATGCCTCTGACGGTGCACTCTTTGTGGCAAAAAACAATTCGATCAGCCGTCGTATCAGCTCGGTCTATAGCGAAAGTATGTTGCGGTCTTCTGGTCTTCTTTCTTGTCGGCGGGTGCGATCTCACAGGTAAAAAAAGCTTGACGCAGCCGAGTTTGACCCGTGAGGAGCGCCTGAAGTTTGCCCGAGATTCCTACGCCAAAGAGCAATGTAAAAAGCAATGGGCGGTACTTTGGCCCTTGGCGCGAGAAGGCGATGGCGAAGCCCTGTCGGAGCTTGCCTATGAGCTCGAGCTCGGGCTCAAGATGCCGGCCACGGATTCGGATATGAAAGGCGATGCGCATGATGCCAATGTGACTGTCATTGCCATCTACGGTGCGGCAAAACACCCTGACGGCAAAAGCAATCTCAATTATATCTTTGACCCTGCTCGATGGAATAAGGACGATGTCAAGGTTGTATCCATTCGTTCAGGCTCGATCATTTATAGTTCAATCAACCCTCCTCCTCCGGCTTCAATGACAAAGTTGAAAAATTGCCTCTTTCAGGCAAATTCCTCCGCTGCCGGCGATTTATGCGTCGCCCAGGCCATCGAATTGGGGCTCATTCCAAGCTTTCCCGAATACAGCACGGCCATGGACGCAGTCCTGGCTACATACCGCGCGGAGAGCTGCACTCCTCGTCCCTGGTAAGAGAATAGTACCCGACGCCTGAGCGCAACTTGGCTCCCGGAAAGCCGCGTCGGGCTCTCAACTCGCTCAGCCGAGTTCCTGGGCTAACCCGATGAGATGCCCTTCCGGCCCGCGGATGTAGCAGAGCCGATACACCTCCTGGTAACGGACGACTTCACCGACCAGCTGCGCGCCACGCTTGCGGAGCCTTTCCAGCGTGTCGTCGATGTCGTCCACGGTAAACATGACGCGCAGGTAGCCCAGGGCGTTGACCGGGGCGTTGCGGTGATCGGCGACGACAGTCGGCGTGAGGAAGCGGGAGAGCTCGAGCCGGCTATGGCCATCCGGTGAGCGCATCATGGCAATCTCGACGTGCTGATCGCCGAGCCCGGTGACACGTCCGGCCCACTCGCCTTCGATCGTCGCCCGCCCTTCCAGTTCGAGGCCGAGCTCGCGAAAGAAAGCAATCGTCTCGTCGAGGTCATCGACGACGATTCCGACATTGTCCATCCGTTTGACTGCCATAAGTTCAACCTAACGTCATATGTTCGATCGGCAAGGCGGCGCCTGGTCACCAACGGACCCTTCCTGACTCGGTCTGACACAACGCCGACGCAACGCAATTCGGCGAGGCGGTTGACGTGGCGCGAAAGGCCCGTCAATCATCTCGCCGAAAAATGGGCATCCCGGAAAACGCGGCCTCAACAAAATCCGAAGCAGGGAAGAAACGATGGAAAAAGCCGAAATCGGCCTGATCGGCCTTGGCACAATGGGCTCCAACCTCGCGCTCAACATTGCCGAGCACGGGCACCGCATCGCCGTCTTCAACCGCACCAGGGCGCGCACCGATGCCTTCCTCGAAGGCGCCGGTTCGCTCAGGGACATGGTGGTGCCCTGCTACAGCCTGGAAGAACTGGCAGCCGCGATCAAGCCGCCGCGCCCGGTCATCATCATGGTGCTGGCCGGCAAGCCGGTCGACGAGCAGATCGAAGCGCTGCGCGGCGTGCTGTCGGCCAACGACATCGTCATCGATGCCGGCAACGCCAATTTCCGCGACACGATGCGGCGCTTTTCGGAACTGTCCGGTTCGGGCCTTACCTTCATCGGCATGGGCGTATCCGGTGGCGAGGAAGGTGCGCGCCATGGGCCGTCGATTATGGTCGGCGGCACCGAAGAATCCTGGAAGCGCGTCGAACGCGTGCTGACCGCGATCTCGGCCAAGTTCAAGGACGAACCGTGCGCTGCGTGGCTAGGGACCGACGGCGCCGGGCATTTCGTCAAAACCATCCACAACGGCATAGAATATGCCGACATGCAGATGATCGCCGAGATCTATGGCATCCTGCGCGACGGCCTCGGCATGGGGCCGAAGGAGATCGGCACCGTCTTTGAAACCTGGAACAAGGGCCGGCTCGATTCGTATCTGATCGAGATCACGGCCAAGGTGCTGGCCGCCGACGATGCAAAGACCGGCAAGCCGGTGGTCGACATCATCCTCGACCGTGCCGGCCAGAAGGGCACCGGCAAATGGTCTGTCATCGAGGCGCAGCAGCTCGGCATTCCGGCGACGGCCATCGAGGCGGCGGTGGCGGCCCGCGTGCTGTCCTCGATCAAGGATGAGCGGCAGGCGGCCGAAAAAGCCTATGGCAATATCGGCGTCACCAAGATCTCCGGCGACAAGGCGGCACTTCTGAAAGACCTGGAGCTGGCGCTGCTCGCCGGCAAGATCGCCGCCTATGCACAAGGTTTCGCGGTGATGAGCGCCGCCTCGAAGGAGTTCAATTGGAACCTGCCGATGCCGACCATCGCCAAGATCTGGCGTGCCGGCTGTATCATCCGCTCGCAGATGCTCGACACCATGGCGGAAGCCTTCGGCTCGGGCGGCGCGTCCACCAACCTTTTGATGGCGCCGGCTTTCACCACCATGATGCAGGAGGCGCATCCGTCGCTTAGGCGCACCGTTGCCAAGGCATCGGAAGCAGGCTCGCCGGTGCCTGCACTGGCGTCGGCACTTGCCTATTTCGACAGCTACCGCCAGGGCCGCGGCACCTCGAACCTGATCCAGGCGCAGCGCGACTTCTTCGGCGCGCATGGCTTCGAGCGCATCGGCGAGCAGGGCGCTTTCCATGGGCCATGGGGAAGTGGAGCGGCCGGATAGGGTCAGGTGAGGCGGACCTCTCAGGTCGTGCCAGTCAGCCCTGATACGCGACGACGTCGCCTGGCTTGACCACAGTCTGCAAAGAGCCAGGTGCCGCGCCGCCTATCCAGCCCAGCACGGCGCGGGCAAGCTCGGTGCCGGCGAGGCGGAAATCTTCGTTGACGATCAGCAACTCCCGGCGGAACAGATGCAGCAGTTCCGACGATTGCTTGGACACGACATCGACGTCGCGGCCGAGTTTCAGGCCGGCATCCTCGATGCCGGCGACGATGGCCAGCGTTGCTGCGGCGGCGCTGCTGACGAAACCGTCCGGCCTGACGTCGCGGCGCATCAACTGCGCGGTCCGCGTCCTGATCTGATCGATCGACTGGTCGATCGAAACAGCGTTGAACGGCACTTCGCTGGCGTCGACCTCGCTCAGTGCGTCGGCAAAGCCATTGACCGTGTGGTCGTAATAGGTGAGCCCGACCGGCGGCGCTACCAGCGCCAGCCGGCGCCGGCCGACGCCGGCCAGATGGCGCACCGCTTCGGCGGCGAAGGCGTAATTGTCGAAGTCGTGATAGGGGTGGACAAGCCCCATGTCGGTGCGGCCATGCGTGGCAAAGGGTATGCCGCGCTCCAGCATGTAGCGGGCGCGCGGATCGTTGGGCTGCGTGCGTGAGATGATGACGCCATCGGCCGAGCCGGACTCGACCAGATACTTTACCGGGTCCAGCGGATCCTGCGAGCGCGAGTAGGGCGTGACGATCAGGTGATAGGGTGTGTCGGCAATGACCTCCGAGACGCCGTAGATGATGTCCGAGACAAAGCTCATGATCTCGCGCTCGGTATTGAGCACGAGGCTGATAACATTGGTCTTGCCGGTCCGCAGGCGCACGCCGGCGCGGTTCGGCCGGTAGCCGATCTGCCTCGCGACGAGTTGAACCCGCCGCCTGGTCTCGGCGCCGATCTCGGGTGCATCCTTGAGCGCGCGCGAGACGGTGGTGACGCCGAGCCCGGTCATGAAGGCAAGCGTCTTCAGCGTCGGCCGCTCATGCGCCGACGCCTCGTCGTCCTTGTCCGTCTGGTCCCTGTCCATTCGTCCCGCCCCGTCAGGCGCATAGCAGCCGCCGGACCAGCCGACAATCGCTTCGATGACGATGTGGCACGGTTCTTCGCAGTCAGGCCTCAATATACTGAAACGTTACAGATTTCCAACATCGCAGCGCGTGGGCCTCTCAAGCCATGGTTTTGGCAGGGTTTTGGCGGCCAGAAACGTAGCGCGACAATCAGGTTCGAGACGGTTTTCTTGCGCTGCAGCATGATTTTGCAGCGCAGCACCCGGTTTTGCGCGCAGTTTGCCGGTTCGCACGCAACGAATTTGTTCGCGCCTCGAAAAAACATTCGAGCGCGTTTATCTCAGGGGTTGCACGCACCGCATAATTGCCGTATCGAAAATCTGTAACGTTTCAGATTCTGGGAGGAACCGAAATGCGCTATAGACTTTTGACCGCTGCCCTTGCCGCGACGGCCGCGCTTCAGCTTGCCGGCCCGGCGGCCGCCACCGACCTGGAAGTGACCCATTGGTGGACATCGGGCGGCGAGGCGGCGGCGGTTGCGGAATTCGCGAAGGCTTTTGACGCGACCGGCAATCACTGGGTCGACGGCGCCATTGCCGGATCCGGCGGCACGGCACGGCCGATCATGATCAGCCGCATCACCGGCGGCGATCCGATGGGCGCCACCCAGTTCAATCACGGCCGGCAGGCCGAAGAACTGGTGCAGGCCGGCCTGATGCGCGACCTCACCGATGTCGCCACCAAGGGCAAGTGGACGGAAATCGTGCGGCCGAAGAGCCTGCTCGACAGCTGCACCATCGACGGCAAGATCTATTGCGTGCCGGTCAATATCCACTCCTGGCAGTGGTTGTGGCTGTCGAACGAAGCCTTCGAGAAGGCCGGCGTGCCGCTGCCGAAGGACTGGAATGAATTCGTGGCGGCAGCGCCCGCCCTGGAAAAGGCGGGCATCATCCCGCTCGCTGTCGGCGGACAGGCCTGGCAATCTTCCGGCGCCTTCGACGTGCTGCTGGCGGCGGTCGGCGGCACCGACGCGTTCCTTAAGGTCTACAAGGACAAGGATGCCAAGTTCGCCGCCGGGCCCGAGATCGCCAAGGTCTTCAAGGCCGCCGACGATGCCCGCAAGATGGCGAAGAACACCAATGTGCAGGACTGGAACCAGGCAACCAATCTCGTCATCACCGGCAAGGCCGGTGGCCAGATCATGGGTGACTGGGCGCAAGGCGAGTTCCAGGTTGCCGGCAAGGTCGCCGGCAAGGACTATGCCTGCCTGCCGGGCCTCGGTCTGAACGAAGTGATCGCCACCGGCGGCGACGCCTTCTATTTCCCGCTGCTCAAGGATGCCGACAAGTCCAAGGCGCAGGAGGTGTTGGCAGAGACGCTGCTCGACCCTAAGACTCAGGTCGCCTTCAATCTCAAGAAGGGCTCGCTGCCGGTGCGCGGTGACGTCGATCTCAATGCGGCGAACGACTGCATGAAGAAGGGTCTGGCGATCCTCGCCAAGGGCGCCGTCATCCCGTGGACTGACCAACTGCTTTCGCAGGACACCCAGAAGCAGAAGGAAGATCTCTTCGCCGAATTCTTCGCCAAGCCGGACCTGACCATCGAAGACGCGCAGAAACGCTTCGCCGACCTCATCGCTTCGGCAGACTGACGTTGGAGGCAATACACCTCGCTCCCGGTCTTGCGAAAGCAGGGCCGGGATAGCACCGCCCTTACCCAGCCGGCTGACGAGATGAGCAAGAGCGAACGCCCCAACCCGCTGTTCCGCAACCTCAATGCGAAGGTCGCCTCGATCCCGATGATCCTCACCGCGTCGGTGGTTTTCGTCGGCGGCACCGTCTGGACGGTGTTCTATTCCTTCACCAATTCGAAGCTGCTGCCACGGCTGAATTTCGCCGGGCTCGATCAGTATTACCGGCTGTGGGTGACGCCGCGCTGGCTGATCTCGATCGAGAACCTTTTGATCTACGGCGCGATCTCGCTGGTGTTCTCACTGGTCATCGGCTTCCTGCTTGCAGCGCTTCTCGACCAGAAGATCCGTTTCGAGGACACGTTCCGCACCATCTTCCTCTATCCGTTCGCGCTTTCCTTCATCGTCACCGGCCTGGTCTGGCAGTGGCTGCTCAATCCGGATTTCGGCATCCAGCATGTGGTGCGGGACCTCGGCTGGACGAGCTTCAACTTCGACCCGCTATACAATTCCAGCATCGTCATCTACGGCATTTCGATTGCGGCGCTGTGGCAAGGCACCGGGCTCATCATGTGCTTGATGCTGGCCGGCCTGCGCGGCATCGACGAGGACATCTGGAAGGCGGCGCGGGTAGACGGGATCCCGATGTGGAAGACCTATCTGTTCATCGTCATCCCGATGATGCGGCCGGTTTTCATCACCACGCTGGTCATCATCGCGTCGGGCATCGTCAAGGTCTACGACCTCGTTGTCGCCCAGACCAGCGGCGGCCCCGGAATCGCCTCCGAAGTGCCGGCCAAATATGTTTACGACTACATGTTCTTCGCACAGAATCTTGGCCAGGGCTTTGCCGCCTCGACCATGATGCTGCTCTCGGTGGTGATCGTCGTCGTGCCGTGGGCCTACCTTGAATTCGGAGGCAGGAAGCGTGGCTGACCCGGCCGTCCCTTTGCCCGCCAGCGCGGGTGCCGCCGAGCGCGAAGCCTCGGGGCCGCGCGGGCCGAAGCCGCGGCATGTCTTCTCGCGCCGCAACATCTTCCTCTATGGCACGCTGATCGTGGTGGCAGTCTACTATCTGCTGCCGCTCTATGTGATGGTGGTCACCTCGCTTAAGGGCATGCCCGAGATACGGATGGGCAATATCTTCTCGCCGCCGCTCGAAATCACGTTCGAACCGTGGGTGAAGGCGTGGGCGACGGCCTGCACCGGCCTCAATTGCGACGGGCTTTCGCGCGGCTTCTGGAATTCGGTGCGCATCACTGTGCCGTCAGTGCTGCTGTCGATCGCGATCGCCTCGGTGAACGGCTATGCGCTGGCCAACTGGCGCTTCAAGGGCGCCGACACATTCTTCGTCATCCTGATCGTCGGCGCCTTCATCCCCTATCAGGTGATGATCTATCCGATCGTCATCATCCTGCGCGAGATCGGCCTCTACGGCAGCCTCAGCGGCCTGGTGATCGTCCATTCCATCTTCGGCATGCCGATCCTCACGCTTTTGTTCCGCAACTATTTTGCCTCGATGCCGGAAGAGCTGTTCAGGGCGGCACGGGTCGACGGCGCCGGCTTCTGGGGCATCTTCCTGCGGATCATGGCGCCGATGTCGCTGCCGATCTTCGTCGTCGCCATCATCCTGCAGGTGACCGGCATCTGGAACGACTTCCTGTTCGGCGTCGTCTACACCCGCCCCGACACCTATCCGATGACGGTGCAGCTCAACAACATCGTGAATTCGGTGCAAGGCGTGAAGGAGTACAACGTCAACATGGCCGCCACCATCCTGACCGGCCTTGTGCCACTCATCGTCTACTTCATTTCCGGCAAGCTTTTCGTGCGCGGCATCGCCGCCGGTGCGGTGAAAGGGTGATGGCGATGACGGCAGCCAACGGCACCAGCGTTTCGATCCAGGACCTGTCCCTGAATTTCGGCTCTGTATCGGTGCTGCAGACCCTCAATCTCGAGGTCGCAGAGGGCGAGTTCATCGTGCTGCTCGGTCCCTCGGGCTGCGGCAAGTCGACCTTGCTCAACTGCATCGCCGGGCTGCTCGATATTTCCGAAGGCCGCATCTTCATCAAGGGCAAGAACGTCACCTGGGAAGAGCCCAAGGATCGCGGCATCGGCATGGTGTTCCAGTCCTATGCGCTTTATCCGCAAATGACGGTGGAGAAGAACCTGTCGTTCGGCCTGCGCGTTGCCGGCGTGCCCAGGGACGAGATCGCCAAGCGCATCGCCCGCGCCGCCGAGATCCTGCAGATCGAGCCGCTTTTGCAGCGCAAGCCCGCGGCCTTGTCCGGCGGCCAACGCCAGCGCGTGGCGATCGGGCGGGCGCTGGTGCGCGACGTCGACGTCTTCCTTTTCGACGAGCCACTATCCAATCTCGACGCCAAGCTGCGCTCGGAACTGCGCGTCGAAATCAAGCTTCTGCATCGCAAGCTGCAGAACACCATGATCTACGTCACCCACGACCAGATCGAGGCGATGACGCTGGCCGACCGTATCGCGGTCATGCGCGGCGGCGTCATCCAGCAGCTTGACGCGCCGCAGACGATCTATAACCGGCCGGTCAACCGGTTTGTCGCCGGCTTCCTCGGCTCGCCGGCGATGAATTTCCTCGAAGGGGAGCTGGAGGCCAGTGCTGCTCCAGTGTTCAGGACCGACGGTGTTTCGGTGCCGCTCGATCGCTATACCTTTGACGGCACGGAGCGCCCGGCCGGCGCTTGCGTGCTGGGCATCCGGCCTGAACATATCGCTTTCGGTGACGCGGCGAAGTCGATGCCGTTTTCCGCCGGCGGTTCGGTCGAGATCGTTGAGCCGATGGGTTCCGACACGCTGGTGTGGACCAAGCTTGCCGGCCGCAACTTCTCCTTCCGCGTCGAAGCGGAACGGACGCTGCGCAGCGGCGATCCGATCCAGTTCGGTTTCGATCCGGCGCGCGCCTCGCTGTTCGACGCTGCGACCGGCAATCGCCTGTGACCCTCTAGAATCATCCGCAAACCATCCTCCCAAGAACGACCGAAACGATCCCCCGAAAACATCCCCAAGCCTTAACCACCCAAGAAACGGACAGAGACGATGAACTGGTCATTCCAACTCTACAGCGCCCGCAATTTCCAGCCGTGGGACGGCATCCTGAAAATGCTCGGCAAGCTCGGCTACAAGGAAGTCGAAGGTTTCGGCGGCGTCTATGACGACCCCACGGCGTTCCGCGCCGAACTCGACAAGAACGGGCTTTCGATGCCGACCGGACATTTCTCGATCGATGCGCTGGAGAATGATTTCGACGGGGTACGCAAAACAGCCGACGCACTCGGCATCACGCTCGTCATCTGTCCCTATCTGCTGGCCGAGCAGCGGCCGGCCGACGCTGCCGGCTGGCGCGGCTTTGGCGAGCGTCTGGCCAAGGTCGGCGAGACCGCAAAAAAAGCCGGCTACGGCTTTGCCTGGCACAACCATGATTTCGAGTTCAAGACACTCGCCGACGGCTCGGTGCCGCAGGATCACATCCTGTCGGCTGCGCCCGACATCGGCTGGGAGATGGACGTCGCCTGGGTAGTCCGCGGTGGCGTTGATCCGCTGCCGTGGATCGAAAAGCACGGCAAGCGCATCAGCGCCGTCCATGTCAAGGACATGGCCAAGTCAGGCGAAGGCCTTGACGAGGACGGCTGGGCGGATGTCGGCCACGGCACCATCGACTGGGCCGGCCTGATCAAGACACTTCGGGCGAAGAGCGCGGCCAAATATTACGTCATGGAACAGGACAACCCCAACGATATCGAGCGCTTCGCCAGCCGCTCGCTCGCATCCGTCAAGGCTTACTAGGAACAATCATCATGGCAAAGAAACTGGGTATCGGCGTCATCGGCTGCGGCAACATCTCGAAAGCGTATTTCTCGCTGGCGCCGCTGTTTCGCGGCATTGAGATGCGCGCCTGCGCCGACATCAACATGGACGCGGCCAAGGCACGGGCGAAGGAGTTCAAGCTGCGCGCCGAGACCGTCGAAGAACTGCTCAAGGATGACGAGATCGACATCGTCGTCAACCTCACCATCCCGGCGGTGCACTACGGGGTGTCGAAGCAGATCCTCGATGCCGGCAAGCACGTCTATTCGGAAAAGCCGTTCGTGCTGTCGGTCAAGGAAGGCCTCGACCTCAAGAGCCGGGCCGAGAAGAAAGGGCTGCGCATCGGTTCGGCTCCGGACACTTTCCTCGGCGGCGCGCACCAGCTGGTGCGCAACCTCATCGACACCGGCGCGCTCGGCAAGATCACCAGCGGCACCTGTCATGTGATGGGCCACGGCATGGAGCACTGGCACCCCAATCCCGATTTCTTCTTCCAGCCGGGCGCCGGGCCGGTGCTCGACATCGGGCCCTACTACATCACCAACCTGATCCAGCTGATCGGGCCGGTGAAGCAGGTGGCGGCCTTCGCGACGACGCCTGCCAAGGAACGCACGATCTCGTCGAAACCGCGCGCGGGCGAAAAAATCCCGGTGAACACGCCGACGACGATCCACGGCCTGCTGGAGTTCGAGAACGGCGCCGTGATCACGCTCAACACCAGCTGGGACGTCTGGGCGCATGGTCACGCGCCGATGGAACTCTATGGCGAGACGGGCACGGTGTTCGTGCCGGATCCGAATTTCTTCGGTGGCGACGTGCGCATAACCAAGGCGGCAAAACCGGTGAAGAAACTGCCGAAATGGCAGCATCCGTTCGGCGTGCCCAACGAAATGCACGGCCAGGGCATGATGGCCAACTACCGCACCGCAGGCCTTGCCGACATGGCGCTGGCGATCGCCGAGGGCCGGCCGCATCGTTGCTCGATGGAGCTCGCGCTGCATGCCGTCGATGTCATGACCGGCCTGTTGCGGTCGGGCGAGACCGGCAAGTTCGTCGCCATGCAGACCAGCTGCGAGCGGCCGGCTGCACTCGGCGTCAAGGACGCAAAAGGACTGTTGGCGAAGCAGAAATGAGGTAGAAGGGTGTCGGCGCGCTCGCGCCGACACCCATACAATCCAGGATCTGTACCCATGCGCTGGCAGCCGGCTGAACACCGCTATGAGAAAATGCTCTACAACAGATGTGGGCGATCCGGCCTGAAACTGCCGGCGATCTCGCTCGGCCTGTGGCACAATTTCGGCAACGACACGCCGCACAACACCAAGCAGGCGATCGCGCGCAAGGCCTTCGATCTCGGCATCACCCATTTCGATCTCGCCAACAATTACGGCCCGCCGCCCGGCTCGGCCGAGATCGCCTTCGGCGAGATATTGCGCACCGACTTCGCCGGCTATCGGGACGAGCTGATCATCTCGACCAAGGCGGGCTATGAGATGTGGGCAGGGCCTTATGGCGAATGGGGCAGCCGCAAATATGTGCTGGCGAGCCTCGACCAGAGCCTGAAGCGGATGGGGCTCGACTATGTCGACATCTTCTATTCGCACCGCTTCGATCCGGATACGCCGCTTGAGGAAACGATGGGCGCTCTCGACCATGCGGTGCGTTCCGGCAAGGCGCTCTATGCCGGCATCTCGTCCTACAATTCGCAGCGCACGCGCGAGGCCGCCGACATATTGAAGCAGCTCGGTACGCCCTGCATCATCCATCAGCCGAGCTATTCGATGCTCAACCGCTGGGTCGAAGAGGACGGACTGCTCGATACGCTGGAAGGGCTCGGTGTCGGATCGATCGTGTTCTCGCCGCTGGCGCAAGGCATGCTGACCGACAAATATCTCGGCGGCATCCCCGAGGGTAGCCGCGCCAGCCAAGGCAAGTCGCTGCGGCCCGCCTTCATCAACGAAAAGACCATCGCTAACATCCAGGCGCTGAACGCGATCGCCGGCAAGCGTGGCCAGACGCTGGCGCAGATGGCGCTAGCCTGGGTGCTGCGCAAGGGCCGGGTCACCTCGGCGCTGATCGGCGCCAGCCGGCCCGAACAGGTCGAGGACTGCGTCGGCGCGCTCAAGGTGCTCGAGTTCAGCGATGCCGAGCTCGCCGAAATCGACACTTACGCACGCGAGTCCGACATCAATCTGTGGGCGGCGTCGGCCGAGCGCAAAGGCCCGCCGCGGAAGTAAGCGGAACAGCCGGCACCGGACATGAATCAAAACGGCGGGAAAGATCCCGCCGTTTTGCGTTTATCAAGCTTCGGGCCAGTTCAGGGCTTCTTGGCCGTGCCGAGACCGGCCTTGGGCGCCGCCGCGGCTGCGGGAGCCGGGGTCTTCATCTTGGCTTCGATCCAACCCGTATAGTTGGCCAATCGCGTGTAGATGCCATAGGCATTCTTGTGGCCGCAAGCGGCGGTGCCGTCGGACGGACCTTCGCCCCAGGAGACGACGCCGACCTGGACCGGACCGTTGGCGCCGGTCATGAACAGCGGACCGCCGCTGTCGCCGTTGCAGGCGTCGCGTTCGCCGCTGTCGGTGCCGGCGCAGATCATGTTCTTGGTCAGCGGATCCGACATATCGGCGGCGATCGCATTGGCGGCGGCATCGATGCCCTTTTCCGAATAACGCATCCGATGCGAGAGATCGCCAAGTGCCGCCTTCAGGTCATGCGCATAGATCGACTTGATGCCGCTGTTGCAGGCAGCGCTCGGCTCGAGATCGAGATCGGCCACCATCAGCGCGGTCGGGAAGGTGCCGTCCTGCATCTTGCCCCAGCCGATGACCGTGGTCTTGCCGCTGTCTGGCGTCGGCTCATTGGTGATCTTGATGACCGGCGCATCGGCGGGCTCCGCCAGCCGGAGCAGGCCGAGATCATTGTCCAGCGTCTGTTCGCTGTAGCCCTCGTTGACGATGACCTCGACCACCTTGTAGCGCTTGCCTTCGGTAAGATCGGTGGCGCCGGTCAGCACGGTCACCGTGTCGGGCGAAATCGGCCGGCCCTTGTCGTTGAGGCAGTGCGCCGCCGTCAGCACCCATTGCGGAGCAATCAGGCTGCCGCCGCAGAATTGCGCGTTCGGCTGCGAGGCCGGGCTGGGGTCCAGCCGGGCGCTGGTCAGCAGCGCCACCTGGAACGGATAGGCCCCTTTGTCGGCTTCCTTGCCGCCATAGACGCGGTCGGCCCCGTCGGGATTCTCGGCCTTGGCCTTGTCCCGGGATTCGGCGACGCGCTGCATCGGCGAGACCGCCGCTTCCGGCCTGGCGGCGTCGTCGGCTGCATAGAGCGCGTTGACGGCGGGGAAAGCGGCCGCGATGCCCAGCAGCGATGCAGCGGCAAGCGGCCTGAACCGATGGATAATGTTCACCTTGAAACCCTCCTGAGATGAAAAATGCCGAGCCATGCCGCCATGACGCATAACCAACAGAAGCGGTACCGGTACCTCGATCGCCTTCTGCCAGAACGAACGACATCCGCGCGGTCATAAAACCGAAATACGACTTTTGCTAATCGTGCCCCATCGGGCAGAGCCCACCCAAACCCTATAGCCCCCCACGGGCTACGTGGAAGCGATTTGTCATTGCCAATGTTGGATTATTTTAGGCAGTATATCGACGCGGGTGCGTTTGGCGGAGGGCTTTAACGAGGCCGCCCGGACCGATGATCCGATACGGGCGGGTAACCAAACTAATTTTTTAACTCCACCACGATCTCGACAATATTTCTGTATTTTGCTCCACTCCTTGCTGACTTTTGGGAGAGTCTCACCATGACGAAACTGACAAGCACTATCATTGCGTCCGCACTGCTATCCACCGCACTGTGGACGATGCCTGCCTTCGCCGCCGATCCCGGCTCAGCGAATGCCGGCAATGGCGAAAGCATGCGCGATCTCGGAACGGGCGACTACCAGCCCGGCCGTGCAAAGCCGATCGCGCCGCCGAAACTGATCGAAGATGAAGCCAGCCGGGCAGCGCCGCTGACCGACGAGGGCACGGCGGTCAAATCCTATGGCATCGTCGGACGTTCCGCCGATGGCAAGGACATCAAGATCGATGCCGGCGAGACGCTGAAGGACCTTGTCATCAAGGAACTGAATGCGCCCGCTAACGCACCAGCGGCCAACAAGACCGGGCTGACGGGCGGCGACGAAGCCGGCCGCCAGGTGTTCGGGGCCGACGACCGCGAGCAGATCAAGAACACCAAGACGTACCCGTTCACCGCGATCGGCTATATCGAAGGCAAAGCCAAGAGCGGTTACGGCAGCTGCTCGGGAACCCTGATCGGTCCGCGCACGGTGCTCACCGCGGCGCATTGCCTCTACAGCAATGAAGACAAGGCTTGGCTCGACGACGTCATCTTCGTGCCGTCGCTCAACGGCAACACCGCCGACGATGCACCGTTTGGCGCTTTCAGCTACGAGAGCGTCTATATCTTGCAGGGCTTCATCGACAATTATCAGGGTTACTACGGCTCGGTCATTCCGTGGGATCTCGGCATCATCACGCTGAAGCAGGATGTCGGCACCAATCTCGGCTGGCTGGGTTATGCCAACTATGAGAACCTCGGCGATTTCACCGCAAACATCGTTGGCTACCCCGGCGACAAGCCGATGGGAACGATGTGGAAGGCGACCTGCGAAGTGAAAGCCGAAAACGTCGGCGCGGAGTATTTCCAGTACGACTGCGACACCTATCCGGGATCGAGCGGCAGCTCGGTCTACGCCTATGATAATGGCGCCAAGCAGCGCGTCGTCACCGGCGTGAACGTGGCCGAAAGCCCCAACGCCAACACTGCGGTGCGCCTGAACGCCGCCAACGTGGCGTGGATCAACAGCCTGTACAAATAAGGCTGAATGATCTTTCGCCGGCAAACAGCGGCGATAACCAGCACTACCAAACCGGCGGCGGGACGTTCCTGCCGCCGGTTTTTTTTGTATCGAAACACCTCTCTTGCACTGTGTTGCAGCGGTGCTTACGCTAGGCGATCCAAGGGGTTGGGTAAGATGGCGCGGGCAAGAATGATCTTCGGGGTCAAAGCGATGGCGGCTGCATCCATGCTGGCCGCACTGACATGCTTTTCCGCTATGGCCGATCAAGGCGGTGCCGCACCCGATGGCGCCTGGGCCGAGCGGGTGCAAATCCTCTATCAAAGCGAAACACGTTCGGTGCTGCGCAAGAATGTACGGGTCTGGGATTCCCACCCGGAATTGGGTCTTGATTTCACCTGGGAGCCGGCAGCCGGCGTGTCGCCGGACCGCACCGTCGCAGCCGACGGCACCGTCAACGGCAAGGGCAGGCTGGTCTGGCGCGTACGCGGCTCGGCGAGCTACGACCCCAAGACGATCTATTCCAGCTATTTCGGCGAGATCAGGAATGGCCGCCCCGAAGGACAAGGCCGGCTGGAGCTGCGTTCGGGCGAGATTCTCGACGGCCATTGGGTCGCCGGCCAGCTCGACGGCCATGCGATCCATGTCGATGCCGACGGCAATCGCTATGAAGGGCAATTCAGGGCCGGTGTGCCGAATGGCGAGGGCAGGCTGGAGACGAAGACAGGCAAGATATTCGTCGGCTCTTTTGCCGATGGGCTGAAGGATGGCAAGGGCCGCACCCGGTTGCCCGGCGGCACCGTCTACTGGTCGCAATGGGCGATGGGCAAGGAGATCGGCGGTGCGCGCCCCGACGTGCTGGCAGATGCCAGAGTGGGCGGGTTGCTCAAGGCGCAGACCGGCGGCGGTTCCGCCGACAAGGTCGAGATCGGCATTGCCGTCGACCAGCGCATGACGCAGCAGGCCGACATGCAGTACCAGCATCTGGTGCGCGACGAAGACATCGCGATCTATCCGGTGTCGGACCAGTACAATGATGCCTGGAACGGCACCGGAGAGATTCGTACCGGCAATGTCTATGAAGGCATGGACTGGGAGACGGCGCCGGCCTTCGCCGAAGTCGACCTCAAGACCACCGACCAGTCGAGGGTCAAGATCGACAGCCTGGAAATGAAGGTGGCCGCGAGCGAGGCCTACCGCAAGCCGATGCTGTCGATCAGCGAGCATTATGGCTGCGTCGGCTTCCGCCCCGACTTCTCGATCGTCAACAATGGCTGGGGCGACGTGAAAGACATGAAGATGTCGATCCAGTTCACCAGGACCGACGAGGAGGACAACGCGACCGGCGAGCCGAGCCGCACGTTCACGAAGGACATCGGCACTTTCGGCGACGGCGTCGACGTCTCGATCAAGAACGTGCTGATTGAAGCCGGCGTCGACACAACCACGCTCGAGACCGAGCGCTTCACTTGCCCGTCAAGGGACAGCCTGGATGTCTGCCGCGCCCAGGTGGCCAACAAGGTCAAGTTCGGCGACGTTGTCGATTACATCAGCGGCAGCGTCGAGAAAATGAGCGTGACCGGGATTGGCAAGCTCGATTATTCCTGGGCGGACGAACAGGGCGCTATCTACCAACAGAGCGAGCCGTTTCGCGTCATCGTCTCGCTGGTCAGCATCGAGGTTCCAGAATCGCTCGCCGAATGCGGCGATGGCGGCGGCGCGTCGCCCGAAGCGCTGCGCTACCAGAACATCGAATTTCCGATCGGCAAGACCGATTACAGCATCCCCATGCCGGTGCGCGGCAATAAGCATCTCAGCGCCTACACGGCACGGCTGAAAATGTGGTCGTCAATGTCGTCGATCCATCGCTTCAGCATCGCCGCCCATTTCGCCGATGGCAGCACACGGGAGAGCAAGCCGGCCACGTTCTTCTATTTCAGGCCGAAGCAGTCGCTGTTCGAAACCAGCACCAAGCCGGCGGTCTGCTATCTGCCGGAAGATCTGCAAGGCTGTTGAGGTCCTGTCACGTCCTTTCGGGAATCGCGTCATTTCGAGCCCATCTCGAAAAAATTGGGCAGCGGGATCAGCCGGGCAAAGATCGTGCCCTGGCTGAACACCCTGAGTTCCAGCATCGACCCGGACGATCGTTCGGCTTTCTGGTCGAACAGGAAATTGCCGAGCGAATAGATCTCCGCAACATCGCCACCGCCGAGCGGCAGGATCGCCTCGCTCGATACATGTGGATGACCGCCGACGATTGCCGTGACACCGCGCAGCCGCATCTGGTCGGCAAGCATCTCCTCGTGCGGCGACGGCTCCGTCTTGTACTCGCGGCCCCAATGGACGAAGGCAATCACCGGCCGCTCGGCATTGTCGTGCAGCAGCCGGTCGAGCAAAGCAGGCGTCAGAAGGTCGGTGTTCCTGGAGCCGTTGGTATCGATGTCGGTCAGCCCGACCAAGTCGAGATCGGCAAGCGCCAGCGTCTCGCCCTGGCCGAAATGGGCGATGCCGGCCGCATCGAGTGCGGCCAGCGTCTCGGCATAGCCTGACGGGCCGAGGTCGTAGGCGTGATTGTTGGCGAGGCTGACAGCGGCGACATGCAATTTCTTGAGCATGTCGATGGCGAGGTCTGCGGGCATGGCCAGCGTCATGTCGTCGATCGCCTCAGGGACGTTGGGCAGGATCACGCCTTCGAGATTGACGATCAGCGGCCGCGAGCGGGTCAGGGCCAGCACGCTTTCGACGATCTTCTCGGCAACACCGTCGCGGACCAGGATCTTCTTCATGGCGCGGCCGAAATTCACGTCGCCCGCGAAATAGTAGAGCTTGTCGTCGGGACGGGCAGGATTGTTGATGCCGGGGCCGAAGGCGCCGAACAGCGCCACGACATAGCTGGTGGTGCGCTCGACATAGTCGCTTGAATGCGCCTGCGAGTTCTCGTTGGCGACGACCAGCGGCGCAGCACCGAACAGTTCGCGCTGCAGCCTGGTCTGGATATAGAGCGCACCGACCGAATCGGCGTGATCCGGCTGGCGCAGCGCCGTGATGCCGTCGAGCGAACCGGCGGCGAGCATGTTCAGCGTCTGCTGGTCGAAACGCCTGGCTTCGTGCTGCGGCAGATAATGTGAGAAATCGGTGGATTCGACGATCAGCGTGTCCTTGTCGACGATCGCTTTCAGCGCCTGCGCCAGCCGGTCCCAGTCGCCGCGCTTCGCCTTGACCGACATCGCCACCGGCACGATGGTTGCCTCGGGAAAATAATGGTGCAGGAAGGGCAGCATGGCTTGAACGCCGTGCTCCTTGGCGAAGAGGCAGGAGTCCTCGACCATCTCGCTGTTCGCCTGGATAAGGCGCAGGGCTGCCGTGTCGGCCAGGACCGGGCCAAGCACAGTGTCGAAGCCGCGCGTCGTGGTGGCGAAGAGTTTCTGCGTCTTATGGAAATGGTCCGGCGACAGGATGACGATGCGCTTGTAGCGGAAGCCGGACGCGGCGTGGAAACCGAGTGCGACGAGATCTGCGACGAGCAGGTGGTGGGGGACTGTGATGCCGGTGAGGCGTTGGTTGGACGGCTCGATTCTGGCGACGGCGGCGATGGCGTCGGTGAAGAGTGTGGGGTCGGAGTAGAAGGACGGGAAGTTTGTGTCGCCGGGCGGGCAGGTGATGGGGGCGGCAGACGCTTGAAGCACTGAGAGGATAAGCAAGGCGGTGGCAAAGATCAGAATGCTGGTCCGTGCCCAGGCACCCCCCGCTGTCCTGCCGGACATCTCCCCCGCAAGGGGGGAGATTGGATGTCGCCTCGACTTTCGCCAATCACCAACCTTGAAAATAGATCTCCAGCAATGAAGAGACTGATCTCCCCCCTTGCGGGGGAGATGGCCGGCAGGCCAGAGGCGGGTGCCTGGGTGCCGACCTCTCACGGCTCAGCCAGCACAATGTTCTCCACGCCGCCGACATAGTAGAACGGCTTCTGCTTGGACGCGGTCAGCCGCAGCACTTCGCGCGAGATGTAGTCGGCGAGGCCGAACAGCGTCACGCCGCCGTCGGAGGTCTTGGCCCGGCCGCGCAGGCCTTCGAGGATCGAATAGGTGAAGACGCCATGGCCGAGCTCGGGCAGTTCGGCGGCGGTGTTGTTGGCAGCGGTGGCCGAGAAGACGACGATGCGTGCGTCCTGCGCGTCTTTTTCCAGGCGCGGGTTGAAGGCGTTGGCGGCGTGGCAGGTGTCGAGCAGCATGAAGCGCATGCCCTTGGCCCGCTCAACCGATTTCTGGATGTCGCCCCAGTCGACCAGCGAGGAGCGCTTCCAGCGGTCGGCATCCTGTTTGCGGCCGTCCGTGGGGATGAAATAATAATCTTCGTCGATGTTGATGCCGTGACCGGCGACGAAAATGATGGTGGTGTCGTTCTCGCCGGGTCTGTCGAGAAAGTCGGCGAGCTGGTCGTTGATCGTGTCGGAATCCGGTTCCAGGATGGTGTCGGCGCTGGCGACCTTGAACACGTCCTTGCCGGAATCGGGCGCCTCATCCAGCGCTTCGCGGTTGACCAGAACCAGCGTCTCCATCGCCGAAAACAAGGGCGCGGATTTCTGCGAGATCACCTTGAGGAATTCGGTGGCGTCATCGACGGGATAGCGCAGATCGCAGGCGTGGCCGGCGCATGCATCGGTGAGGAAAGGATATTTGTCGACGCCGATCACGGCGACGTAGAGCTTGCCCTTGTTGGCGGGCTTTTCGGTTTTCCTGCCAAGTGCTGTGACACTGCGCTCGGTCAGATAGCCGAACTCGTTGGTGCCGGTGATGCGAATGGTATTTTCGCCATTCTCGACCGGCACTTCGACGATGGTGCTCTTGCCGCCATCGGCCGAGCGCGCCGTGACATTGCCGACATTGCGGCTGTTCGACAGGATCGAAAATCCGGCGACATCGGCGCCGGCTTCCTGCGCGCCCGAAATCTCGACGGCGACATAGCCCTCGCGGACGTTGCTCTGGTCGGCGGCAAGCTTGATGCCGAATTCCGGCGGTTTGCGCTCGAGCAGCTTTTCCAGCTGGCGGTCGACGCCGGGGCGCATTTCCTGAACCGCCTGTTCGGCGCTGCGCAGGATGATGGCCCGGCGCACCATTTCCGGGCTCCAGAGATATTTTTTCAGCTGGCCGGCGCTGATGAAACGCCCTTCGTGGTCGCGACCCTGATTGACGTGCCAGCCTATCAACTTGTCGCCGTCGGCGGAGGAATAATAGTAGCCCTGCGGCATCCAGGCGATCCATTCGGAGCCGGCGAAGAACATCGACACTATCAGTTTGTGTGTCTTCAAATTCCACAGCCGCACGGTCTGGTCGGCGCTGCCGGTGACCAACAGCCCTTCCTTCTCGGCGGCAACCATGGCGTTGATCTCGCCGGTGTGGCCGGTGAATTCACCCGATAGCTCGGCGGTCGCGGTTTTGTATTCCAACAGCGTGCCGTCGCTGCCGCCGGTGATCAGGCCAAGCCCATTGCCGATCAGCGTGTAAGCCGAATGGACGAAGCCATTGGTGGCGGCATTCTCGATGCTGTGCATCACCTTTCCGCCGCTCGCGATTTCGAGCACGGCATTCTCCAGGCCGTCCTTGCCGCCGGGGGCAGCACGGAGCGACCACTCACCCTGTGCGAGTGCCGCGCGGGCATAGGCGCCCTGTTCCGCAAACGCCACCGGGTCCTCGAAGAACCGCTCGGCCGTCGGTAGCGCCAGCACCTTGTCCAGCGTGCCCTGCAGCTCGGGACAGGACACGCGTTCAGGGCAGGGGTTGGTGTTGCCCCAAGCGATGGAGCTGCTCGCCGCATCGATCCCGATCGCCGTCACCGGTTCGCCGACCCCTTGCAGCAGCGCCTTGCGCTCGCCGGTCATGGGGTTCCAGACCTGGATGGCGTTGCGGGTGCCGCCGGCTGTCGCCACCAGCGAGCCGTCGGCATTGCCGGCGCCAGCAAAGACCGTGCCGTCATGGCCGTTATAGTCGAGCAGTTGCTCGCCGCTGTCGGTATTCCAGACCACCGAGCGATGCTTGTCGGCGCAGCGATAGCTGCATGACGCCACAAGCCGCGAACCCGTGGCGAAGCTCAGAGCGCCGATCTGGAAATCCTGCTTCGGCATGGCGCGGACGAATTTGCCGGTGCTGGCCTGCCAGAGCTGGACGTCGCCGTCCTTGCTGCCGGTGGCGAACAGGCTGCCATCCAATGACACGGCGAGTGCGGCGACGCCGACATCGCGCAGCGGTTCGGCCTCGGCGGGCAAAGCGATTTCCTCTGACTTGGCGACGTCCCAGAGCCGGATGCCATTGTCGGTGGTCGTCGCTGCCAGCCGGGTTCCCGCAGCGGCGAAGGCGAGCTTTTCCACACGCCAGGAATCGGCATCGAGTTTTTCCGCCAGCGTCCAGCCCGACGCGGATTTGTCGTCCGCCCGCCAGAGGTAGACGAAACCATCGCCACCGCCGGCGGCGAGCGTGTTTCCGTGGGGTGAAAAGGCGACATCATAGATGGCATAGTCGGCGGCCTTGAGCACGGTTTTGATCTTGCCGGTGGCGAAATCGAACAGCCTGATATCGCCATAAGGGGGCTTGTCGCCGATGCCGGCGCCGAAATAACCGCCGGCGGCGATCGTCTTGCCGTCCGGCGACACGGCAATCGCAAAGACCTTGCCGTCATTGCCATTGCCAAGATAGCCGCGAATGGTGCGGAGCGTCACCCCGCTCTGCCAGTCCCAGATGCGGATGGTCTTGTCGTCAGATGCGGAGACCAGTTCCTCGCCGTCCGGCGTGAAGGCAAGGTCGGTGACCCTGGCGCTGTGGCCGCCGGTGTTGAGATCGAGATGGAAATCGAGGTCCTCGGCACGGGCGACCGACGCCAGCGCCAGAAGACCGAGCATGACCAGCCACCGGAAAGCACGCAGGGCATGGGAGCTGACCGGCACCTTGTTGCGCCGCTATTTGGAGTCGGCGGACGGCGGCGACCCGTGACGCACATAATTCTCGATCGCCTGGGCATAATTGGCGGAACCGGCCTTGCGTTCTTTTTCGATGTAGCCGGCAAAATAGCTCCAGAACGACACCGCATAGTCGCGGAAATAGGCATCGGCGACATCGCGCGAACAGAGCTTGCCCTCGACGCAGATGGAGAGACGATTGAGGAAATAGACGATGCGGTCGAAATTGTCGTTGAAATCGGCGATCGGCATGGTGCCGCCGCCGGCAGTCATCGCCTCGATGCCGATGCGTTGCCGGAAAACCTGTTCCTCGGTTGGCGACGGCGTGGCGCTGAGCAGATTGTCGTATTTGGCGTTGAGCGACGAGAGGCGCTCCTTGAGCGCGCGCTGCGCCTGCTGAAAATCCTTGCTTTCCCAAAGCTCGACCAGCGACATCGTCTGCTCGACGCGCTTCTGTTCCTGGTTTGCGAGAAACTGGAAGACCGAGAAGGCCAAGGTGAAGATGATCGCCAGGCGCACGGCGAGACCCGACCAGGCGTAGATCAGCATGCGCCAGTCGCGGTCGGTGAAGGGGTTGGCTTCCTTCTTGATCTCGTGACTGCTCGGCCACGGAAAGCCTTCGGTGGTTTCGGGCAAGGTCGCCGGCTTCTTGGCCGGCGGAGGCGCCGATGTGGCTGGCGATTTTTGCGTTGCAGTGCCCCCCGGCTTTTTCATCCGCAGCTGTCCAGTCGGATGATGGCGGTGGGATCGAGCACGATGCCGGGTGTCTCCAGCTTCTTTTTCAGGCAATCGAGCTGCGTGCGCGAAATCATGAACTGCACGTCCGGTTCGGCAGCCGCCTTGCTGGGTGACGGCAAGGGCTCGACCACGCCGCGCGAGGCGCAGCTGGAGAGATCGACGACAACGGCCGTGTTGCCGGTCTTGGCGATCTGGTCGTACTGGTCGAGAAAGCAGGTGGCGAGCTCGGAGTTGGTGACGATCTGCTTGGCGCACAGGCCGCAATTCTCGTCCGCCGAGGCGCTGGCAACCAGCAACAGGCTTCCGGCAAGGCCGGCCGTCGCTGCACGCCAGGAGAGCACGGGGATAGTCACTGATGTCCTCATCTGTTGCATTCAGCCGCGGCGCATAGAAGTGTCGCGAGCCGGGAATGTTCATATATCACGCCGGCAAGAGCCGGCGAAGCGATGTCAGGTCAGGCGCGGGGCACCGTCTCCATCGGGAAGATCATCACCGCGCCTTTGGGACCGCTCTCGTCGGCAAGCCGCATCACGGAGCGCGTTGCCGGTGCCATGCCGATGTCGGCCAGCATGTCGGAAAAACCAGGCGTTCCCGATGCGGCACGCGTCACGGCGCGCACGCCTTCCTGGGCAAGAAAGCTCAGATCCTCTTTCTCGCTTTGCGGCGGCGCCTCGGTCAGCACGGCAATCATGCGCTCCATGCCGAAGCTGGTGTCGGTGAAGGCGAGCAGCCCTTCCTTCAGGCCCTGGTCGGCCTGCTGGTTGATCGGCGCCAGCCGCTCGGCGACGATGTGGGCGATCGAATAGTCGCTGCCGATATACAGCACGTTGATGTCGACGAACTCGTCGGACCCGTTCTTGGCCGCAATGTGTACCTGATCGCCCGGCGAAACGCGCGGCACCGTTGACGATTCGATCGGCTCCAGCGCATCGCTGTCCTGGCGCTTGATCAGGAACTGGACGCTGACCTCGTCCGGCCGGTAGTCGGACGCCGCGGCGAGCCGCGACAGGCCGGTGGCGCGGAAGATCGTGGTCAGGGTCTTGGCTGTGTTTTCCGCAAGCTTGTCGCGGCCATCCTGATGGATGACGATGCGCGGCGGCTTGCTGCCGTCCTTCAGGCTGATGTCGCCGGACGCCGGCAGGAACCACAGCGCCGGTTCGTCGCTGGCGTTGGCGGCAGCGCCGTCCATGGATTTTTCGCGCAGCACCGCAAGCCGCAGATCGGCGCTCTTGCCGGGCTCGACCAGCGCGATGTGGAAGCCGGACTTCGGCTTCGCCACCAATTCGTCCAGAACCGAATTGACCAGCTCGGTTTCTTTATCGAGCCCTGCGGTCGGCGCCGGCTTTGCCACCAGCAGCTTGTAGTCGACTGCGAGTTCGGCAACGCGCGCATAGGCGCCGGCGGGCACCGCCGTCGGCGCAAGCGCCGGCTTGCCGTCGAATTCGACCGGTGCGAGCTGGCTTTCGAGGTTTTTTGCCAATTTCACTTCGAGATAGCCGACGGCGTCGGAGAGCTTCGACAGCGCCGAAGGCAAAATGGCGAGCTTGCTGCCGGGGGTCAGACCCTGCAGCAGCCCGGCGCCGATCGCGACATCGCCGTCCTTGACGGCAATCGGCCATTGCATGACGGCGTCGGTCTTGTCGGTGCCGAACACGCGGGCGTCCAGTTCGCCCTCGAACAGGGGCGTCGGCCTTGTGCGGCCGTCGGCCGAATATTGCTGCAGCACGGCCTGGCCGAGCTGGCGATAGGTGACGTTGGGGTTCTCGGCCAATTTCGACAGGATGGTGAAGGTGAACAGGCCGAAGCGCGGCGCGTCGGGCGTGCCCTTGGGCAGCGGCATTTCCGGCGTCGTCTCGACCGTCTGCGCGGCATAGAAGGCGACCAGCTTGCCCCTGGCGATCGGCTCTGCGCCGGTCGGCGTCAGGTTGAAGGCCGGCTTGCGGCCGCCATTCTCGTCGAAACCGCGCGATGCGCTTGCCGAGATGTCGTCATAGGCCTTCACCGCGGCTGCTCTCGCCGCGTCGTCGCCGCCGACGAGGTCGGCGAACTCGACCTTGCGCTCCAGTTCGTCATCGACTTCCGCGGCGCGCGTCGCGGTGCCGGAATGGCAGCAGTCGAACACCACCCAGACAAAGGCGCCCTTGTCGCGGATGGCGTCGAGTGCGGCGCCGACCTCGTTGTCGACCAGCGCGTTCGGCACGCCCTCTTCGCGGTTGATCCATTTGTCGATATCGGACGGCAGGAAAATCTCGTCGAGGCCGTCGGTCTCGTCACCGGCCTTGGCTTGCGGCTGCTGGGCGCCGTGGCCCGACAGATGCAGATAGACGAAATCGTCGCGTTGCACCTTGCCGGCGAGGTCGGCAAGAGCGGCCTTGATCGCCGCATGCGTCGGCGGGCCGTTGGCGCCTTCGACGTCCTTGGCGAGCAGGATCACGTTCTCGGCCGAGAACTTCACCGGATCGGGCGTGTTCTTCAGGAGATAGTCGCGCACTAGGCCGGCATCGTTCTTCGGCCCGATCAGCCAGTTCTTCTGCGGCAGGTTCGGATAGTCGGTGCAGGCAACCAGCAGCGCGTGATAGGTGCGCGAGGCGGCGAGAGCGCGGAACGAAACCGTACCGGCAGCCACAAGCGCCGACGTGCCGACGAGCAGCGTCCGTCGTGTCAGTTTGATCATAATTGCTTCCCCAAGCCCGATCGAATTTGCAAGTGCGGCACCTTTCGTTGCGAATTTTGTCAGTATTTTGAATGTGGTCGGTGCCGTCAATCGGCGGTGGTGGTCATGGTGTCGATGGCGATAACGGAAACAGTGGCAAAATGCCTGCTTCGTCGCTATCTCAAGGGAATTGAGACCGTCGCATGGCAGAAATGATTTGCGAGCGGCGCTGGATCAAACAGATAGAACATGATGTCGTCCGAGAACCGCTCCACACTTTTCGGCATCATGCTCTAAACGATCGGAAAACGGGATCATGGCGGCAAGGGATGTGCTGACGAAGAATCAGCTGAGCGTGCTCGAGAAGCTTGAGGCCGCCAGCGGACCGCTCAGCGCCTATACGCTTCTCGACCAGCTGCGCGAGCGCGGTTTCCGCGCGCCGCTACAGGTTTACCGGGCGCTCGACAGCCTGGTGAAGTCAGGCTTCGTGCACCGGTTGGAAAGCCTCAACTCCTTCGTCGCCTGCGCCGAACCGCACGACCATACGCATTCGATGACAGCCTTCGCTATCTGCGACACATGCGGGCAGGTGATGGAGATGTCCGACCATGACGTCGGCCACCGGCTGGACGAATGGGTGCGCTCGACCGGGTTTGCTGCGAAGAAGGCGGTCATCGAGTTTCGGGGGACGTGTGCCAAGTGCCTGGCTGAAGCGGCTTAGCTTGCTTCCTACTTGAGCCGAGGCGGTGCGCTATTCTCGAATTCGTTCAAGAATGTCTCATAGACGACGTACCGCGTAGGCCCAGGTGTTAGCTGCTCCATAAGCAGGGGTTTCACCTCGTCGAGCCAAGATAATTTGCCAAGGCCAGACCCGATTTTTGGCAAGGCGATGGATTCTACCCGGTTTTTGTCGGCCCATTTCACAAGCCCGCGAACTGCTTTCCGTAAATAGGGAAGCGTGGCGTGATACATATCTGGCTGGGTTGCCAGATAAATGAAGCCCGGCTGATTGCCGTCTGGCTCCAATGTCCAGATATGACCCCCAATAAACCTGCCGGTCCGAGCATATTTCTTGAACGCAGCCTGCACATTCGGCCACTTTTTCGAAATCTTCAGCGCAAGTCCGGTGCCAAGGCCCTCTTGATTGCCCTCTGCCACGCCTTGAGCGATATAGCTTTCCTGGGCGGCCAGCAGGTCTCCGGTGACAAAGACAATCATCGCACCTTCAATGCGCCTCGTCCCAGTTGTTCGCTGCGCGGGCATCGACATGCAGCGGCACCGACATCGAGATGGCCGGCATCGGCGCGTTCTCCATCACCCTGCGCACCACGGGGATCGTCGCCTCGACTTCCGCTTCAACCGTCTCGAAGATCAATTCGTCATGCACCTGCAAGAGCATGCGGGCGGACAGGCCGGCCTTTTCCAGCGCCTCGTCCATATGCACCATGGCGCGGCGGATGATATCGGCAGCGGTGCCTTGCAGCCTGGCGTTGATCGAGGCGCGCTCGTTGAAGGCACGGATCGACGGGTTTGACGACCGGATCTCAGGATAGTGGATGCGGCGGCCGAAGATGGTTTCGACGAAGCCATGCTCGCGGGCATAGGCTTTTGTTGCCTCGATATAGTCGCGGATGCCGGGGAAACGCTCGAAGTATTTCTTGATGTAGGCGCCGGCCTCCTCGCGCGGGATCGACAGCTGGTTGGCCAGCCCAAAGGCCGAGATGCCGTAGATGATGCCGAAATTGATTGCCTTGGCGCGGCGGCGCACTTCGGAAGGCATGCCTTCGACCGGCACGTTGAACATTTCCGAGGCGGTGATGGCGTGGATGTCGGCGCCATCGGCGAAGGCCTGCTTCAACTGCGGGATTTCGGCGACGTGGGCAAGCACGCGCAGTTCGATCTGGCTGTAGTCGGCCGAGACCAGTTTCTGGCCCTTGTCGGCGATGAAGGCCGTCCTGATCTTGCGTCCCTCCGCGGTGCGCACCGGGATGTTCTGCAGATTGGGATCGGAGGAGGACAGCCGGCCCGTCGTCGTTGCGGCCAGCGCATACGATGTGTGCACGCGCCTGGTGTCGGGATGGATGAAACCGGGCAGCGCGTCGGTGTAGGTCGATTTCAGCTTGGTCAGCTGACGCCAGTCGACGATCTTGCGCGGCAGTTCGTGGCCTTCGGCGGCGAGGTCTTCCAGAAGCTGCGCGGAGGTCGACCATTGCCCGGTCTTGGTCTTGGAGCCGCCGGGCAGGCCCATGCGGCCGAACAGGATGTCGCCGAGTTGCTTTGGCGACCCGATGTTGATGCGCTCGCCGACAAGGCCGTAGATTTCCTCTTCCAGCCGTGCCGCGCCTTGCGCCAGCTCGCCGGAGAGCCGCGACAGAATCTGGCGGTCGACCGAGATGCCGCGCTGCTCCATACGCGCCAGAACCGGCACCAGCGGACGCTCCAGCCGCTCATAGACCGAGACCAGGCCCTTGGCGGCCAGCCGCGGCTTCAGCACCTCCCATAGCCGCAGCGCTACGTCGGCATGGCCGGCGGCGTAGGCGGTCGCCCGGTCGATGTCGACCTGCTCGAACCCGACCGAGCTTCTGCCTGAACCGGCGAGGTCCTTGAGCGGCGTCGTGGCATGGCCGAGCCATTTGTCGGCAATCGAGGACAAAGTGTGGTGGCCGGTGCCGGCGTCGAGCACATAGGAAATCAACATCGTGTCGTCGAAGGGTGCGATATCGATGCCGTGGCGGCTCATGACGACGATGTCGTATTTGGCGTCCTGGGCGATCTTGAGCACCGATTTGTCTTCCAGCAGCGGCTTCAGCAGCGCCAGCGCCTCGCGGACCGGAATCTGGTTCTCCAGCGTGCCGCCGCCGAGCAGGTCGCCGGCGCCGCTCTTGTGGGCGAGCGGCACATAGGCGGCGCGGCCGGGGCCGATCGCCAGGGAGAAACCGATGAGGTCGGCCAGCATCGGATCGGAAGACGTGGTTTCGGTGTCGAAGGCGACGATCCCGGTCTCCTTGGCTTGGGCCAGCCAGGTCTTGAGCGTCGCCGTGTCGCGGATGGCGACATAGGCGGCGGGATCGATTTTGGCCGCAGCGGCCGTTTCCAGGCGAAGTGCGGCAAGCAGCGAAGGGGCGTCGCCGGCCCTGGCGGTTTCGGTTTTGGCTTCATCCTGTGTTGCCGCAGGCGCCGCTATGCCGGAACCGACATCGGGGCCGTGCGCGGTGTCGGCGCGCTCGACGGTGACGGCGACAGCCTGCACATCGCCGGCTTCGGTGCTGGTCGCTTCAGCAACGCGCCGGGTCAGCGAGGTGAATTCCATGGTTTTGAGAAAGCCGATCAGCTTCGGCCCATCCGGCGCATGCAGCACGAAATCGTCGAGCCCGTCGGTCACCGGCACGTCGTTCTTCAGCGTCACCAGCTGGCGCGATATGCGCGCCTTGTCGGCATTGGCGATGATGGATTCGCGCCTCTTGTCCTGCTTGATCTCGCTGGCCCGGGCGAGCAGCCCGTCAAGGTCGCCGAACTGTTCCAGAAGCTGCGCCGCCGTTTTCGGCCCGATGCCGGGTACGCCCGGCACATTGTCGACGGAGTCGCCGGTCAGCGCCTGCAGGTCTATCATCTTTTCCGGCGGCACGCCCCATTTCTCGATGACTTCGGGGATGCCGATCTGGCGGTCCTTCATCGGGTCGTACATGCCGACCGTGGGTCCGACCAGCTGCATCAGATCCTTGTCAGAGGAGATGATAGTGGTGTCGCCGCCGGCCTCGCACGCCAGCCTGGCATAGGTGGCGATGAGGTCGTCGGCCTCGTAGCCTTCGATCTCGATGCAAGGCAGGTTGAAGGCCACGGTTGCCTGGCGGATCAGACCGAATTGCGGGATCAGGTCTTCGGGCGGTGCGTTGCGGTTGGCCTTGTATTCCGGGTAAAGATCATTGCGGAAGGTTTTCGACGAATAATCGAAAATGACCGCTAAATGCGTCGGCACGATGCCTACATCGGTGTTGCGGGCGTCCTGCATCAGCTTCCACAACATGTTGCAGAAGCCGGAGACCGCGCCGACCGGCAGCCCATCGGATTTGCGGGTCAGCGGCGGCAGCGCATGATAGGCGCGAAAGATGTAGCCGGAGCCGTCGATAAGGAAGAGATGGTCGCCTTTTTTCATGCCGGCAGGGATAGCGCGGCAGGACGGCGCGGTCCATGGCAAAGGCGGGCTTCCAACAGGTGTTGCGGCGACATGCTGACAGAGCCTGCCTGCCGATAGGTCCTGCTGCTGTTTGCCTCGGCGCTCACGGCTATGTTACAAAAGTGTAATTTTTGTGCCCTTGAAACGCCACGATCCGAGACACAAATAAAGGTCATCGGCAGTTTTCGCCGAGTCCGGAGCAAGGCCCGTCCCCCGCCTATCCCGGACAATTGCGGCAGCCTATCCCCCCTCTCCGGGCTGCCGCATCGTTTCGAGTAAAAGACCGCCGTGGTTCCCCTCCACCACGGCGGTTCTTTTTTGCCTTCTGACAAGTGTTTACGGTCCGTGGTCCAACGATCGCGGGCTTTTCGTTTTGATGCGCTGCCTTTACGGTCCCGGCACCGAAAAGAAAGGCCCGCAGTAATGTCCACCATTTCCTCCGTCCTCGACCGTCTCGACAAAAATCTCGACCAGAGCCTGGAGCGCCTGTTCGGCCTGCTCCGCATCAAGTCGATCTCCACCGATTCAGACTATGCCGCCGACTGCCGCAAGGCCGCCGAATGGCTGGTGGCGGACCTCAAGCTGATCGGCTTCGACGCTTCGGTGCGCGACACGCCGGGACACCCGATGGTGGTTGCGCACCATGAAGGCCCCGCCGGTTCGCCGCATGTGCTGTTTTATGGCCATTACGACGTGCAGCCGGTCGATCCGATCGAGCTTTGGGAGAACGACCCGTTTGCGCCGGCGGTCAAGGAGATCGAGCCCGGTCACAAGGTAATCACCGGCCGTGGCTCGGCCGACGACAAGGGGCAGCTGATGACCTTCGTCGAGGCCTGCCGCGCCTGGAAGCAGGTGCATGGCAATCTGCCCTGCCGCATCACCATCCTGTTCGAGGGCGAGGAGGAGTCCGGTTCGCCGTCGCTGAAGCCGTTCCTCGAGGCCAATGCCGATGAGCTCAAGGCCGATTTCGCTCTGGTCTGCGACACCGGCATGTGGGACCGCGAAACGCCGTCGATCTGCGTTTCGCTGCGCGGAATGGTCGGCGAGGAGGTCACCGTCAAGGCCGCCGATCGCGACCTGCATTCGGGCCTCTATGGCGGCGCCGCCGCCAACCCGATCCGCATCCTGGCGAAAATCCTCGCCGACATCCATGACGAGAACGGCCACATCACCATTCCCGGCTTCTATGACGGGGTCGAGGAAACGCCGTCGCAGATCCTGAAATCATGGGAAACTCTGGGCGAGACCGCCGAAACCTTCCTCGGACCGATCGGCCTCTCGATCCCGTCGGGCGAAAAAGGCCGCTCGGTGATGGAACTGACCTGGGCGCGGCCGACGGCCGAGTTCAACGGCATCATCGGCGGCTACACCGGCAAGGGGTTCAAGACGGTGATCGCGGCGGAAGCGTCGTCGAAAATCTCCTTCCGCCTCGTCCACAAGCAGGACCCCGAGAAGATCCGCGCCGCGTTCCGGGAATTCGTCAAGGCGCGCATTCCCAGGGACTGTTCGGTCGAATTCCACCCGCATGGCGGCGGGCCGGCAATTCAGCTTTCCTACGACTCGCCATTCCTGGCCAAGGCCAAGACTGCGCTGTCGGATGAATGGCCGAAGCCAGCGGTGACGACCGGCAGCGGAGGCTCGATACCGGTGGTCGGCGACTTCCAGACCTATCTCGGCATGGAATCGCTGCTGGTCGGGTTCGGGCTCGACGACGACCGCATCCACTCGCCCAACGAGAAATACGAGCTGACCTCCTTCCACAAGGGCCAGCGCTCCTGGGCGCGCATTCTCGATGCGCTGACGCGCTGAGGAGGCTGGGAAGTTTTCTTGTTGATTTTTCAGCGGATCGCGGCGAGGACGAGTTACGCCGCGATCCGGAGACAACTATGCCCGACATCCGCTTCCACAAGAACGATCTGCCCGACCTCGCCCACTACAATGTCGACGCGGTGGCCATCGATACCGAGACGCTGGGGTTGAACCCGCACCGCGACCGGCTTTGCGTGGTGCAGATCTCGCCCGGCGATGGCTCGGCCGACGTGATCCAGATCGCGCCCGGCCAGAAGAAAGCGCCGAACCTCGTCAGCCTGCTCCGCAACCGCGGCATATCGAAACTGTTCCACTACGGCCGTTTCGACCTCGCCGTGCTGTACAATGCCTTCGGCGTCATGCCGGAGCCGGTGTTCTGCACCAAGATCGCCTCGCGGCTGACCCGCACCTATACCGACCGGCACGGCTTGAAGGACATCTGCTTCGAACTGCTTGGCGTCGGCCTGTCGAAGGCGCAGCAATCGTCGGACTGGGCGGCCGAGACCCTGTCGCCCGAACAGCTCGAATATGCCGCTTCCGACGTTCTCTATCTGCACCGTCTGCGCGAGGTGCTGGCTGGACGCCTGGCGCGGGACGGGCGCACCAAGGAAGCCGACGCCTGCTTCCGCTTCCTGCCGACGCGTGCCAAGCTCGATTTGATGGGTTGGGACGAAGAGGATATTTTTGCCCACAGCTGATGGCCTTCGGATAACGCTTCCGGCAGCCTTGCAACCAGACACGCGTCGTGGCGTTCTGTCGACTCAATGAGGGGGATGACGTGGCAGACCGCAAACCGATAGCGACCGCCCCGACGGATGGATCCAAGGTCACTGTTCTGTGGAAGGACGGCGCCGGCGTCGTCAGCGAATCCGTCGGGCAATATCGCGACGGCGCCTGGTGGGTCTACACCGACAGCGATACCCAGAAAAAGGTCGACCCGACCAGCTGGCGGCCAGTCTCCAGCGACGATGACGACGATCAATGAGCGCCGCTGGCGGGTGCAACTGCTTTCGCATAGCCTGAAGTCGTTGATATCGAGGCCGATTCGGGGCCTTCCGCTCCGTAGCCTCTCTTCCTGGAGGAACGCGTCATGGGCATCGCAAGCCTTCTCATCTTCATCATAATCGGCGCCATTGCCGGCTGGCTCGCCGGCCTCATCGTCTCGGGCTTCGGCTTCGGCCTCATCGGCAACATCGTCGTCGGCATTATCGGCGCCCTGATCGCCGGCTGGCTGTTTCCAAGGCTGGGCTTCGCAATCGGCGGCGGCATTCTGGCTGCCATCATCAACGCCACGATCGGCGCTGTCATCCTGCTGGTGCTGGTCAAGGTTCTGAAGCGAGCTTGACGCTCTAAGTTTTCATTCAACGCAATTCCTCAGGAGAAAGCCTGTGCTTTCCTGGAATTGCTGCCAAAGGAGCGCGCCGTGAAACAGAACACTCTCTATCTCCTTGTCGGCGCGCTCGTTGTCGTGGTCATCGCGCTCGGTGCATATGTCTATCACGAACAGACCAAGCCCAAGGGCGTCGAACTGAAGATCGACGACAAGGGCATTTCGATCCAGCAGAATTGAAATATTCGGGGTAGCCAGGGCCTCTGCCTTTTGCGGCAGACAGGCCGCGAGGATGCGGCTTTCGGACCCAGTTGGCGGCAGCGGATTTTAGAAATTCTTAAGGAATTTCAGAAGGGTGCATAAACCCTGCTTTAACGCGCCCTTAAACCGCCGCATCTACCCTCCAACCCGAGCGCCATTGACACCGGGAAGACAGCGCAACGCATGGCGAACCGCAGAGACAGTCGCATCGAACCCAGCTTCGAGGGATCGCCAAAGGCGAAATCCGCGGCCGGTTTCTCGGTGAACGAGGAGGATCGCGTCGTGCCGGGCAATCGCAAATCCTCCACGGCGCGCAAAACCTCCAGAGCAAAATCATCCTCGCGCGGCCGGCGCGGCAAAGCCCGGCGCGGGCTGTTCGGCGTCATGGCCCGGATGTTCTACTGGTGCTTCGTGCTCTGCATCTGGGGCGGCATCGCGGTGGCCGGCATCGTCGTCTATTACGGCGCCAAGATGCCGGCGGCGACCACCTGGTCGATCCCCGACCGTGCCCCCAACATCAAGATCGTCTCGGTCGACGGGCAACTGCTTGCCAACCGCGGCATGAGCGGCGGCGAGGCGGTCGGCCTGCACGAAATGTCGCCTTACATTCCCGAAGCCGTCATCGCCATCGAGGACCGCCGCTTCTATTCGCATTTCGGCATCGACCCGATCGGCCTGTCGCGCGCCATGGTGACCAACGTTCTGGGCCGCCGTTTCTCGCAGGGCGGCTCGACGCTGACCCAGCAGCTGGCCAAGAACCTGTTCCTGAAGCCCGACCGCACGCTGGAGCGCAAGGTGCAGGAGGTACTGCTGGCGCTGTGGCTGGAGCACAAGCATACCAAGGACCAGATCCTCGAAATGTACCTCAACCGGGTCTATTTCGGCTCGGGCGCCTATGGCGTCGAGGCGGCCTCGCGCCGCTATTTCGGCAAGAGCGCGCGCGATGTCACACTTTCGGAGGCGGCCCTTCTCGCCGGCCTCTTGAAGGCGCCGTCGCGGCTGTCGCCGGCGCGGGATCCGAAGGCGGCGGAGGAGCGCTCGCAGCTGGTGCTGGCCGCCATGCGCGACGAAGGCAAGATCAGCGCCAAGGAACTGGCCTCGGCGATGAGCGCGCCGGCAACGCGCGCGCCGTCCTATTGGACCGGTTCGGAAAACTACGTCGCCGACACCATCATGGAAGAGCTGCCCGACCTGATCGGCGACGTGCGCAGCGACATCGTCGTCGACACCACCGTCGACCTCAACCTGCAGAAGCTCGCTGAACAGTCGATCCGCCGGCTGATCGATGAGAGCGGCAAGAAGCTCAATGTCAGCCAGGGCGCGCTGGTGTCGATCGACAATTCCGGCGCCGTGCGCGCCATGGTCGGCGGCTACGACTATTCGACCAGCCAGTTCGACCGTGCTTCCGAAGCACGCCGTCAACCGGGCTCGGCGTTCAAGCCGTTCGTCTATATGGCCGCGCTGGAAGCCGGCCGCACGCCCGACAGCGTGCGCAACGACGCACCGATCAGGATCGGCAAGTGGACGCCCGACAATTATGGCGGCAAATATTTCGGCAAGGTGACGCTGGCGACCGCGCTGGCGAAATCGCTGAATTCTGTCGCGGCCCAGCTGACCATGGAGGTCGGCCCCGACGCGGTGGTCGAGGCGGCGCACCGCATGGGCATCCAGTCCGATCTGATCGCCAACACCTCGATCGCGCTCGGCACTTCGGAAGTGACGCCACTGGAGCTGACATCGGCCTATGTGCCGTTCGCCAATGGCGGCTACAAGCCCGACATCCATTTCATCCGCCGCATCACCACGACCGAAGGGAAGGTGCTCTATGACGACAATGGCGGCAGCGCGCCGCGCGTCGTCAAGCAGAACATTGTCGGCATGATGAACTCGATGATGACTGGCACGGTCGAGATCGGCACGGCGAAGAAGGCGGCCTTCGCCTGGCCGTCTGCCGGCAAGACCGGAACCAGCCAGAATTCGCGCGACGCCTGGTTCGTCGGTTACACCGCAAACCTCACCACCGGCGTATGGTTCGGCAATGATGACGGCACGCCGATGAAGAAGGTCACCGGTGGCGCGTTGCCGGCACAGGCCTGGCACGAATTCATGGTGGCGGCGCATGAAGGCGTGCCGGTCAGGCCGCTGCCCGGGACCTGGAAATCGACGCCTCCAGATACCATCGTGCCCGACGATATTCCGTCAGTCGATAACAATCAGGCAGCGCCGTTGCCTGCCGTGGCCGTCAGCCGTTCTGAGCCTGCTGCCGCGCCGGCACCTGCTGCTGTACCCGCACAAGCACCGGTCCGCCGTCCGGCCGAAACCGTCGATGCCGACGGTTTCGACATGCCGGGCGACGGCGGCACCACGGCCTCGATCAAGCATCCGGTACCGCCGGGCAGCGTCGGCGGCCCGACCAAGAAGCGGAAAACCTCAATCCTGGATATTCTCGGCGGCGGCTGAGCGGCTCGTCATTCTAGCTTCGAATCAAATGCGAGCTGGCAATCCGTTCCTCATATGAGAGCTGCGGTGACAATTCGGCCTCTCGCCACCTTCGCGGCATTCGGCTACATCTCCGGCCGGAGTGACAGACATGGCTGAGACCGACATCAGAAAAACCATCGTGCTGACCGGAGCCAGCCGCGGCATCGGCCATGCCACGGTCAAGCGCTTTTCGCGTGAGGGCTGGCGGGTCATCACCTGTTCGCGCCAGGCTTTTGCCGAGGATTGCCCGTGGCCGGCCGGCCCGGAGGACCACATCAAGGTCGATCTCGCCGACCAGGAGGATGTCGGCATCGCCGTCTCGGAGATCCGTCACCGGCTGGAAGCGCATGGCGGGCAATTACACGCGCTGGTCAACAATGCCGGCATTTCGCCGAAGCTCAAGGACGGCAACAGCCGCATGGATTCGATCGACACGCCGATGCATGTCTGGCGCGATGTGTTCCAGGTAAATTTCTTCGCGCCGATCATGCTCGCGCGTGGTCTCTTCAAGGAGCTTGCGGCAGCAAAAGGTTCGATCGTCAACGTCACCTCGATCGCCGGCACGCGCGTGCATCCTTTCGCCGGCACCGCCTATGCGACCTCGAAGGCGGCACTCGGCTCGCTGACGCGCGAGATGGCGCATGATTTCGGCCCGCACGGCATCCGCGTCAATGCGATTGCGCCGGGCGAGATCGACACCGCGATCCTGTCGCCTGGCACCGACAAGATCGTCGAGACGATCCCACTCAGGCGCCTTGGCGCCACCTCGGAAGTCGCCGACATCATCTTCTTCCTGTGCTCGCAGCAGGCGTCCTATGTGACGGGCTCGGAAATCCACATCAATGGCGGCCAGCACGTCTGAGCGCTGACAGACTGCTCATTCGGCGATGGTGAGAACAGCCTTGCCGCTGAAGCTGCGCTGTCGCAGGGCGTCCAGAGCCTGGGCGATGTCTGTCCACGGCACGGTCATGGACACGCGGGTTTCCAGCCGGCCAGCCGCGACCAGAGCGAGCAGCGAGGCGATGTCCGCGCCAATGGCTGGACCGGATGTGTAGTAGGCGAAAGTCTGAAGCCTCGCTCCCTCATGGCCTGGAACGAATTGTCTGAAACCAACCGGCGTGAGTTCGCCGCTGCTCGAACCGAACATGACGATGGTGCCGCCGGGGGCGACGCGTTCGATGGCATGGGCGAGGCTTTGGCCGCCGACCGACTCGGTGATCAGAGAGAATGGCCCTTCGGCCAGTTCGATCGACTCGACGACTTCGTGAGCACCAAGACCGCGGAGATCCTCGGCGTGCCGGGCGGCGGCGATTGCAGTCACCGCGGCGCCTTGCTCGCGGGCGATCTGGATCTGGAAACCGCCGACCGCGCCGCTGGCGCCGGTGATCAACACCTGCTGTCCCGCGAGGTCGCCGCCATGGCGCAAGACCCTGAGCGCCGTCGTGCCCGCGACCGGAAGCGTGGCGGCGGACCCGAAGCTGACCTCGTCCGGGATGACTGCGAGACGGTCGGTCGGAACGGCGACCCGTTCGGCCCAGCCGGCCTCGTCCACCAAAGCCACAACCCGGGCGCCGACGGCAGGCCCGGAGCCATCGGCTGCCGCCCGCTTGATTACTCCAACCACGTCCTGGCCAGGTATCCAGCCTTTTGGGCGTATGGTGAGCAGGCGCAGTTCGCCGCGGTTCAACGAGGTTGCGTGGACGCAGACAAGCGCTTCGTTGGCGAGGGGTTGAGGTTCGTTGGCCTCGGCAAACGTCAGTCCGGTGGGGCTGTCGGGAGAGATGACGAGGGCGCGCATGGGAAGCCTTCCTGCCGGTTTGTGAAATGCCAGCCACGAACCAGAGCCTATCGACTTCCCGGATCAAAGAATTTAGCTATCATGGCGAATAGTCGCTAAAAGCCGTCAATCATGAGACAGCCTCTCCGCTACCCCTGGGCCAATTTCGACGTCGATGATGTGATCGCTCCTGCAATTGCGGTTCGCGTCGATGTCACCGAAACCAAAGCGGAAGTGGCGACCCATTGGCATCGGAAGGGCCAGCTCGTCTTCGCGCTCGGCGGTGGCGTCACCTGCCGCGTGCCCAGCGGTCTGTGGATGGTGCCGCCGCATTGCGGGGTGTGGATTCCCGGTGGCATGGGACACAGCAATATCGCCACCGCCAATGCGCGGATTTTCTTCGTCTATATCGAGCCGGGAGCCGCCGATCTGCCGGACCGCTGCTGCACGCTGTCGATCTCGCCATTGTTGCGCGAACTGATCATCGAGCTGGCCGATCGCGTGGAGGAGGATGAGGCGAGGGACGTGCTGCTGACCACGATCCTGCTCTCCGAACTGCCGCGCATGCCGGTTCAGCTATTGCATCTGCCGATCTCCGCCGAGCCGCGCTTGCGGCGGATCGCCGAGGCGCTGGCGCAAGACCCGGCCGACCGCAGCACGCTTGCCGAGTGGGCCAATCGCGTCGCGCTGAGTGAAAGCAGTCTTGCCCGTCTGGTGGTGAAGGAAACCGGCCTGAGCTTCGGCCGCTGGCGCCAGCAATTGCATCTGATCGTCGCCATAAGGGAGCTGGCCTCCGGTGCGAGTGTCCAGCAGGTTTCGGGCGATCTCGGCTACGCCTCCGTCACCGCCTTCATCACCATGTTCAAGAAGGCGCTTGGCAAGCCGCCGGCAAAGTATCTCGCCAGCGTCGCGCACAATGGCGGCTCCGCCTTCGTTGGATGATCGATGCGCCTGTGGCAAGCCTCAGGCCGGGGAGGGCTCAATGGCTTCGGGGCGCGGCATCGGCTTTTGCTCCAGCACTTCTTGCACGATGCCGCGGGCGATCTCGCGTTCGCCCATGATGACGGTGTCGGCGCCGAGGCCTTTGAGATGCTCGACCTCGGCATCGGAATGGGCCCTCGCTATGACGTTGATGCCGGGATTCGCGGCGCGTGCCCTGAGCACGATCTGCCCGGCCTCGAACGCGTTGGGGATGGCAAGGATCAATCGCCTGGCGCCCTGCGGATTGGCGGCGGCGAATACACCTGCATTGGCCGCGTTGCCGGAGACGATTTCGACGCCGTCGTCTCTCAGCCTCGCCAGCGTCTTGTCGGCGTCCTCGATGACCAGGAAGGACAGCGATGCCTGTTTCAGCGCCGCGCCGACCAGGCTGCCGACGCGGCCGTAGCCGATCAGGATGGTGTGGCCCGAAAGCGTTGTGCGTGGCGGTGGGCCATCCTCTTTTGCCGCGGCGGCCACCGAGGCCACTTGTCCGGGCTGCGTCGCCGGGCCGACCGGCTTGGCCTCTTCCGGTGGTGCTGCCTTGGCGGCGCGCGCGTCCAGCCATGGCTTCATCCAGTCGAGGGCGAGGAACATCAGCGGATTGGCCAGGATCGACAGGATGGCGCCTGCCAGGATCAGGTCGCGTCCCTGTTGCGGCAACAGCTTCAGCCCGACGCCGAGCTCCGCCAGGATGAAGGAGAATTCGCCGATCTGCGCGAGGCTGGCCGAGATCATCAAGGCGGTTCCCAGCGGATAGCGGAAGGCGATGACGATGACGAAGGCGGCCAGCGACTTGCCGATGACGATGATGGCCAGCGTCGCCAGGATCGGCCAGCCATTGCTCATCAGGCTGAACGGATCGAACAGCATGCCGACTGAGACGAAGAACAGCACCGAGAAGGCGTCGCGCAGCGGCAGTGATTCCTCCGCCGCGCGGTGGCTGAGCTCGGATTCGCTCATGATCATGCCGGCGAAGAAGGCACCGAGCGCCAGCGAGACGCCGAACAGTTTGGCGGCGCCGAAGGCGACGCCGAGCGCGATCGCCAGCACCGCCAGCCGGAACAGTTCGCGCGAGCCGGTATGGGCGACGTAATGCAGGATCCACGGAATGACGCGGCGGCCAACCACCAGCATGACGATGACGAAGGCGACGACCTTGGCCAGCGTGAGGCCGACGACGCCCCAGATGCCGAAGCTGGCCGGCAGCGACAAAAGGCTCGCATGGTCATCGACCTGCGGCTGGCCGCCGAGCACGCCGGCCAACGCCGGCAAAAGCACCAGCGCCAGCACCATGGCGAGGTCCTCGACGATCAGCCAGCCGACGGCGATGCGGCCGCGCTCGGTCTCGATCAGCCGTCGCTCCTGCAACGCGCGCAACAGCACCACTGTGGACGCGACGGAAAGCGCTAGGCCGAAGACGAGGCCTGCGCCCATCGACCAGCCGAGCATCCAGGCAAGGCCGGCGCCCAGCGCGGTGGCAAAGCCGATCTGGACGATGGCGCCGGGTACGGCGATGGCGCGGACGGAGAGAAGATCCTTCAGCGAGAAATGCAGGCCGACGCCGAACATGAGCAGGATGACGCCGATTTCGGCCAGCTCATTGGCAAGACCGGCATCGGCGACGAAACCCGGCGTGTTCGGTCCAACCAGCACGCCGGCGACGAGATAGCCGACCAGCGGCGGGATGCGAAAACGGTTGGCGAGCGCCCCGAAGATGAATGCCAGCCCCAGACCGGCGACGATGGTGGCGATAAGGGGCGTGTCATGCGGCATTGTCTATGGAGCGCCTTTCGGGAAATGTCGGGTGTGCGCCGCCCGCAGCCGCCGCCTTTGCAATATGGTGGAGGGGGTGCGGGCGACGCAACCCGCGAGACGTAAATTGGTGGCCAGAGGCGCCGAAAAACGAAAGGCGCGCGCAGCGAAAACGCTGCGCGCGCGAATGATCTATGAGATAGCGTCAGGCTGCCTGCTGCAGCATGGCCTCGATGTCGATCAGCGGGCGGTTGGTCAGTGTCTTTGGGATCTCCGCCTGCACCTTGTCGGTGACTTCCTTGTGCAATTTCTTGCGCATGGTGCCGAGCACCAGCGGCGGCGCGACCAGCACGATGTCGTCGAAGATGCCGTGATGGGCGAGCTTGTAGAGCCGGTCCGCGATCTCTTCGGCAAAGCGTTCCTTGCCCTGCCGGTGCCAGTCGGTTTCCTCAACCGCGCTGCGATGCACGGAGGGGCCGTCATTGTAGCGGCCGGGACTGTCGCTGCCTTGTTCGCGCGTTGCCGGATTGTCCTGGTTCATCTCCTGGAAGAGCTGCAGGTGCGGATAGAGATTGTCGCCCTCGTTCTTCAGGAACAGCGCTTTCTCGCCATCGGCCACCATGACCAGAAGGCCATGTTTCAGGTTGATCTTGCTCATTTGCGGGCTCCTGCTTGAAGGTTCAAATCCAGCCGACGATTGTCTGTTACGGCAGGGGCAGAACGCGTGGCGAAGCGGGAACGTTCCACTTCGTTCGCCGAGATCGCACGCAGCCATATCCAGCCCGATCTAACGTCCATCGGAGCAATGTCCGAGGTGACGGCTTTAATCTACTAAATTAGTAGAATTTAGAAAAAACAATTTTGCAGCTTGGCCGCCTGCCGGATAAAAGAGCCGCAGAACAAGGCCTGCGGCAGCAGCTTGAATCCGCCTGATATGCGGATGTGGAATATTTTTCTCTTGGCCCTTTGGCTTGCGGAAAACCGATTGCCTCCCGTCAGGGGATGCGCGAGTGGGTTCCTTCAGCTTTTTCGCGTCCGCGCCTAAAACTGCCGAATTGTTCCGGAATCTGTTCGTCATGCCGCACACCAATCCCAAGCTCACCGCGTTCCCGGTCTTCATGCGGGTCGAAGGCGAAGCCGTGGCCATCGTCGGCGGCGGAGGCGAAGCGTTGGCCAAGGCGCGGCTACTTGATCAGTCGAGTGCTGTGCTTCGCATCATTGCCGATGTTGCCGACGCCGAATTGCTGAGCTTCATCGCCACGACCGGCGCCATCCGTATCGACGCCCCCTACGACGCCGCGCATCTCGAAGGCGCGGTCCTGGTGTTTGCCGCCAGCGGCGACGAGACGCTCGACCGCCGCGTCGCCCACGATGCGCGCCGCCTTGGCATTCCGGTCAATGCCGTCGACCGGCCGGAGCTATGCGATTTCTTCACCCCGGCGCTGGTCAACCGCGCCCCGGTCGCCATCGCCATCGGCACGGAAGGCGCGGGTCCGGTGCTGGCGCAGATGCTGCGCAGCCGCATCGACCGCATGCTGTCGCCGTCGCTCGGGCCGCTGGCAGCGCTTGCCGCCTCGTTCCGGGGTGCCGCCGAAAAGCTGCTGCCGAAAGGCAACGCCCGCCGCCAGTTCTGGAGCAGTTTTTTCCAGGGTGCACCGGCGCGCGCCGTCGAAGCCGGCGAGCTTTCGCAGGCGCATGACGCCGCCGCCGATCTGTTGCTGTCGAAGGCTCCGGCTTCGGGCCATATCGCGTTGGTTGGCGCCGGGCCAGGTGCTGAGGATCTTCTGACGCTGCGCGCGCATCGGCTTTTGATGGAAGCCGACGTCATCGTCTATGACGCGCTGGTGCCGGAGGCGATCGTCGCCATGGGCCGCCGCGACGCCGAGCGGCTGCCGGTCGGAAAGCGCAAGGGATGCCACACCAAGAGCCAGGCCGAGATCAATGCGCTGCTGGTCGATCTCGGCAGGCAGGGCAAGCGCGTCGTGCGGCTGAAGTCGGGCGACCCGCTCGTGTTCGGCCGCGCCGGCGAGGAGATGGCCGCACTGCGCGATGCCGGCATCGCCTATGATGTCGTCCCCGGCGTCACCGCCGCCTTTGCCGCCGCCGCCGACTTCGAGCTGCCGCTGACGCTGCGCGGCGTCTCCTCGTCGATGGTGTTCACCACCGGCCATGATCTGAAGGGCAATTCGCTGCCGGATTGGGCCAAGCTCGCCATTTCCGGCGCCACCGTCGCCGTCTATATGGGCCGCTCGGTCGCCGCCGAAGTCGCCGGACGACTGATCGAGGCCGGCCTGTCGCCGGACACGGCGGTTGCCGTGGTCGAGAATGCCAGCTTGCAGAACCGCCGCCGTTTCCACGGCACGCTGGCCGATTTGCCGTCGCTGGAAGCGCGCGCCGATCTGGCCGGTCCGGTGATGACCATCATCGGCGACGCGGTTGCCGGCGCCAACTTTGAACGTTCCGAGCCGCTCGCGGCACATAACTATGAGGGCGCCGCCAACGCGGCCGACGCAGAGGTCGAGCCATGAAGATACTGACCGCAAACCGCCTCTCCGACGGCATCGCCGTCTGGTACGCCGATGGTGGCTGGGCCGAGACGGTCGACCATGCCGACCTTGCCCATGACCAAGCGGCAGAGGACAGGCTGGAAGCAATCGGCGCCAAGGCCAACGCCAACAATCAGGTTGTCGACGTCAATCTGATCGACGCTGAAGTCGTCAATGGCATCGTCGTGCCGATGCGGCTGCGCGAAAAGATCCGCGCCGCCGGCCCGACCATCCGGGAAGATCTGGGCAAGCAGGCTGCGCGGGCAGCGTAACAAAATACGGGCGGACGCGCCCTGAAAGACGAAACATGTACCGCTACGATGAGTTCGACCACGATTTTGTCCAGGCCCGCGTCGCCGAGTTCAGCGACCAGGTCGAACGCCGGCTGTCCGGCGAGATCACCGAGGATCAGTTCCGGCCGCTGCGGCTGATGAACGGCGTCTACCTGCAGCTGCACGCCTACATGCTGCGCATCGCGGTGCCCTATGGCACGCTGAACAGCGCGCAACTGCGCATGCTCGGCCACATCGCGCGCAAATACGACAAGGGCTACGGCCACTTCACCACGCGCCAGAACATCCAGTTCAACTGGCCGGCGCTGTCCGACATTCCGGCGATCCTGGCCGATCTCGCCAGCGTCGAGATGCATGCCATCCAGACCAGCGGCAATTGCATCCGCAACGTCACCGCCGATCACTTTGCCGGCGCCGCCGCCGACGAGGTCGCTGATCCGCGCCCCTATGCCGAGATCCTGCGGCAATGGTCGTCTGTGCATCCGGAATTCTCGTTCCTGCCGCGCAAGTTCAAGATCGCGGTGACCGGGGCCGAGCGCGACCGCGCCGCCATCCAGACGCATGATATCGGTCTGCATCTGAAGAAGAACGCCGCCGGCGAGCTCGGCTTTGCCGTCTATGTCGGTGGCGGCCAGGGCCGCACGCCGATGGTGGCGCGCAAGATCCGCGACTTCCTGCCGGAAGCCGACCTGCTGTCCTACTGCACGGCGATCCTGCGCGTGTACAACCTCTATGGCCGCCGCGACAACAAGTACAAGGCGCGCATCAAGATCCTCGTCCACGAGACCGGCGTCGAGGAAATCACCCGCCAGGTCGAGGCCGAATGGCAGGAGCTGAAGGACGCCGAGCTGAAGCTGCCGGAAGCCGACATCCGTGCCATCGACGCCTATTTCGCGCCGCCGGCACTGACCGCCCGGCCGGAAGGCGACGCGGCGATCAAGCTGGCGCGGCTCGATTCCAAAAGCTTCTCGGATTGGCTCGACCAGAATGTCGTGACGCATCGCCATCCCGACTATGCCGCGGTGACGATTTCGCTGAAAGGTATCGGCGAAGTGCCGGGCGATGCCACCGACAGCCAGATGGAAGCGGTCGCCGACATCGCCGAGAAATACGCGTTCGACGAACTGCGCGTCAGCCATGAGCAGAACCTGATCCTGCCGCATGTGGCGCGCGCCGATTTGAAAGCGGTCTACGACGCTTTGGTCGACATTGGCCTCGCGACGGCCAATTCCAACCTGATCAGCGACATCATCGCGTGCCCTGGCCTCGATTATTGCGCGCTGGCGACAGCGCGCTCGATCCCGATCGCGCAGGAGATTTCGCTTCGCTTCGCCTCGCTGGAGCGGCAGCGCGAGATCGGCGAATTGAAGCTGAAGATTTCCGGCTGCATCAATGCCTGCGGACATCACCATGTCGGCCATATCGGTATCCTCGGCGTCGAGAAGAAAGGCTCCGAACTCTACCAGGTGACGCTTGGCGGATCGGCCGACGAGAACACCTCGGTTGGCGAAATCATCGGCCGCGGCTTCTCTTCGGAAGAGATCACGGACGCCATCGAGCAGATCGTCGACACCTATCTCGGCCTTCGGCTCGGTCCCAGTGAACGTTTTATCGACGCCTACCGCCGTGTCGGTCCCGCGCCGTTCAAGGAGGCGCTCTATGCTGGCGAAACCAAGGCCGCTTGACCGCATCGTCGACGTCGACGACAGCATCGCCGCCAAAGCGGCGGGCTTCGACGCGCTGTATGGACATCTGAGCCCGCTCGACATCATCGAACGCGCGGCGAGCGAATTGTTTCATGACGAGATCGCCGCCGTGTCGTCCTTCGGCGCGGATTCCGCCGTCCTGCTGCATATGATCGCCAAGGTCGACCGCACGCTGCCGGTCATCTTCCTGGACACCGGCAAGCATTTCGAGGAGACGCTGGGCTATCGCGATGCGCTGGTCGCCGATTTCGGGCTGACCAACATCAGGGTGATCAAGCCCGAAGACGCGGCGCTCGAGCGGGTCGATCCGACCGGCAATCTGCACCAGAGCAATACCGATGCCTGCTGCGACGTGCGCAAGGTCGAGCCGCTGGCGCGCGGCGTCGCCCCCTTCCGGGCCTGGCTGACCGGCCGCAAGCGCTTCCAGGCGGCGACGCGAGCCGCGCTGCCGGTGTTCGAGGCGGTCGGCCCGCGCGTACGCGTCAATCCGCTGGCGCACTGGACGACATCCGACCAGGCTGACTACATGCGCGCGCATGCGCTGCGCGAAAATCCGCTGGTTGCGTACGGCTATCTGTCGATCGGCTGCTTCCCATGCACGCAGCCGGTGCAGCCGGGCGAGGATGCGCGAAGCGGACGCTGGGCCGGTCATGCCAAGACCGAGTGCGGCATCCATCTGTCGGGACTGGAAGTATCGCTGACCGACGCATCCCTTTAAGCTATGGTGATATTCAGGTGAGGCTGGCCTGCAACGGCGGCTTCCGCCCGGAGGCCGTGTGGACCGGCTTTCGCGGACTTCGATTTTGGGGCTTTTAGGAATTTTCGATGACTGAACCGACGACAGCGGAGACCCGCCTCTGGACCCGGACGGGTTTTCGCGAGGACGAGTGGACACATGCCGAAAGTGCGGATGCACTGGCGGGCAATGGCCGCTTCATCCTGCCGTTGCAGGCATTTCTCGGCCTCGATGCCGAAGTGCGGCGCTCGGCCAAGGAGCGGCTTGGCGTCGCGCTGCAGCCCGGCGACCAGCTGGAAAAGATTGTGGATCTGCTCGACCAGCTGTCGCTGGTGGCGCTGGCCTTCCCGGCCTTCAGCGACGGCCGCTCGTTTTCCAAGGGCGAATTGCTGCGCAGCCGCTACCATTTCGAGGGCGCGGTCCGCGCCACGGGCCAGGTGCTCGTCGACCAGCTGCCGCATATGCTGCGCCTCGGCTTCGACGAGTTCGAGATCTCCAACCCGGTTCTGCTGAAGCGCCTCGAAGAAGGCCGCACAGGCGGGCTGGGCCTTTACTATCAGCCGACCGAAGCGTCGGAGCCGAAGGGGCCGAAATACTCCTGGCGGCGCGTTCGCAACAGCTGACGCAGCGGTAATTTCGCCTGTCTTTACAAAGACTGTGATCTCTTGGCTGTCCGGACGGAAGTATCCGCCAGGGAGGAAGCCGCGCTGATCGGCGGCAACACCAATGCAGCGACCATCATGATCGCCGAAAAGGCGGCTGACGTGATCAGGGCTGCAAGGTCCTGATGCGCGAGGAGCGCAAGGCCACCTGAGCATATCTTCTGGGAGATGCAGCCGCGCCTTTGGTGCGGCGGTTTGTTTCTTGTTTTATGCGATCCCGAGGGAAAGCGCTGCGCGCTTTTCCCGGGAAAACCGCATCACACTTTGCTGGGATTGCTTTTAGGCCAAGGCCCGCGCTTCGCGAAACGAGATCAGCTTGCGGCGATTCTCGTCCCATAGCGCCAGCTTTACGCAGCGCAGGCTGTCGAGAAGCGTGACGCGGCCGATGCCGCGCAATTCCGGATAGTCGCGCAGCACTTCCTGCAGCCGGTACCCCGGCACCTTGGCCGAGAGATGGTGCACGTGATGGACGCCGATATTGCCGGTGAACCAGTTCAGCACCGGCGGCAAATCGTAATAGGACGAGCCGTGCAGGGCGGCACGCTGGAATTCCCACTCTTCGTCGTTCGCCCATTCCGTCTCCTCGAACTGGTGCTGGACGTAGAACAGCCAGATTCCGGCCGATCCGGCCAGGATCACGATCGGCAAATGGACGATCAGGAAAGCGCCGGGGCCGACCAGCCAGATAAGCAGCGCTGCCGCGACCGCGATCCCGAGATTGGTGGTCATCGACGACACCCAGGGCGTCAGGCCGCCGCGCATCATGCCGACGGGCAGCCTCTGCTCGAAGATGAACAGCCAGATCGGCCCGAGGCCGAACATCACCAGGGGATGGCGGTAGAGACGATAGGCAAGGCGTCCCCGCCAAGACAGTTGCCGGTATTCAGCAACCGTTAACGTCCTGATGTCGCCCATTCCCCGCTCGTCTAGATTGCCGGCGCTGGCGTGATGGGTGGCGTGCGCGCGCCGCCAGCAATCGTAAGGGGTCAGCGTCAGCACGCCGAGCGCGCGGCCGATCCAGTCGTCGGCAGTGCGGTTGGCGAAGAAGGAGCCGTGGCCGCAATCGTGCTGGATCATAAAGATCCGCACCAGAAAACCGGCGGCCGGAAGGATCAGGATCAAGCCCCACCAGTGGCCATAGGAATAGGCTGCCGAAGACAGCGCCCACAGCGTAACGAAAGGAATGAGGGTGATGGCGAGTTCGAGGGTGCTGCGTCGCCGGTCGGGCTTCTTGTAGCGCGCCAGGATCTTCAACCAGGCGCGCTTGCTGTTGGCGGCCGTCTCGGGGGAAATCATGTTCATCAGGAAGCATAGGCGGGGCGTCCCGCTGCCGCAAGGAAAAGCTCACGCAAAATTACTGCGCGTAATTGTCGCGCGATAGCATCGCTATTGACGGCGTTGGCCGCCGGCCATGCTGGCTTCTATGCCGTCCAGCCGGTCGAGCAGGTCCCGGAAACGGGCGGGAATGTCGGCCTCGGTGCGGAAGGCCGGCAAGGTGCGCAAGAAGCGCGTCGTCGCCTCGGTGCCGAACTGGCGCCTGATGTCGGCGGCGAGCTCTTCGCTTCTGTTGCCAGTATTGCGGTCCATTGTCTCAAATCCTGTGTCGGTTTCAAAACTCCTCCAAGCTTTGAATGGTTCCCCATAGCGGGGTATTGGCAAGCAAAGGCTGCCGTTACGGTAAAGTTTGAATTAATTTTGAACGTCCTTGCGCCCCGCACCAAGTCCGACGGGCAGCCCGCAACATTGCCTGCTGTGGGGCGTCCTCCTGGGCTTGCCCCTTGATTTTTGGCCGCCAAACCTCGATATCGGGCGCAAATCCAAACCATTCGAATGACGGGAAATGGCGATGAGCGACCAGACAAAAGACGAACGCGCGCCCGAGGATATCGAAACGGCCGAGGCCGAGCGCACGCAAGGCGGCATCGACGGCGACTATGAAGCGCTGGTGCGGCTGCTGAAGGAAAACGAGGAGCTGAAGGACCGCGCGCTGCGCGTCGCGGCCGAGATGGAGAATCTGCGCCGCCGCACCGCCCGCGACGTGCATGATGCGCGCGCCTATGCGGTGGCCAATTTCGCCCGCGACATGCTGTCGGTGTCGGACAATCTGCGCCGCGCGCTCGACGCTATCCCCGCCGAGGCGAAAGCGGCCGGAGATGCCGGCTTCAAGGCGCTGATCGACGGCGTCGAGATCACCGAGCGCGCCATGCTGTCGACTCTGGAACGGCATGGGGTGAAGAAGCTCGAACCGGAAGGTGAGAAGTTCGACCCGAATTTCCACCAGGCGATGTTCGAAGTGCCCAATCCCGATGTGCCGGCCAACACCGTCGTCCAGGTCGTGCAGCCGGGCTATTCGATCGGCGAGCGCGTGCTGCGGCCGGCCATGGTCGGGGTCGCCAAGGGCGGCCCCAAGATCGCGGCCACCGAAGCGCCGGTCGAGCCGGGGCCGGTGAACGAGCAGGCCGAGAAGGATGCGTGAGTAGGGTAGGCAGTAGGGAATAGGGAATAGGGAATAGGGAATAGGCAGGCGTATCAATCGCGCGGCTTCGTGTTATTCATACTTTCCCTAATTCCCAATCCCTACTACCTCATGTCCCTGACACCCATCGACCTCCTCGACTATGCCGGCGTCGCCGTCTTTGCCGCGACCGGGGCGTTGGCGGCTTCGCGCAAGCAGCTCGACATTATCGGCTTCCTGTTTCTGGCCAGCGTCACCGGCATTGGCGGCGGCACGCTTCGCGACGTCATCCTCAACCTGCCCGTCTTTTGGGTCGCCAACTCCGGCTATGTGCTGGTTTGCGCGGCGGTTGCGGTGCTGGTCTTCTTCATCGCCCACCGCGTCGAATCCCGCTGGAAATGGCTGCTCTGGCTCGACGCCATCGGATTGGCGGCCTTTTCCGTAATGGGCGCGGCCAAGGGGCTGGCCATCACCGGCTCGCCGGTCGTCTCCGTTGTTATGGGCGTGTTGACCGCCACATTTGGCGGCATCCTGCGCGATCTGCTGGCCGGCGAGCCATCGGTGCTGCTCAGGCCCGAAATCTACGTCACCGCCGCACTCGCGGGCGCCGGCCTCTACACACTTTGCGATCTTGCCGGCCTGCCGCCGCTCGCCTCGGATATTGCCGGCTTCGTCGCGGCTTTCCTGGTGCGCGGCGGCGCGCTGAAATTCGGCTGGACCTTTCCGTCCTACAAGAGCCGCCCGGGACGGCGACCGGAGGATATTCCGTAGGGAGGGGATTAGTGAGTAGGGAGTAGTCAGTGGTCAGGAATCCCGGCAGCCTTCACTACTGCCTACTGCCTACTGCCTACTGCCTACTGCCTCACGCCGCAAAGCGCTGCGCTTCCCCGCCATAATAGTTGACGTAGCGGGCGCCGATTTCCTTGACCGGCATCACCACGAACACATCGACGGTGGAGAACTCACGGTCGATGACGCAGCCGTCGCCGATGCGGGCGCCGACGCGCAGATAGCCCTTGACCAGCGGCGGCATGGCCGCGATCGCCGCCTTGGCGTTGACTGCCTCGATCGGCATCAGATCCATCGAGCAATAGCGGCCGGAGACCGCCCGCACATCCCAGGCGGAGTTGGTCCGGCAGTGATGGGCAAGGTAGGTGAGCGCCTCGGCATGCGCAGCCGGCACCGTGCCAGGGAACGAGGCACAACCGGTCATCACGCCGATCTCATAGTGGTTGATGTAGGCCCAGATGCCTTGCCACAGCGCCTCGATGGTGCGCTTCGAGCGGTATTCCGGCAGCACGCAGGAGCGGCCGAGCTCAAGGAAGCGCTGGCCGGGATGGCGGGCGATCAGCTTGGTCAGTTCGAACTCGCCTTCGGAATAGAAGCCGCCGGCGGTCGCCGCAATCTCTTGCCGCAGCAGGCGGTAAGTGCCGACGATGCGGCGATGCTCGGGGCCGGAGATCGAAGTGTCCAGCACGAGGAGATGGTCGCACAGCGGGTCGAAGCGGTCGGCGTCGCGCCGGTCCTGCGCCTGGAACAGGTCCTTCCTGGCGCCAAGCTCGTCATAAAACACCCGGTAGCGCACTTCCTGGGCGGCGGCGATTTCGGCCTCATTGCGGGCAAGCCGCACTTCGAGATTGCCGATACGGCCCAGCGGTGCGCCTGTTGCGACGGCATCGGCGTTCCGCGCGGCGAGCAAAGCGCCGCCTGCGCTGGGCCGAGTGTCACATTCCGGCATAACTGTATGCACGAGTGATTCTCCTTCGAGCCATCCCTCTTGGCACGGGGATACGGTGTAGGTGCAACAGGATTGTGACAGTACCGTGATACGGCGCGACGGGCAATACTTCGTCGGCTGGCGAAAACCCTCATTCGGCTACCTACGTGACGCGAGGATTGCGCCAGCGTCGCCTTGAAGCGCGTCGCGCTGGGACGATTCACGCGACGCGCTTCAAGTCTTTGTTTTGTGCATGTCGTCTTCTCAAAACCGGGGCCACTTTTGAGCGACATGAATTCAGGCGGCCACCTGGCCCTCGACGGCATGGACCAGCGCGTCGGGATCGAGCGGCTTGGTGACAAAGCCGCTGGCGCCATGGGCGAGCACGGCGTGGCGGGTCTTTTCCTGGCTGTCGGCCGAAAGCACCATGATCGGAACCGGCGGCACAGCCATTTCCTCCTCGTGGCGGCGGATGGCGGCGATCGCGTCCAGCCCGTCCATAACCGGCATGTGCAAATCCATCAGCACCACATCGAAGCGATTTTTCAGCCCGGCTTCGGTCACCGCCTCGACCGCGGCCTTGCCATTGCCGACCACTTTCACGCGATGTCCCGCCTTCAAAAGCGTGGCGCGGGCAAGCATGGCGTTGATGTCGTTGTCTTCGGCGATCAGCACCGACAAACCTTGCTGGCGCCCGCCATGGGCACGAAGCGAGGACGCGCCGGTCTTTTCCGGCTTGGGCGGCGGCAAGGCAGGGGCATGACTGGTCAGCAGCACGCGCAGCAGGGTTTCGCCGCGCACCGGCCTCGCCAAGAAGGTGGCGTAGCCGCTGGTGCGGAATTCGCCAAGCATGCCGCGGTCGGTCGGCGCGATCAGCGTGATCGCCTCGCAATCGGCAAAGCCACTCTGGCGCAGGCGCTTGAGCAGTCTGCCGTCGCCGTCCTCCAGGGCCGCGTCGATCAACAGCACATCGCAATGTTCGGCGAAGGGCGTCGCCTGGGAAGCGGTTGCGGCGACCTCGACGGCGCCGCCATGGGCGCGGATGGTGCGGGCGATGGCGTCGGCCTCGACGGCGTTCTTCGACACGATCACGGCGCGCCGGCCGGCCAGGATGTTCTGCCGGTTCTGCGGTGCTTCGGTTGCTCCTGCGGCCGGGATCTCGAAGACGAATTCCGATCCCTCGCCAAGCCGGCTCGACACCGAAATGGCACCGCCCATGGCGGCGACCAGGCGCCTCGATATGGCCAGACCGAGGCCGGCGCCGCCATGGGTGCGGGTCGAGGTGCCGTCGGACTGTTCGAACTCCTCGAAGATGCGCTCCATATCCTCTTCGCGCAGGCCAGGGCCGGTGTCGGCGACGGTGAAGCAGATGCGGTCGCTGGTCTCGGTGCGGGCCCGTGCAACCGAAACCAGCACGCCGCCGGTGTCGGTGAACTTGATCGCATTGCCGATCAGGTTGAGCAGCACCTGCCTGACTCTTCCCGGATCGGCCATGATCATCTGTGGCACGTCGGGCTCGACATGACAGCCGAGGCCGATGTTCTTGGCGAAGGCTTTCGCCGCCATCAGTTCGATGATGTTGTCGGCAATTTCACGCAACGATGTCGGCTGCGGTTCCGGGTCGAAGCGGCCGGCCTCGATCTTGGAATAGTCGAGCAGGTCTTCGATGAGCGCCAAAAGCGCGCTGGCCGAGGTCGAGACGGCGCCGACATAGGTGCGCTGCTCGGGCGACAGATTGGTGTCGGCCAGTAGCTTGGCCATGCCCATGATGCCGTTCATCGGCGTGCGGATCTCATGGCTGACGGTGGCGAGGAAGCGCGACTTGGCCTGGCTGGCATATTCGGCGCGCTCGCGCGCGGTGATCAACGAGGATTCGGCGCGCTTGCGGGCGGTGATGTCACGGGCAATCGCCCGGTGCGAGACGGCGCCGCTATCCTTGTCGCGCACCGACAGTTCGATCCACGAGAACCAGCGCGGACCGTTCGGCGTGCGGATGGAGACGTCGGTGGAACTCAGGCATTCGTGATCCGAAAAGGCGGCGTCGGGAACGATACCGACATCGATGCCGAGGTCGGCCAGAGTCCTGCCGGCAAGGTCGCGCTGATCGGTTCCGACGAGGCCGGCGAAAACCATGTTGGCATAGACGATGTGGCCGTCGCGGTCGCGGTGGACGACGAGATCGCCGAGCGCATCGATCAGCCCGCGAAAACGCTCCTCGCTCTCCTGCATCTCCCACATGCGGTCGGCCAGCGTCTCGATCTCGGCGCGGCTGCGCGCGGCGGTTTCGTCGAGCAAGGCCGTCGCGCGGTGGACGGTGCGGCGGTTGCGCAGGTGCATGGCGACGCCGGCAAGGCCTGTCGCCAGCAGGCCGAGGGTGATGAAGATCGGCGCACCGGTGAGGTGGGAGAGGCCCGCCAGCACGACACTGGCGACCACCGTCAGGAACGGCAGGCCCTCGGACGTGGGGCGCGGCAAATCCGGCGCCAGCGGCGGCGCGGCAACATGCTGCCGCTTGGGCGTCGCCGGGTTCGGCCCGTCGATGCTTTCGGCGCGGCTCTTCTCTTTCCTGGCGGACTCCGCGATCATGCGGAACTCCTTGCCAGATAGAGATTATGGAAAAGCGCGGCGGATCGTTCGAATTTTAGCGGTCATGCATTTTTGCCGCCCGTTCTGGTGGCTTCGGGGCCTCACATATCCACGACCATGCGCCCCCTGATCTTGCCCTCGACGATGTCGTGGGCGGCGGTGATGATGCCGTCGAAGCCGATGGTCGTCGACAGGCCGGCGAGCTTCTTGAGATCAAGATCGCTGCCGATGCGGCGCCAGGCTTCCAGCCGCACAGCCTTTGGCGCCATCACTGAATCGATGCCGAGCAGCGAGACGCCGCGCAGGATGAACGGGGCGACGCTCGACGGCAGATCCATGCCACTCGCCAGGCCGCAGGCGGCGACCGCGCCGCCATAGGCGGTCATCGACAGCACATTGGCCAGCGTGTGGCTGCCGACGGCATCGATGCCGCCGGCCCAGCGCTCCTTGGCCAGCGGCTTGGCCGGCTGGGAGAGTTCCTCGCGCGAAATCACTTCGGCGGCACCGAGGTCGATCAGATAGGAGCTTTCGGCGTTGCGGCCGGTCGAGGCGATGACGTGATAGCCAAGGCTGGACAGGATCGAGACTGCGACCGACCCAACGCCGCCGGCTGCACCCGTCACCACCACCGGGCCGCGATCCGGCAGGATGCCGTGCCGCTCCAGCGCCATGACGCTGAGCATGGCCGTATAGCCGGCGGTGCCGACCGCCATCGCATCGTGCGCGCTGATGCCGTCGGGCAACGGCACCAGCCAGCCGCCGTTGACGCGGGCGCGCCCGGCATAGGCGCCGAAATGCGTCTCGCCGACGCCCCAGCCATTGAGGATGACCTTGTCGCCCTTGCGCCAGTCGGCATGCGATGAGGAGAGGACGGTTCCGGCGAAATCGATGCCCGGCACCAGCGGCCAGCGGCGGATCACTGGCGCTTTCCCAGTGATGGCCAGCCCGTCCTTGTAGTTGACCGTCGTCGCCTCGACCGCGACGGTTACGTCGCCTTCCATCAGATCGGCTTCGCCGAAATCGACGATCTCGACCGACTGCTTCTTTTCGGCGTCGCGCGAAACGAGGATGGCTTTGAAGGTTTCAGGCATCTCTTCTCCTCGGCTTCGCAAAGGCTGGCTCTGGCCGAACTGTGCGGCGACCGTCCGGCGAGGTCAATTGGTCAAAAGAGTCGGGCCGTCAGGCTTCTGGGCCTTGCGGCTTGGCCTCGCGCCGCCAGCCGATGAACTCGTCGAAGACGACCAGCGCCGCGCCGGCCGAAATGAAGGCATCGGCGAGGTTGAAGACGGCGAAGGACCATACCGGCGTGTGGAACAATATATAGTCGATGACGTGGCCGTAGACGGCGCGGTCGATCAGATTGCCGATCGCGCCGCCGATGATCAGGGCAAAGCCGATGCGGGCCAGCACATGGCCGGATGGCGTACGCGTTGCCAGATAAAGCACGAAGGCGACGACGACGACCGCGATGACGACCAGGCCGGTGTCGCCGAAAGACGAGAACATCGAAAAGGCAATACCGGTATTGTAGGTGCGAAACAGCGCCAGGAACGGCATCAGGTCGAGCTTTTCCTGAAAGGCGAGGCCGGTCTCGATCAGATGCTTTATCCACTGGTCGAGCGCGATTGCCACCACCACCAGCAGCGCATAGGGAGACCATGATTTCACGATGTGGCGTCCTCGGGGGCAAGTTTCAGAGCGCCGCGCCGGATCTCGAACAGCATGATTCCGGTGGCGACCGCCAAATTGAGCGAATCGGCGCGGCCGGCCTGCGGAATCCGCAGCAGCCGGTCGCAGCTTTCCGCCAGATTGTCGGGCAGGCCCTGCTGCTCATTGCCCATCATCAAGAGCACCGGTCCTCGGGAGAAATCGACCGAGCGGTAGTCGACCGCACCCTTCAGATGGGTGCCGACCACCAGGCCCGAGAAGCTGTTTCGCCAAGCCAGAAATGCTTCCGGCGTCGCCTTGGTCACCGGCACGGCGAAGATCGAGCCCATGGTGGCGCGCACGGTCTCGACAGAAAAAGGATCGGTAGTCTCGCCGACCAGGATGACGCCCTTGGCGCCGACGGCATCGACGGTGCGGATGACGGTGCCGAGATTGCCGGGATCGCGCACCCGGTCGAGCGCCACCCAGACGTCGCCGTCGTGAGCGCGGATGTCTCTTAGCGGCAGCAGTTTTTGCCGGAAGACGCCGACCACCATTTGCGGATTGTCACGGCGGGTGATGGCGACCAGCACTTTTTCGGACACTTCGAGCACGGTGCCGCCGGCGGCAACCGTGCGCGCCGCCACCTTTTCGACCGCCGCATTGCCGCGTCCGGCCTTGGCGAAAACCAGCGTCCTGATCGACCAGCCGAGGTCGAGGGCGTCGATGACCAGCTTCAGCCCTTCGGCCATGAAGGCGTTCTGCTGGTCGCGGAATTTCTTCTGGGCGAGCGCCTTGATGTCCTTGATCAGCGGATTGGCAAGGCTGGTGACTTCCTTGACCTGCCCGGGCGCGCCGGCGTGCCGCTCATTCATTCGGGACTCCCGGGCATTCAGGTCTCCGGGGCATTCAGGCCACCCAGCGCGAAAACAGCGATGTCGACAGCGCCCGCCCGGCGGACTGCTCGCGGATGATCAGTTCGCCTGATTCAACCGTGCCGCCCATGCCGGCAAAGGTGTCGCGCATCAAGGCATGGATGGCGAAGAAGGAGGCGCGGATGGAATAGGCGGTCAGCACTATGGCGACCGGTTTCGGCGTCAGGATCGCGCGGCAAAGGTCGGTCAGGCCGGGCAGGTCCTCGAACAACTGCCAGACCTCGCCCTTGGGTCCGCGGCCATAGGCAGGCGGGTCGAACAGGATGATGTCGTAGCGGCTGCCGCGGCGCTCTTCGCGCTCGGCGAATTTCACTGCATCGTCGACGATCCAGCGGATCGGCTTGCTGCCGAGACCGGCCATTTCCTGGTTTTCGCGCGCCCAGCCGACCGCCTTCTTGGAGGCATCGACATGGGTGACCTCGGCGCCGGCGCGGGCGGCCACCAGAGACGCGAGCCCGGTATAGCCGAACAGGTTCAGCACCTTGATCGGGCGCTTGGCCGCCGCGATCAGGCTGGCCATATGGTCCCAGTGCGAAGCCTGCTCGGGGAAGACGCCGACATGGCGAAACGAGGTGAAGCGGCCGAGATAGTCGATGCCGTCATGCTTCATCGGCCAGGTCTCGCCCAGCGGTACCTTCGGGAACCGCCAGCGGCCGATGCCTTCCTCGTCGGTGTCGCCGGTGAAGATGGCGTCGGCGCGGTCCCAGTCCCTGGCCGGTAAGGCCTTTTGCCAGATCGCCTGTCCCTCGGGCCGCACGATGCGGTAGGGGCCGTATTGTTCGAGCTTCTCGCCGGCACCGCTGTCGAGCAGTGCATAATCCTGATTGGGCGCCACTTCGAGGATCACCGGCAGGCGCTCAGTGGGCAGGATGCCTTCGCGACGCGCCAGGACACGGGGGGCGGGCTTCGGATCAGACCGGTCGTCCGGTTTTGTTTCGTGGCGTTGCTGTCTGGCTTCGGGTCGGATTGGTACGGTCTCCGGCTGTGGCCGCGCATGTTCGGTCCTGCCTTTTGCGGGCGGACGGTTGTCGCGGCGTTTGTCGCGAAAAGACTTCAAGCAGGAGCGTCTCCGGAGGCGGCAGGCCGCTTTTGGCATAGGGTCACCGGCTGCGCAAACAAAATGGTCGAGCGTGCGAATGTCTGAGGTGGTGGACCTCGCTGAGGAAACAGGCAAATCTCGAATCATGTCCCGTTCCGAACGCCTGCTCGACCTGATCCAGATCCTGCGCCGGCATCGCCGGCTGGTGAGCGGTCGCACGCTTGCCGGCGAGATGGACGTTTCGATCCGAACGCTCTACCGCGACATTGCCACGCTGCAGGGGCAAGGCGCGCCGATCGAGGGCGAGGCTGGGCTGGGCTATGTGCTGAAACCCGGCTTCATGCTGCCGCCACTGATGTTCACCGACGAGGAGATCGAGGCCATCGTTCTGGGATCGCGTTGGGTTGCCAGACAACCGGACAAGCGGCTGTCGGCCGCCGCCACCGACGCGCTGGCCAAGATCGCCGCTGTGCTGCCGGACGATCTGCGTGAGGACCTCGATGCGACCGCGCTTTTGGTCGGGCCGCACGGCGATGCTGTCGAAAGCATCGACCTTGGCCTGGTGCGCCAGGCGATCCGCAACGAGAGAAAACTCGGCTTTCTTTACCGCGACGCCGGCGGCGCCGCCTCCGAGCGCTTGATCTGGCCATTCGCGCTCGGCTTTTTCGACAAGGTGCGGGTGGTGGTGGCCTGGTGCGAGACGCGGCAGGATTTCAGACATTTTCGCGCCGACCGGATGTCGGGGCTCAACACCACAGATATCCGCTATCCGCGTCGTCGGCAGGCGCTGCTGAAGGAATGGCGCGCGACGCTGGACGCACCGGAGCGCCAGCCTGGCGCTTAATGCTCCTTTCCACGCGCCCACAAGACGCTGCTGCCAGAATCTGACAGTGGGGTCACCTATGCTCCTCCAATCGAAACCTGGAGAGCAGACATGAACACCCCCAATTTCGTCATCCTTTATGTCGACAGCCCGGAGCGGAGCGGCGCCTTCTACGGTGCGCTGCTGGGACGCCAGCCGGTGGAGACGTCGCCGACCTTCGTGCTGTTCGTGCTCGACAATGGGTTCAAGCTCGGCCTGTGGTCGCGCCACACCGTGGAGCCGGCGGCCGCAGCGGCGGGCGGCGGTGCGGAGCTCGTCTTCGCGTTGGACCGGCCTGATGCGGTGGACGCCGCCTACACGGACTGGGCAGGACGCGGCTTGACCATCCTGCAGACGCCGACCGACATGGACTTCGGCCGCACCTTCGTTGCGCTCGATCCCGACAAGCACCGGCTGCGCGTCTACTGGCTGAACGATGGAGAACAGGCCAATGGGGAACAGCAATGAGTGCACACTGGATCGCGGTCGCTTCCGCCGAACATGTCCGGCGCGGCCGCGAGGCCGGCTTCATGCAGGTCAACCACGGCAAGGCGGCACCTTTGCGCCGCATCAAGCCCGGCGACGGCATCATCTACTACTCGCCGACCACAATTCTGCGCGAGAAGGACGGCCTGCAGGCTTTCACGGCAATCGGCACCGTGCGCGAAGGCGAGCCTTACCAGGGCGACATGGGCGGTGGCTTCACGCCGTTCCGCAGGGATGTCGAATGGGCCAAGGCCGAGGAGGCGCCGATCAAGCCGCTGCTCGAGCAGCTCGACTTCACCGCGGGCAAATCGAACTGGGGTTATCAACTGCGCTTTGGCCTGTTCGAAATTACGGCGCATGATTTCGCGCTGATCGCCGAGGCGATGGGCGCGAAGGCCATGAAGGCAGGCTGAAGCATCCAGCCGCCGGATGGGCAAGGCACACCGTGACAAGGCTGCTGACACCAAGTTGTCAGCAGCCTTGTGCGACAAGCGATTGTCTTCAGATAGCGACGCGCTTGCCCAGGATCCGCATCATTACCGACCAGATGAAGCCCTTGGTGGCATTCTACGAGACGATCACCGGGCTTACCGCAACCTGGTTGACAGACGACTTCGCCGAACTGGCAACGTCGTCCTGCACATTGGCGATCGGCAGCACCCGCACGCTGGCCCTGTTCGGAACTGATGTGGCGCAGCCGTCCGCCAATCGCTCAGCGATCGTCGAGTTTCGCGTCGGTGATGTTGATGCTGAGTACAGCAGGCTGGCGAAAATCATCGGCGATTTCGTTCAGACGCCGACGACGATGCCATGGGGTAACCGGTCGCTGCTGCTGCGCGATCCCGATGGCAATCTGGTGAACTTCTTCACCCCGGTCGGCGCGGAAGCGATCAGGAACTTCGATCGCAGAACCGGCGCAGACGCTACTGCTTGAGCGCGTTGTAGACGGCAATGCCGGCGGCAAGGTCCTCAAGCGCGGCGCCGACCGACTTGAACAGCGTGACCTCAGTGGGGCTCTGCCGGCCCTGTTTTTCCCCGCGCGCCAGCTCATGCAGATCGGCGACGATGGCTTCCGGCTTCAGCACGCCGGAGGCGAGCGGCTGGACGATGTCGCCGGCTTCCTTTGTGGCGCCGGCGCGGGTGTCGACATAGGCGCGGGCGCGCGCGATCGCGTCGTCATCGCTTTCGCGCATGGTCGGCGTGAAGCCGCCGACCAGATCGACATGCGCGCCCGGCTTGAGCAGCGCACCCTTGACCAGCGGCGTCGTCGTGATCGTCGCCGATGAGACGATGTCGGCCTCGGCGAGTTCGGCGTCGAGATCGCTTGCGGCCTCGGCGTTGAAACCGTCCGCGCGCAAATCAGCCGCGACCTTTTCGGCATTGGCGGGCGTGCGGTTCCAGATGCGGATGGTCTTGATCGGCCGCACCGCGGAGTGCGCCTTGGCGAGGAACGGCGACAGCGCGCCGGCGCCGACCACCAGAAGCCGCGATGCGTCCTCGCGGGCGAGATAGGAGACGGCCAGCGCCGAGGCGCAAGCGGTGCGCCACTGTGTCAGCCGTTGGCCGTCGATCAGCGCTTCGGGCTCACCGGTGGCGCCGTTGAGCAGGAGATAGAGCCCCATCACCGCCGGTTTGCCGATGGCGTTGTTGTCGGGCGATACGGTGACGATCTTGACGCCGATATGACCGCCGACCGACGTGCCGGCCGCATGGAAGTCGGTCCACGCCGGCATCAACAGCAGCGTGGAAGTGGCACCGTCGGGCCGTTCGACTCCGTGATGATGGCGGACGGGTTGCACAGCACCCTCGCGGAAGGCCGCGCGCAATGTCTCGACCAGCCCGGGAAAGGTCAGCGCCTGGTCGACAGCGTCGGCCGAAATGGTCAGCATGCAAAACTCCGCGAAGACAAAAGCTTCGGCTTCAGGCCGTTGGCTTCGGCAGCGCCGGACCCTGGCCCGAGCCTTGCGGTGCGGCGGGTACCCGGCTGACCGCCTGGCGCAAATTCTCGGCCTCGACCCCGCGCTGGCGCGCCAGCTTGCGGTAGCGGCCCTGCTTGACCCAGGTCGCCAGGCTGCCGACGACCATGCCGATGGCGAGCGCCACGAACAGGAAGATGAACAGCGGCAAGGTCAGCGTCAGTTTCGGATTGCCGGGGTTGAACGGGTCGAGCGTGAAGGCGACCAGCTCGCGGTTGGCGACGGCCAGCGCAATCAGGATGACGGCGAGCGGCACGAAGACCACGATAAGTATGAAGCGGTTCAACATAGAAATTCCCTGGAGAAGGCAGGCCTTGATAAGGTCGGCGCGTGGTCCGCGCCTACTTGCCGCCATTCAGCCTTTCACGCAATTCCTTTCCGGTCTTGAAGAACGGCACCCACTTCTCCTCGACCTCGACGGATTCGCCGGTGCGCGGGTTGCGGCCGGTGCGGGCAGGGCGATTCTTCACCGAAAAAGCGCCGAAGCCGCGCAACTCGACCCGATTGCCTTCCGCTAGGGCATCGGTGATCTCGTCGAAGATCGCTCCCACGATGTTTTCGACGTCGCGCAGGAAAAGATGCGGGTTGCGCGTGGCAATGATCTGCACAAGCTCGGATTTGATCATCAGAAAGGTCCCCGTGAAAGCGCTGCGGTCAAATTATCAGGATGATTTTATTTGCTTTTTTACTCGCCCCAACCGGCAGATCAAGGGTGCCAGACGGAAACGAGACCGTCAAGAAACAAGCGATCCGCGCCAATTTCGTGAAGCACGTCGCCGCCGGCCTCCGACATGCCGAGCGCGCTGCCGACGCTGCGCGCTATTGCTTTCGAGAACAGGAAGCCGCCACGCCGCTCGGTGTCCTTCCATTCCACCACCTTGAGCTTGGCGTCGACACCCTTGGTCGCCAGCCAGTCGATCGCCACGCTCTCGCCGCCGACAGCGTCGATCAGACCGTTGGCAAGGCCCTGGCGGCCGGTGAAGATCGAGCCGTCGGCAAGGGCCAGTGCCTGATCGCGGGTCATTTTGCGGCGCTCGGCGACGATGCCGACGAACCAGTCATAGCTGTCGAGGATGAGCTTGCGGACCATGGCTCGCTCGTCTTCATTGGTCGGCTTGAAGGGCGAGGGCGATGCCTTCAGCGGCGAGGATTTCACTTCCTCGAGCTTGATGCCGACCTTGTCCATCAGACCGCTGACATCGGGATACTGGATGAGCACACCGATCGAGCCGACGATCGACGTCTTGCGGGCAACGATATGGTCGCTGGCACTGGCGATCATGTAGCCGGCCGATGCGGCCAGCGTGCCGACCTCGGCCACCACCGGCTTGTCGGCGGCAAGCTTGCGCACCTCCTCGTAGATCGATTCGCCGCCGACCGTGGTGCCGCCGGGCGAATCGATCGCCAGGATGACGCCCTTGACCTGCGAGGATGTGCGGATGGTTTCCAGCCGCTTGATCAGTTCCTCGTCCTCGGTGATGGTGCCTTCGATCCTGACCTTGGCGATGTGGTCGACGGAAGAACCGCCGAGGTCGCCCCCATAGAACCAGCTTGCAAGCGCAATCACCCCAAGGGCCACGATGGCAATGGCGGCACCGCGCCAGAAGGTCAGCTTGCGCCGCAAGCGGCGGCGGTCGATCAGGTCGTCGGCTCTCAGTGCCATGGTCTGCCTCACAGTCGGTGGGAAGCGATGCTTTTAAAGCAAGCGTCCGCGCCCGGCTACCTCTTCCTCAAGAGCCTGCGACGAAGCGACCTTCACGACGGAGGCATTTCAGGAAAAAATGACGCGGCGCGTTCGTTTCTGCTATGAAGTGACGAAATTGTGTCGCCTGAGTTCCGTCTGTAAAACAGCGGCCGTCACATTTTTGCGGTTTTCCTCCGCTTGTGCTTGCTTGCGGGGGCCGGCAACCCACCTATAGCAGGTGTTTTGGCGGACAAGGGTTTATTAGAAGTCAGTCATGCTTGCGCGATCGAACGAACCGACCAATGCCGATGCGGCCTTGGCGCCCACGGCGCCAGCGGGCACGCGCGGCGACGCCTTCGACCGCGCCCAGCGCCACTCGCGCCGCGTGCGCGTGCTTAAGTTTGCCGTGCCGGTGCTTGCCGCCGGGATCGCGGTTGCGTTTCCGGTCTATTCCTATCTGGCGGCGCCGATCAACATTTCGATACAGGCAGACGGCACCGCTTTCGCGGATGGCAAGCTGGTGATGGCCAATCCGAAGCTCAACGGCTTCACCAAGGACAAGCTGCCCTATTCGCTGACGGCCTTGCGCGCCATCCAGGATGTCGGCAAGCAGGACATCATCGAACTCGAAGGCATCCATGCCAAATTGCCGCTGACGGCCGACAATGTGGCGACCGTCGACGCCAAGCGCGGGATCTACAACAGAAACGCCAACACGATGGACATGACCAGCGACGTTACCGTCACCACCACCGACGGCGTCGCTGCCATCTTCAAATCGGTCTTCCTCGATATGGGCAAAGGCTCTATGAAGACAGGTGATGCGGTCGATGTCAGCCGTAACGGCTCGCGGATCACCGCGGGTTCAATGTCGGTCGAAGACAATGGCAAGGTCATCGTTTTCGAGAAAAAGGTAAGCGTTCACATCGATCCGGCCACTATGAAGGCGGCAGAGGCAAAGAGCGGAGAAACGAATGCGTCCCAGTAATTCGGCACGGCTTGTCGCCGCAGCTTCGGCCTTGCTGTTGCTGGGTATGGCGCCGTCCTGGGCTCAGTCCAGCGCCAGCAGCCAGTCCGGGCTCAAACTGTCGGGCGACCAGCCGATCCAGATCGAGAGCGACAAACTTGAGGTCCGCCAGGCCGACAGCATGGCGCTGTTCAGCGGCAACGTCACCGTCACGCAAGGGCCAACGCTGCTCAAGGCCGGCAGCATGGAGGTCTACTACGTCAAGGGCCCCAACGCCGCCAAAGGTGCTGCCGCCGGCGCTTCGGCGATGACCGGTTCGGCCAATATCGACCATCTGGTGGTCAAGAACAAAGTCTACATCAAGTCGAATGACCAGATCGCCACCGGCGACAACGCCACGTTCGACATGAAGACGCAGGTGCTTGTTCTGTCGGGCAAGGAGGTCGTCTTGTCCCAAGGACCCAACGTCCTCAAGGGCTGCAAGCTCACCGTGCAGATGAAAAGCGGCCTTGCTCAGGTCGATGGCTGCGGCGGGCGCGTCATCATGTCGATGACGCCGCCACCGAAATCCGAGGCCCCGAAGCCCGAATGACTGGCGTGTCTTCGCTGCTGACCCGCCTTCCGGGACGGGCGGCCAGTAAACTTGCAGCACCGGCCACAGTCACCGTTGATTCCTCGAAGTTCAAGGGCACCCTGATCGCCAAGGGTCTGACCAAGAGCTACAAGGGCCGCAAGGTGGTCAGCGGTGTCACCATCGGCGTGCGCGCCGGCGAGGCTGTCGGGCTGCTCGGGCCGAACGGCGCCGGCAAGACCACCTGTTTCTACATGGTCACCGGCTTGGTACCGGTCGATGAGGGCACGATCGAGATCGACGGTTTCGACGTCACCTCGATGCCGATGTACCGCCGCGCCCGCCTCGGCATCGGCTATTTGCCGCAGGAAGCCTCGATCTTCCGCGGCCTGAATGTCGAGCAGAACATCCGCGCCGTGCTCGAAGTGGTTGAGAAGGACCGCAAGGTGCGCGAGCGCAATCTCGACGAACTGCTCGAGGAATTTCACATCAGCCATCTGCGGAAGTCGCCGTCCATGTCGCTGTCGGGTGGCGAGCGGCGGCGTCTTGAGATCGCCCGAGCTTTGGCGACGCGCCCGGCCTACATGCTGCTCGACGAGCCGTTCGCCGGCATCGACCCGATTGCCGTCGCCGACATCCAGCAGCTGGTTCGTCATCTAACGGCGCGCGGCATCGGCGTGCTGATTACCGACCACAATGTGCGCGAAACGCTCGGCCTCATCGACCGCGCCTACATCATCCATGCCGGCCAGGTGCTGACTCATGGCCGTGCCGACGAGGTGGTGGCGAACCCCGATGTGCGCCGGCTCTACCTCGGCGAAGGTTTCACGCTCTGAGCGTGAAATTTGTTTCCTGACGTGATTTTTGCCGCCCCGCCGGGCTTTTTTCTCCGATTTTGCGTGAGATAATGCTTCGGTAGGGGCCTTTTGCCATCGTTCGCCTTGACAAGCAAAAGCCGGGCCAGTTTCTATGGAAGGTCGGAAAAATTCATTTTCCGGCAGCTTCTGATGTGTAGGCTTCCGGGTGCAGAAGGGCGTTTGAAACCGAACCATGGCGTTGGCGGCGAAACTACAGCTACGACAATCCCAGTCGCTGGTGATGACGCCGCAGCTGATGCAGTCGATCAGGCTGTTGCAGCTCACCCATGTCGAGCTCGACCACTTCATCGACGACGAGATCGAGCGCAATCCGCTGCTGGAGCGCGCCGAGCCCCAGGATGACGCCGCAAGCGACCAGGTGCAGAAGGGCGATGCCGCTCCTGAGCCTGCCGCCGATGGCGACTGGTTCGAAAACGAGACGGCGTGGAGCGCCGAAGCGATCTCCGACAAGCTCGACAGCTCGCTGGAAAATCTGTTCCCCGACGATCCCGGCACCAGCGAGCGGCTCGGTCCGGACCTGACGGCGCAGTGGAAGTCGGCCACCGGCAATAGTTCGTCCGGTTCTTCCGAAGGCTTCGACGTCGGCGACATGGCCGCCGCGGCGATCACGCTGCGCCAGCATGTCGGCGAGCAGATCGCGCTTGCCTTTGCCGATCCGGCCGCAAGGCTGCTCGCAGCCGAACTGGCCGACGGCCTGGACGAGGCCGGCTATCTGCGCGCCGATCCCGCCGAGATCGCCAAACGGCTCGGCGCCGATCAGGCGACGGTGGCCAACGTGCTGGCAGCCTGCCACACATTCGAGCCGGTCGGCCTGTTTGCGCGCGACCTTGCCGAATGCCTGTCGCTGCAGCTTGCCATGCGCGATCGTCTCGATCCGGCGATGAAGATGCTGGTCGGCAACCTCGAACTGTTGGCGCGGCGCGATTTCCAGACGCTGAAGCGGCTTTGCGGGGTCGATGAGGAGGATCTCCTCGACATGCTGGCCGAAATCCGCGCGCTCGACCCGCGCCCGGGCATGGCGTTTTCGGGCGGCGCCAGCGACGCCATCGTCGCCGATGTCGAAGTCCGCGCCGCCAATGACGGCAGCTGGACGGTCGAGCTCAATGCCGAGACGCTGCCGCGCGTGCTTGTCGATCACATCTATTTCGCCCAGGTCTCGCCGCATGCGAAGAATCAGGCGGAGAAGGATTTCCTGGCCGAATGCCTGCAGAATGCCAACTGGCTGACGCGCAGTCTCGACCAGCGGGCAAAGACGATCCTGAAAGTGGCGTCGGAAATCGTGCGCCAGCAGGACGCTTTTCTCGTCCATGGCGTGCGTCAGCTCAGGCCGCTCAACCTGCGCACGGTGGCCGATGCCATCGGCATGCATGAATCGACCGTCAGCCGGGTGACGGCCAACAAATACATGCTGACGCCGCGTGGCGTGTTCGAGCTGCGTTATTTCTTCACGGCTTCGATCGCGGCGTCGGGCGGCGGTGATGCGCATTCCTCGGAAGCGGTGCGCGACCGCATCAAGCAGCTGATCGACGAGGAAAAGCCCGCCGATGTGCTGTCCGATGACGCAATCGTCGACATGTTGAAGGAAAGCGGCGTCGATATTGCCCGGCGCACGGTGGCCAAGTACCGGGAGGGTATGAATATTCCCTCGTCGGTGCAGCGGCGGCGTGAAAAGCGCGCTCTGGCGAGCGCGGGGCGCTAGGTCTGCTTGCCCGGCAAGGCTTTTGCTATGGCTGGATTCCACAACTTTCCGACCTTAAAGCGACATCGCGCTGAAACGGATTCATACGACGCGCTTTAAGTCTTTGTTTTGATGCATGTCGTTGTCCCAGAACCGCAGCGCACTTCTGGGCGACATGCATTAATTGACAAGCTGCAATGAAGTGTCTAGAAGCCCGCCCGCATGAGACGGGCTCGCGGCCCGCATGCGGATGGTCCGTCACGATGAAGGCCACGGGACGGCCAATAAGGCGGATTGTGATCAACCGGAAAGTTCGGATCTAAAATCGGCGCGAGTTGACGCCGCAAAGCTTGTGCGCACGGATCACGAGTATAAACTCTGGCCAGTTTGAAGCCTGAGCAAGGAAGGTCAGTTTTCAGATGAAATTGCGCATATCGGGTAAACACATGGATATCGGCGATGCGCTGCGTACGCGCATTACCGATCGTGTCGGCGAGGCGATTGGAAAATATTTCGATCGCGGTTTTTCAGGGCACGTCACGGTCATCAAATCGGGGTCGCGTTACTCGGCCGATTGCATGATCAGGCTGGATTCCGGCGCTTCGCTGCAGGCAACCGGCGATTCCCAGGATCCGACACTTGCCTTCGAGGCGGCCGCGGACCGCCTCGAAACCAGGTTGCGGCGCTACAAACGCCGTCTGAAATCGCACAATTCAGGCAATGGAAATGGCGAAATCACCGACATCGCCTATACGGTGATGGCGCCGCTGACCGATGACGATGAGGACATTCCGGAGGACTACGCCCCGGCCATCGTCGCCGAATCAACCATGACGCTGCAGACCATGTCGGTGGCGTCGGCGGTCATCGAACTCGACACCAAGGACAGCCCGGTTTTCGTCTTCCGCAACGCCGGAAACGACCACCTCAACATCGTCTATCGGCGGCCGGACGGAAATATCGGCTGGATCGACCCGTCGACGACCAAAGTCGCACAGGCGTGACGACAACGACAATGGTCGCACAGGTGACGACAATGGTCGCACAGGGATAATAGCCAGCCGCGCGAGGGGCGAGGACTGGCGACGGCAGGCGAATAAGGGATTTCAAATATGGATCTGAGCGATCTTCTCAACGTTCCGGCGATCTTGCCGGCGTTGAAGGCGAACTCCAAAAAGCAGCTTCTGCAGTTGCTGTCCGAGAGAGCGGCGGCGATTTCCGGCATTCCGGAGCGCGAAGTGTTCGACACCATCCTGCAGCGCGAACGGCTGGGCTCCACCGGCGTCGGCAACGGCATCGCCATTCCGCACGGCAAGCTCGCCGGGGTGAAGCGCATCGCCGGCGTCTTTGCCCGTCTGGAGACGCCGGTCGATTTCGAGGCCTTGGATGACCAGCCGGTCGATCTGGTGTTTTTGCTGCTGGCCCCGGAAGGCGCCGGCGCCGATCACCTCAAGGCACTGTCGCGCATCGCCAGGGTTTTGCGCGACGCCGACACGGTGGCCAAGATCAGAGGCACGCGCGACGCGGTCGCCATCCACGCGCTGCTTTCGGACACGCAGGCCTCGCACGCCGCCTGAAGTTCTTCGGATTTAAGTCTTCCAGGGGCCGCCGAAGGCGGCCCTCTCCATTTCAACCGCCAGCAGTCGCCTTAGTGAATGGCGACAGTGGTCAGGTCGTTTTCCATGGCGCCGGCCAAAGCCCGGTCTTTCGCATCCGAAAGCAGGATCGGCTGGCCGTTGGCGGCAAACAGGGCCCACAGGACCATACCAGGCGCTATTTCGCCGAGGTTGGGGAAGCGCCCGAGCAGCTCGTCGCTCGAGACCTTGCGGAGATAAGCGACCGAGCCTTCGCCGAGATGGGCGAATTCGCCGCTGGTCATGGTGATGGTTTCGTCAGTTCTGGTCATTTCAAGCCTCCTTGGCGCGAGGACGCCGCTCAAGGCCATCCCGCATGAGAGCCATCGGTAAAGATCAGTCTTTCACCGATATATTTATTTTCCGTACCAGCCGTTCGGTATCCGGCCGATCGAGATCGATCGACAAAAGGCCGTTCTTCAGTTCCGCTGCGATCACCCGCATGCCGTCTGCCAGCACGAAACAGCGCTGGAACTGGCGCGCGGCGATGCCGCGGTGGAGGAATTCGCGCTCGGTGTCGTCGGTTTGACGGCCGCGCACGACCAACTGGTTTTCCTCCGTGGTGACATCGAGATCGCTTTCGGCGAAACCCGCGACAGCCAGCGTAATGCGCAGCCTTTCGGCCTTGCCGTCAGCACCGCTGAGGCGCTCGATGTTGTAGGGAGGATAACTGTCACCGGATTTCGCCAGTCGTTCCAGGGTCTTTTCCATGGCATCGAAACCAAGGAGAAGCGGGCTGGAGAAGGGCGTCATTCGGCTCATGTTACACTGTCCTCTTTGGAGCGACATAAACTGGAAAAACCCGGATGGCATTTTTCCCGATGGTCTTGATATGGTCCGCGCCGCGGCCAAGTTCAAGCCGCCGAACACCCCCGCCAAAAAGACTCCCCCGCATAAGGAAATGAAATGCCCCAGACCCGCAAGATCATCATCGACACGGATCCCGGCCAGGACGATGCCGTCGCCATATTGCTGGCGCTCGGCAGCGCCGAGCTGGAGATCGTCGGCATCTCTGCTGTTGCCGGCAACGTGCCGCTGAAATTGACCGAAAAGAACGCCAGGAAAATCTGCGAACTGGCCGGCCGGCCCGACATCAAGGTCTATGCAGGCGCCATCCGCCCGTTGGCGCGCGAGCTGGTCACCGCCGAGGAAGTGCATGGCAAGACCGGCCTCAACGGCCCGCAACTGCCCGATCCGAAGATGAAGCTGCAGGGCCAGTATGCGGTCGACTTCATCGTCGAGACGCTGATGAAGGAAGAGGCCGGCACGATCACGCTGTGCGCGCTCGGCCCGCTCACCAATGTCGCGCTGGCGCTGATCCGTGAGCCGAAGATCGCGCCGCGCATCAAGGAAATCGTACTGATGGGCGGCGGTTTCTTCGAAGGCGGCAATGTCACGCCGACCGCAGAATTCAACATCTATGTCGATCCGCAAGCCGCCGACCTGGTGTTCAAATCCGGCATTCCGATCGTCATGATGCCGCTCGACGTCACCCACAAGGCGCTGACCACGGCCAAGCGCACGCAGGCCATCCGCCAGCTCGGCACCCGGGTCGGCACCGCGACGGCCGAGATGCTGGAGTTCTTCGAGCGCTTCGACGAGGAGAAATACGGCACCGATGGCGGCCCGCTGCACGACCCGTGCGTCATCGCCTATCTGTTGAAGCCGGAGCTGTTCAAGGGCCGCAACTGCAACGTCACCGTGGAAACCACCTCCGAGCTCACCATGGGCATGACCGTCATCGACTGGTGGGGCGTGACCAAGCGGCCGAAGAACGCCATGGTGATGCGCGACATCGACCATGACGCCTTTTTTGCGCTGCTGGTGGAGAGGCTGGGGCGGCTTTAGCTCTGTCTTTCCTTTCTCCCATTGTGGGTTCCGAAGGGACGGGGCGAGACAAGTGGCTCGCCCCCGGGCGGCGTCGCCGAAGGCGACGGATGTGGGGTGTTCCAGGGAACGCCCACGTCTCACTCCGCTGGAACACCCCTCATCCGTCTCGGCGCTATCGCGCCGATCCACCTTCTCCCACAGGGGGAGAAGGAAGGCGCCGCCGCCGTTCACTTTGCAAATCGATAGAAGACCATTCCATTCTCGCGCGTGACGCGCTCCATGTTTGCCGTCGCGCCGATCAGATGCGGCCGGTCGTCATCGACAAGAATGGACGAACCGCTTTCGAGCGAAACCAGATAAAGGGTGTGGTCGTGGTCCGATTGGGCGCTTTTGACCGTTGCGTGGATTGGCTCGACTGACCGGATAGGGCTCGCGTCATTCGTCCATTTGTAGAGCGCCGAAGGAACCATCATCGCGAACATGGCGACGATCAGGACCACGCCGGGCGCGTTCCTTTTCAAATCCCTATAAGTCCATGACATTTGAAAGAATCCCCAGCACAAAGTCATGTGGTGGCGTGGAGACTGACTTTCAATCAGCCTTCACGTACGGGCTCATTCTGCCGTTGGAAACGACCGTCCACGGTTGTTACTTCGCCTTCGAAAAAGCTAGCCACAGGCCGCCGCCGACCAGAAAGCTGCCGCTGATCCTGGACATCAGCTTAATGCGGCTTGCCGAGAGCAGGCGGCCGGCGCGGCTGGCGGCGAGCGCATAGGTGGAATCCGAGACGGCGGCAAAGATCATCGCGGTGAGGCCCATGACGACGATCTGTAGCGTGTAATTGCCCTGCGGGGCGATAAATTGCGGGAAGAAGGCGCCGAAGAACACCAGGGTCTTGGGGTTGCTGAGCGCCACCAGCAGACCCTGCAGGAAGAAGCCGCCACGCGGCTTTCTCGCCGTGCCGTCGCCGTTCAGCGTGCCCTTGGCGCGGAACATCTGCACCCCCATCCAGATCAGATAGGCGGCGCCGATCAGGCGTACCCATTCGAACCAGTGGCCCATGCCCGATATCAGCGTGTTGAGGCCGATGCCGACAATGGCGATCATCACGGCGAGCCCAGCCTGCGTGCCGGCGACATTGGCAAGGCCGGCGCGGTAGCCATGGCGGATGCTGTTGGCGATGATCAGCGTGACAGTCGGACCGGGCACCAGGATGATGACGATGCAGGCAAGGACATAGGCGGCGTAGAGTTCCAGCGACATGGAGATTTCCTCGAGGATGCGCTTAGGCGGCTGGCTGCAATCAATGCATGGCGGCGGGGCTGGTGCAAGCCGGTCGCAGATCGTGCCGCCCCTCGCGTCAGGACGCCCCCACCTGCCAAGGCAGGGTCGCCTCATAGGCCGCTCCGGCCCTGAGCACGGCGAGGTCGCCGCGCGGCCGGCCGATCAGCTGCATGCCCAAGGGGCGGCCTTTGTCGTCGAAGCCGACGGGCACGTTGAGCGCCGGACAGCCGCCGAGCGTGGCGAAGGCCGAAACCTGCATCCAGCGATGGTAGCTGTCCATCGTCCGTCCGGCGACCTCACTTGGCCAATGCGTGCAGACTTCGAAAGGAAAGACCTGCGCCGTCGGCAGCGCGATGAGATCGAAGTGCTCGAACAGCGACAGCAGCGTCCGGTGCCAGGAGGTGCGGATGACCGAGGCCGCGCGGATCTGCGGCGCCGTCAGCCGCATGGCGTTCTCCACCTCCCAGACGGCTTCCGGCTTCAGCAGGGCGCGCTTGTGCGGGTCGTCATAATGGACTTTCAGCGCCGAGCCGCTGCTCGCCTGCCGCAGCGTCACGAAGGCTTGCCACAGTGCCTCGAAATCGAAATCCGGCAGCAAGGGCTCGGTCAGGAAGGATGCCTCCGCGAAGCGGCCGAGTGCGGCCTCGCACAGATCGAGGATGCCAGGCTCTACCGGCAGGTGACCGCCGAGATCACCGAGCCAGCCGACGCGGCCGCCGCTTGCCGGCGTTGCCAGCCCTTCGAGGAACGAGCCGGGTTTCTCCCAAGACAGCGGCGCGTGCGGGTGGTAGCCCGCCTGCACATCGAGCAGCAGCGCCATGTCGCTGATGCTGCGGCCCATCGGCCCGTCGATGCCCATCTGGGCATGAAAGACTTCGAGGTCCGGCCCACCGGGGACAAGCCCCTGCGACGGGCGGAAGCCAAAGACATTGTTCCACGCCGCCGGATTGCGGAGCGAGCCGCCGAAATCGCTGCCGTCGGCGACCGGGACCATGTCGAGCGCAAGGGCGACCGCTGCGCCGCCGCTCGAGCCGCCGGCGGTCAGCGCCGGATCGAACGCGTTCAGCGTCGGTCCGAAAACATTATTGTAGGTGTTGGATCCCAGCCCGAATTCGGGAACGTTGGTCTTGCCGATGATGATGCCGCCGGCCTTGCGGATGCGCTCGACGAAGAAATCATCCTCCTGCGGCACGAAATCGGCGAAGATCGGCGAGCCGAAACTGGTCGTCAAGCCGCGCGTCATGGCGAGGTCTTTTATCGCCATCGGCAGGCCAAACAGCGAGCCGGCCGGCCCGCCTTGCGCTAGATGCGCGTCCGCCGCGTCGGCCTCGCGCAGGATGTCGGAGCGCTCGCGCAACGAGACGATGGCATTGACCAGCGGGTTTACCGCGTCGATGCGGTCGAGGAATGCGGCGACCAACTCGCGCACGGACAGGCGGCGCAGCCGGATCGCCTCGGCCAGGTCGACAGCGGACATCCGGCAGATGTCGCCGGCGGGGGGCATGGCGTGCTTCGTTGCGGGGCGCAGGGCTGTCATCCGGCGTTGTTGCGCAGGGCGGTGTCGACATCCGCCGCCAGCGGGATGGCCGGCTGGGCGCCGGGCTTCAGGCAGGCGAGCGAGCCGGCAGCGGCGGCGCGGGTGAGAGCCTGCTCCAGCGGCAGGTTGGACGCCAGCCCGGCGGCGAGATAACCGCAAAAAGTATCGCCGGCCCCGACGGTGTCGACCGGCGTGATCTTCAGCGCCGGCACGGTCAGGAAATCCTCCGGGGTCGCCGCCAGCACGCCGTCGCCGCCGAGCGTGACGACGATGGTGCGGCCGGTCTTGCGGGCGAAGTCGCGCATGCGCGCCGGGCGGTCGCGGCCTTTCAGCGACAGCGCCTCGCCGTAAAGGTCGAATTCGGTTTCGTTGGCGACGGCGTAGTCGGCCTTGCCGAGCAACGCTGCCGCCTCGCTACGGAACGGCGCGGTGTTGAGCACGGTGACCGCGGCGGCGGCGCGTGCGGCGTCGAGCGCTGCATCGACAGTCTGCAACGGGATCTCGTGCTGCAGCAGGACGACGTCGCCCTTCGCAAGGAAAGCCTTGGCGAGATCGCCGGGCAGCACCGAATCATTGGCGCCCGGCACGACGGCGATGACATTCTCGCCATCGGCGCCGACGAGGATCAGCGCCGTGCCAGTGGAGGCGAAGCTCTGGCCGACGCCGGAGAGATCGACCTTGCCGGCCACGAGCAAAGCGAGGGCTTCGGTTGCGAAATTGTCCTTGCCGACGGCGCCGACCATGCGCACCTTGGCGCCGGCGCGCGCCGCAGCCAGCGCCTGGTTGGCGCCCTTGCCGCCGGGCGCGGTGGTGAAGCCGGAGCCGCGGACCGTCTCGCCCGGCGAAGGCAGGCGGTCGACATTGGCGATAAGGTCGAGGTTGATCGAGCCGACAACGATGATCAAGAAAGCCTCCTGCGGAATGCCGGGAAGCTAACCTGTAAGCCGGCGGCTTGCCAGAGCGTGCGGATGTTTTGCGCCGGGAGCTCGCAAAAAGAAAAACACCGGCGAAGGGATTTCGCCGGTGTTGTTTGATGCGGGCAGCTTCAGGACGCGGTCTGGCCCGCTTCCCAACCGAGGATGGCGCGTTTGCGGGTCAGGCCCCAGTGGTAGCCGGTGAGTGCGCCGGACTTGCCCAGCGCCCGATGGCAAGGGACGACGAAGGACAATGGGTTGGCGCCGACCGCCGCCCCCACCGCCCGGCTGGCGTTTGGCGCGCCGATCCTGGAGGCGATCGAAGAATAAGTGCAGGCCTTGCCCATCGGGATCCTGAGCAGCGCGTCCCAGACGCGCAGCTGGAAGTCGGAGCCGATCATCACCACGCGCAGCGGCTGGTCGGCGCGCCACAATGTCGGATCGAAGATGCGCGCCGCATAGGGCTGGGTGGCGCTCATGTCCTCGACATAGGTGGCGTTCGGCCAGCGGCCCGACATGTCGGCGAAAGCCGCCCGCTCGCCGCCCGGATCGTTGAAGGCGAGCCCCGCAAGGCCACGGTCGGTGACCATGATCAGGGCGATGCCGAAGGGCGAGATGTGGTAGCCGTAGCGGATGGTCAGGCCAGCGCCGCGCGTCTTGTAGTCGCCCGGCGACATCGCCTCGTGGGTGACGAACAAATCGTGCAGCCGGCCGGGGCCGGACATGCCGAGTTCGAACGATGTTTCGAGGAGCGGCATGCCGGAATCGAGCAGTTTGCGGGCATGGTCGAGGGTGACCGCCTGCAGGAAGGCTTTTGGCGACAGGCCGGCCCAGCGGGTGAACAGCTTTTGCAGGCCCGTGGGTGTCTCGCCGACATCAGCGGCCAAGGCTTCCAGCGAGGGCTGGTCGCGATAGTCGAGGCTGATCTTCTCGATGGCGTGGCGCACGACCTCGTAGTCGCTGCCGTTGGGGGTGATGTCGTGCTGCAGGATCGCTGTCGGTTTCATCTGCGTATTCATGGTCATCTGGGCGTTCATGGCAATATCTCCTTGACCGCGAATATCGGTCTTTCCGCCCCTTGCAACCACCCGAAACTTGCCTTGTTGCCGCCTGTTCCCAGATAAATACTGGATTGCGCCCCGGGAGATGCCAATGGCCGGCGAAAGGGTGAATCTGAGCGGAGCAAGGGAGACCTTGCTGATGACGCTTTATGGCAAGGCACTGGAAAGCCGGCTGCCGCATTCGCTGCTCGGGGATCGCTTCGCCGACGAGGCCGTGCGCAAGATCGACTATGATTTCTCGCGCCTCAAGGTCGACACCAATCTCGGCATCGGCCTGGCGATCCGGGCCAAGACGTATGATGTCCGCGTTCAGGACTTCATCGCCAGAAATCCCGGCGCCATCGTGCTGCATCTCGGCTGCGGGCTCGATACGCGCATTTTCCGTGTCGATCCACCCGAAGGCGTGGAGTGGTTCGATGTCGATTTTCCGGATGTCATCGCGCTCCGGCGCAAGCTTTACCCGTCCCGGGACCACTACCACCTCGTCGGCTCTTCGGTAACCGACCCAGACTGGCTGGCAGAAGTGCCGAGCAATCGTCCGGCCGTCTTGGTGATGGAGGGGTTGACGCCTTATCTCCCGGTAGAGGAGGGGCCACGGCTGCTGTCACGCCTTGTCGCGCATCTTGCCGGCGGCGAGCTGATGTTCGACGCCTACAGCCACTTCGGCCTGAAGATGCTGCGCCTCAATCCGACCATCAGGGCGACGGGCGCCGAGGTTCACTGGGCGATCGACGACCCGCAGGTACTGGAGCGTGCCGTTCCGAAGCTGCGCTTTGTCGACGATATCTCGGCCTACAGCGCGGAACGCACAGCGCATATGAGCTGGTCCGCAAAACTGTTCATCGGGCTCTGGAGACACATTCCCGCATTGCGCAAGGTCGGCAGGATTTTACGCTACCGGTTCTGACGCGCCGACTCTAACGCGTCCTGGCTTTTGTCAGAGCACGTGAAAATGCAGTGGCAAAACTCTCGCGGGAGTCAGGGTCCAGGAATGACCCGATCGGCACATTCTGTCCTTGTGCTTCCACCGTCATCCTGGTGATGCCGATCTCGGCATGGCGAGCGACGGAAAAGCGCGCCCAGAACGGGTTGAAGCGATGCGCTTCCGACTTTCCCGAGGGCGCCGTCTTGCGGATGTCGAGGCTGGTGCGCGACACCGACACTTCCTCGCGGGCACGGGCGGCACGATAGTTGGCGCGGAAGGCGATGTAGACGGCGATGACGTCGAGGCCGAAGAAGCCGAACACCGGCCAGGCGCCGCGCGACAGGAAAAACGCCCCGGTCACCACCCAGCCGAACAGCAGCGCGCCCATCAGCACGGCAAAGCCGGTGCGGCCCAGCGAGCGGTGCGGTGTCAGCAGCGCCTGGAAGAATGGCTCGTCGGCCTGAAACGAGGCGTTTGTGTCGCTCATCCCAGGATATTATAGGAGGGAAATGGCCAGCCCCAAGTCCAAAAATCTTTCCCTATCCAAAAGTGAACTGCCGCCCGGGCGGCGCGACGGCTCGAATGCCAAGCCGCGACCGCGGCCGGCGCGGCTCCGTTCGCTCTACAGCGCCGCCGAGGTGCATGAGATCTTCCGGCGGTTTTCGGTGCAGCGGCCCGAGCCGAAGGGCGAGCTCGAGCACGTCAACGCCTTCACGCTGCTGGTGGCCGTGGTGCTGTCGGCGCAGGCGACCGATGCCGGCGTCAACAAGGCGACGCGGGCGTTGTTCAAGGTCGCCGACACACCTGAAAAGATGCTGGCGCTGGGCGGAGCCAGGGTTGGCGAGTACATCCGCACCATCGGACTCTGGCGCAACAAGGCCAAGAATGTCGTGGCGCTCTCGGAGGCGCTGATACGCGATTACGGCGGCGAGGTGCCCAGCGAGCGCGATGAGTTGGTCAAGCTGCCGGGGGTCGGGCGCAAGACCGCCAATGTCGTGCTCAACATGGCGTTCGGCCAGCACACGATGGCGGTCGACACCCATATTTTCCGCATCGGCAACCGCCTCGGCCTGGCGCCAGGCAAGACGCCCGAACAGGTCGAGCAAGGGCTGCTGCGGATCATCCCGGACGAGTATATGCGCCATGCGCATCACTGGCTGATCCTGCATGGCCGCTATGTCTGCAAGGCGCGCAAGCCCGATTGCCCGGCCTGCGTCATCGCCGATCTCTGCAAGGCCGAGGTGAAGACGACAGACGTGCCGGCGCCGCTCGTGGAAATCGCGGCGCCCGGCGTCCCGACAACTAGCTTTCCTCCACGAACACCTCTTCGCGCTTCTTCTTGACCGACGGCAGGAAGACGACGACGAGCACGGCCAGTGCGACGAGCAGCAGGCCGGCGCTGATCGGCCGCGTCACGAAGGTCGAGGGGTCGCCGCGCGACAGGATCATGGCGCGGCGCAGGTTTTCCTCGAGCAGCGGGCCGAGCACGAAGCCGAGCAGCAGGGGTGCGGGTTCGCAACGCAGCTTGGTCAGGATGTAGCCGAGCAGGCCGAAGAATGCGACCGCGTAGAGATCGAAGGCGTTGGTGTTGACGCTGTAAACGCCGATCGAGCAGAACGCCATGATGATCGGGAAGAGCACATAATAGGGGATCGTCAGCAGCTTCACCCATAGCCCGATCAGCGGCAGGTTCAGCACGATCAGCATCAGATTGCCGATCCACATCGAGGCGATGATGCCCCAGAACAGCGCCGGCTGCTCGATCGCGACATTGGGGCCGGGCACGATGCCCTGGATTATCATGGCGCCGATCATCAGCGCCATGACCGGATTGGCCGGAATGCCCAGCGTCAGCATCGGAATGAAGGAGGTCTGGGCGCCGGCATTGTTGGCCGATTCCGGTCCGGCGACGCCGGCGATGGCGCCCTTGCCGAACTCCTCCGGGTGTTTCGACACGCGCTTTTCGACCGTGTAGGAGGCAAAGGCGGCAAGCACCGCGCCGCCGCCGGGCAGGATGCCGAGCGCCGAACCGATGATCGTGCCGCGCACGATGGGTGCTGCCATCGCCTTGAAGTCGTCGCGGGTCGGCATCAGGCCGGAGACTTTTTTGATCATCACCGAGCGCTCGTGCTCGTTTTCGAGATTGCGCAGGATCTCGGCGACGCCGAAGACGCCGACCGCCACCGCCACGAAGTTCAGCCCGTCGGCATATTCGCGGATGCCGAGCGTGAAGCGCGGCGTGCCGGTGTAGATGTCGGTGCCGACAATGCCGAGCAGCAGGCCGAGCACGACCATCGCCAGCGCCTTGACGATCGAGCCATGGGCGAGAGCGATGGACGAGACGAGGCCGACGATCATCAGCGAAAAATATTCGGCCGCGCCGAATTGCAGGGCTATTGCCGTCAGCGGCGGGGCAAAGACGGCGACCAGGAAGGTCGACACCGTGCCGGCGAAGAACGAGCCGATCGCGGCGATCGCCAGAGCCGCCCCGGCGCGACCGTTCCTGGCCATCTGGTAGCCGTCGATGGCGGTCACGGCCGAGGAGGATTCGCCGGGCATGTTGATGAGAATGGCGGTGGTCGAACCGCCATACTGGGCGCCGTAGTAGATGCCGGCCAGCATGATGAGGGACGAGACCGGGTCGCCGATCTGGAAGGTGATCGGCAGCAGCATGGCGATGGTTGCGGTGGCGCCGATGCCGGGCAGGACGCCGATCAGCGTGCCGAGCAGAACGCCGATGAGGCAAAAACCCAGATTGGCCGGCGTGGTGGCCGTCGAAAAGCCGAGTTCGAGGTTCCTGAGGAGGTCCATCTCAGCGCCTCACAATGCCAGCCATTGGGGCAACCAGGGGCCGAAGCGCTGGAATGGCAGCCCGAGCGCGTAGCTGAAGACCAGCACCGAAAACAGCGTCAGGCCGGCCGACAGCAGAAGTGCCGTCAGCGGCTTCATGCGGGCGCTGGCAAAAGAGGCGATCAGCGCCGTCAGGAAGATCGACGGGACGAAGCCGAGGCCGCGCACGGTCATGCCGAAAAAGATCGGCGCCGGCAGGATGAACAGCATGCCGCGCCACGCAATGGGGCCGATCGGCTCGCCCTCGACGCGCACCGCCTGGACGAGGATGATGGCGCCGAGCACGATCAGCACGATCGCCAGCACCAGCGGGAAATAGCCCGGTCCCATGCGGAAGGCGGTGCCGATTTCGAGGCCGAGCGATTGTATCGCGAAAAAGGCGCCGAAAAAGATGAACAGCGCGGCGCACAGGCCGTTTGCCCTGTCGATGGCGAAAGGTTTCATGGCGGTCCTCCCCTGACCCTTGCAACGGGCTTGCCGTTGCAAATGTGAAAACGGACGTCGAAGCGAAAACGGGGCGCCGGCAGCGCCCCGTTCAAGCCTCAGTCGGCGTATTGGCCGGCGGCTTCGATGATCGGCTTCCAGCGCATGATCTCGCCTTCCAGCTTGGCCTTCAGCGCTGCCGGCGTCGCGTCGGCCTCGGACGACGGCTTGGTGCCGAGTTCGGCGAAGCGGGCGATGACGTTGGGGTCCTTCAGCGCGACCTGGAGCGATTTCGACAGTCGGCCGGTGATCTCGGCCGGCGTGCCCTTCGGCGCATAGAGGCCGTGCCAGATGCCGACCTGCACCGCGGGCAGGCCGGCTTCGATGGTCGTCGGCACGTCCTTCAGCACGTCGAGGCGCTCCGGCGTGGTGACGGCATAGGCCTTGATCGTGCCGCCCTGGATCTGCTTGGTGGTGTTGGTGGTCTGGTCGCACATAATGTCGACCTGGCCGCCGAGAAGGTCGGTCATGGCCGGACCGGTGCCCTTGTAGGGCACGGTGACCAGCGGCGTGCCGATGGCGCTCATGAACAGCATGCCGCACAGATGCGAGGCAGCGCCGATGCCGGCATTGGCGACGGTGATGGTGTCCTTGTTGGTCTTGGCGTATTCGACCAGCCCTTTCAGGTCGGCCGGCTCCAGGTCCTTGCGGGCGACGATGGCCATCGGCACCTCGGTGACGAGGCCGACATACTCGAAGGCGTTCAGCGTGTCGTAGGCGAGTTTTCTGTAGAGGGTCGCGCTGGTCGCCATGCCGATGTGATGGAGGAGCAGCGTGTAGCCATCCGGGTCGGCGTTGGCGACGCGGCCGGCGCCCAGCGTGCCGCCGGCGCCGCCGACATTTTCGACGATGATCTGCTGGCCGAGATCCTTCGACATGGCTTCGGCGACGAGCCGCGTAACCGTGTCGGTCGGACCGCCGGCCGCAAACGGCACGACGACGGTGATGGTGCGCTCGGGATAGGTCTGTGCGCTGGCGGTGAACGAATAAAGCGTGACGGCCGCGGCGGCGGCCAGGGCGGCTACAATTTTCCTCATCGTAATTCTCCTCCCAGGATATCAATCTCCGATCGCTGTGCAGGTCAGGCAGCGAGGGTGCAACAAAGGCAAGCTAACAGATTGTCGCCTGACGCAAACTGCAAAATACAGTCGTGCGCAACCATGGCGATCAGTGGGGAGTATGCCCGGAGGAGATGGGTTTGGTGTTGGCGTTGCTTCAATAACCGTAGCCGCGCGCCATCGCCGCCGCGAAGATCGGGATCAGCAGGAAGATGAAGGCTTCGGCGCGCACATAGGTCTTCACCGAGGCGAGTTCCGCAACCGGCACCTGAAAGCCGGGATTTGCACTGGCTTGCCGGTTCCAGGAGATGAAGCGGATGGTCGGGATGATCGACAGCAGGCCAACGATGCCGAATGCCGCCATCTTGGCCCAGAACACCCAGTTGTAGACGTAGAATTCCCAGCCCTTCAGGCCGTAGATGACGCGGCAGATGCCGATGATGATGATCAGCATGGCGATGATGCCATAATGGCGGTCGATGCCGGCAAGCCGCTTGAGCGTGGCGGCGGAGAGGTCGCCGCGGATCAGGACAAATTCGGCGCCGATGATGCCGGCCAGCGACAACACCAGCAGATGATGGAAAATGGCAAGCACGAGATCGGTGGTGTCCATGGCGTTCTCCTCCCATTGGCGGTATCGAGACCGGCCCTTGCCGGACCGGTTGCGAAAGGTAGCATCGTTCGGCAGAATTCCCAGAGGCGGACCTGGGTTGGACCATCGGCGTCGCCATCCTGACAGCTGGGGTTTTCTGAAATGACCGGACTGAAGCGCGCCCTGAACCCGATGCCGGACGACATCCGCATCGCCCTGACCGAAAAAGGACTGACAGCGGCCTACGAGGCGCGGCCGGACTACCAGAAGAACGATTATCTCGGCTGGGTCGCCCGCGCCAAACGCAGCGACACCAGGCAGAAGCGGCTCGACCAGATGCTGGACGAATTGCGGCGCGGTGGGCTCTACATGAAGATGGTCTGGCACGGCTGAAAGTAAGCCGACGCTGTTCGCTTCGACCGCCTGGTCGCGCCGGGCCGTTCGGAAGCTTCCCTGGCTGAATGATGATCCGGCTTGGCCCTTGTCCGGGCGCGCTGGTTTGCTAAGCGCTGACCGTCAACGGAGGCAGAGTTTCATGGGCAGTCCAAAAACAGCCGGCGTCCCGGTTCTCGAAACGGAACGGACCATCATGCGGGCGCACCGGATCGAAGATTTCGACGACTATGCCGTCATGTGGGCCGACCCCGTCACCACCCGTTTCATAGGCGGCAAGCCGCGGACGCGGGAGGAAAGCTGGATGCGGTTCCTGCGGCATGCCGGCCTGTGGTCGCTGCTCGGCTACGGCTTCTGGGCGGTCGAGGACAAGGCCAGCGGTCGCTTCATCGGCGAAGCCGGATTCCACGACCTGAAGCGCGACATCGAGCCGTCGCTCGAGGGCATTCCGGAAGCCGGCTGGGCGCTGGCGCCGCAAGCGCATGGCAAGGGTCTTGCCAGCGAAGTCGTCAGAAGGGCCCTGGCCTGGGGCGACGAAACCTTTGCCGGCGCGAGAACCGTCTGCATCATCGATCCGGAAAACACCGGCTCGTTGAACGTTGCGGCAAAGTGCGGCTACACCAAGGTCCTGGAAACCACCTATCACGACGGGCTGACGATCCTGCTCGAACGGCGGGTGTGAAGCGCTTCATCGACGCAATTTCCACGTTCTGCCAGGGTTGGCTATTCTAATCTAGCTACGCAATTCCTGTGGGAAAACCGCTCACACTTTTCCTGGAATTGCTCTTTGGGGGAGCCGACCATGGGTGCGATCAATGCGATATTTCTGAAGCTTTTCTGGGCGGGGCTGCTGCTCCTGGCGGCCGTGCAACTGGCGGGCGCCGATGCGACGGTGCCGACCGCCGACATCGAGGGCGGTGCCGACAATCATCTGGCCAAGCGCTACGAGGGGTCGTTCATCGTCTCCTACGAAAAATTCGCCTATACCGATTTTACAGTGCCGCTGTCGCCGCTGAAGCCGAGCGCCGATCCGGATGCCCGTGACACGATGAACAACCGTGTGTTCGCGCCGGACAAGAAGGCTGAGGTCGAAGGCGCGCTGACCCGCATCGCCTATGTGCTGCCGGCCGAGCGCTCCCCGCTCGAAGTGCTGCGCAACTACCAGGATGTGATCGCGGCCGCCGGCGGCGAAGTCCTGTTCGAATGCAAGAAGGAAGAGTGCGGCGGCGCCGCCGACCGGTCGTCGAGCGGTGGCGGCGGCGACATGAGCCTGATGATGTATTTCTTCCATGAAAGCGACGTCAAGGACGCGGCCTTTTCCAATGGCGCCTGTGCGGTAACCACCGGTATCAACGACCAGCGCTTCTTCGCCGCCAAGCTGCCGCAGGACGGCGGCGACGCCTATGTCACGGTTCAGGCCTATTCGCTGATCGACGACCTCTACTGCAAGGAACTCAACGGCCGCACCATCGCCGTCGTTCAGGTGCTGGAGCCCAAGGCGCGCGACAAGAAGATGGTGGTGGTCGAAGCGGCCAAGATGGCGGATTCGCTGTCGGCCACCGGCTCCATCTCGCTCTACGGCATCTTCTTCGACACCGACAAGGCCGACATCAAGCCGGAATCGGAACCGACGCTGAAGGAGATCTCGACGCTTCTGACCAACGAGCCCGGCATGGCGGTGATCGTCGTCGGTCATACCGACAACCAGGGCGCGTTCGACTACAATATCGATCTGTCGTCGCGGCGGGCGCAGTCGGTGAAGGCGGCGCTGGTCTCGAAATACGGCATCGATGGCGGCCGGCTGACCGCCGCCGGCGCCGGCATGATGGCGCCCGTCGCCAGCAATGACGGCGAAACCGGCCGCGCCAAGAACCGCCGTGTGGTGCTGGTCAAGGCGAACTGAGGCCGATCACGGTTTCAGCGCCGGCTAGGCGCGCTGCCTGCTCCAGCATCGAGGCATCCTCGCCGAAGGCGCGGGTGGCGCGAGCGGCGGCCTCCAGCAGGTCCGGTGTCATGCGGCGCAGGAACGCCGTGTCGACGCGTGTCGACGGGCCGGCGAGCGTCAAGGCGCCGAGCAGAACGCGGCCCGGTCCGAACACCGGCACCGAGACGCCCGCCGTCTCAGGGTCGCGGTCGCCGATCGACAGATAGTGGCAGGCCTTGCGGATGGTCTCGTATGGTTCGCCCGGCTGGCCTGAAAACGCTGCCAGCACGCGGCCGCCCGAGCCGGTGAGCAACGGCAGCAGGTCGCCTTCCCGGATCGTGTAGCGGATCGGGTGCTTGGATTCGACGCGGTAGAGACAGGTGCGGGCGTCGCCCGAGCGGACATAGAACGCCACGCTTTCCCAGCTGCGTTCGGCAAGATCGCGCATGATCGGCAGCAGGATGTCGACCGCCACGACCGAGCGCTGGTAAAGCGCGCCAAGCCGGAAGGTGGCGGGTCCGATGCGGTAGCGGCCATCGTCGAGCCGCTCCAGCAACTGCCCGCGCAGCAATGAGTTCGCCAGCCTCAAAATGGTGCTTTTGTAGAGCCCGGTGCGCGCCGCGATCTCGGCCAGGCTGAGCGAGCGGTCGGCGGTCGCGAACGCGTCGAGAATGGCGATCGCGCGGTCGAGCGCGGCAACACCATCGGCCGGCAACGGCTGGGATCGCGCTTCGGTCATCTCACGAACAGTTTCATTCCAGTTTACCTGCTCGAACAAAGGCCGGCCGAAGCGATTGTGCCGCACATCCATGGTTCTGTCTAGTAGAACAGCGTTCCTGTTGACAGAACGTACCGAAATCGGCATGAATTTTTGCCGAGCGGGTCTGTTTTCAGGCTACGTTTCTGGCAGGCACCGGAGGAGGTGTCGTGATTTGGAGGAATCCCATGCTGAACAGACGCAGATTTTTGATGAGCACCGCGGCCGCAGGCGCTGCCGGATTCGTTGCAACGCATTTGACGCCCGCCCTCGCTCAGGATGCACCGCAGATCCAGATCTTCGTGCCGGCCGCGCCCGGCGGCGGCTGGGACCAGACGGGGCGCACCATCGACCAGGTGCTGCGCAGTGAAAAACTGATCTCCGGCTCGCAGATCACCAATGTCGGCGGCGCCGGCGGTACTGTCGGCCTGCCGCAGTTCATCAGCCAGTGGAAGGGCAAGGGCAATTCGCTGATGGTGGCCGGCATGGTCATGGTCGGCGCCATCATCGCCAACAAATCGGCCAACAACCTCTCCGAAGTGACGCCCATCGCTCGCCTCACCGGCGAGTTCGAGGCGCTGGTGGTGCCGGCGGATTCGCCGTTCAAGACGGCCGGAGATTTCGTCGCCGCGCTCAAAGCGGATCCGACCAAGGTTCCGGTGGCCGGCGGCTCGGCCGGTGGCTCCGACCACATCCTGTTCGGGCTGATCGCCAAGACGGTCGGCGTTCCGGCAACCAACCTCTCCTATGTGCCTTTCGCCGGCGGTGGCGAGGCGCTGTCGGCGCTGCTCGGCAACCAGGTTGCGGCCGGCATTTCCGGCTTCGGCGAGTTCTCCGAGCAGGTCAAGGCGGGCGCGCTTCGGCTGTTGGCGATCTCCGCCGACAAGCGCCAGGACGGCATCGACGCACCGACGATGAAGGAAGCCGGCATCGACGTCGAACTGTTCAACTGGCGCGGCGTCTTCGCACCGCCCGGCGTCTCCGACGCCGACAAGGCGGCGATGGTCACGATGATCGAGACCATGGCCAAGAGCGATGCCTGGGCAGCCGAATGCAAGAACCGCAACTGGACGCCCATCCTTCTGACCGGCGACGATTATGCGAAATTCCTCGTCGACGACACCGCCCGTATCACCGCGATCCTCAAGGATCTCGGCCTCGCCTGATGTCTTCAGGGGCGGCCACGGCCGCCCCTTCCGACATTCGCCTGCGGCATGGACATATCATGCGCTGGGAGTGAAACTGCGGATGCGGCCGGCGGGAGGATGCCGGCCATCTCGGGAGGACATCGATGAGCACCAGCGACCAGCAGCCGGCGCCCCCGCGCCTTGCCATGCCCGAATTGTTGATCGGCATCGGGCTTCTCGCCTGTGCTGCGGCCGTGGCGTGGCAGACCCTGGCGATCCCGGTTTCGCCGCTCTATTCCAAGGTCGGGCCGACCGTCTTTCCCTACATCACCATGACCGGCATGATCGTGCTTTCGCTGCTGCTCATCGTCGCCGCGCTGCGCGGCGGCTGGCAGCCGCAGGAGGAAAAGGAAACGCCGACCGACTGGAAGGCCATGGGCATCGTCGTTGCCGGCCTGGTCGCCAATCTGGTGCTGATCCAGCCGCTCGGCTTCACCGCCGCCTCGGTCATCATGTTCGTGCTCGTCTGTTATGGCTTCGGCAGCAAGCACACGCTGCGCGATGCGCTGACCGGCCTGATCCTGGCGCTTGCCGCCTATTTCGGCTTTGCCAGGGCGCTCGGCGTCAACATTGGCGCCGGCTTCATCGAAAACCAGCTGAACACGGTGATCGACGCGATCATCGCCACTGCGAGGGGCTGACGCCATGGAGACGCTCGGCCATCTCGCCCACGGATTTTCCGTCGCTTTCTCGCCGATGAACCTGCTGTGGTGCCTGGTCGGCACCACGCTCGGCACGGCCATCGGCGTGCTGCCCGGCCTCGGGCCGGCGCTGACCATCGCGCTGCTGCTGCCGATCACCTACCAGGTGGCGCCGGAGGCGTCCTTCATCCTGTTTGCCGGCATCTATTACGGCGCCATGTATGGCGGCTCGACGACCTCGATCCTGCTCAACACGCCGGGCGAAAGCGCCACCATCGTCACCGCGCTGGAAGGCAACAGGATGGCCCGCTCGGGTCGCGGCGGCGCGGCACTGGCGACCTCGGCGATCGGCTCCTTCGTCGCCGGCACCATCGGCACGATGGGCGTCGCCTTCCTGGCGCCGGTGGTGGTGAAGTTCGCGCTGGCCTTTGGTCCGGCCGAATATTTCTCGCTGATGGTGCTCGCCTTCATCACGGTTTCGGCGGTGCTCGGCTCGTCCTCCGTGCGCGGCCTCACCAGCCTGTTCATCGGCTTCGTCATCGGCATGATCGGCGTCGACCTGCAGACGGGACAGCCGCGCTTCACCTTCGGCATGAACGAACTGCTCGATGGCGTCGATGTCATCATTGCCGCGGTCGGCCTGTTTGCCGTCGGCGAGACGCTCTACATGGCCTCGCGCCGCTATGCCGGCAAGGACGAGATCGTGCCGCTCAAGGGCTCGCTCTACATGACAGCGGCCGAATGGGGACGATCGTGGAAGCCATGGCTGCGCGGCGCTTTTATCGGCTTCCCGATCGGCGCCATGCCTGCCGGCGGCGCCGAGATCCCGACCTTCCTGTCCTATGCCATCGAAAAGAAGCTGTCGAAGCACAAGGAGGAGTTCGGCACGGTCGGCGCCATCGAGGGCGTTGCCGGACCGGAAGCCGCCAACAATGCGTCTGCCGCCGGCGTGCTGGTGCCGATGCTCACCCTTGGCCTGCCGACCTCGGCGACCGCCGCAATCATGCTGTCGGCCTTCCAGAGCTACGGCATCAATCCGGGACCGCTGCTGTTGACGACGCAGGCCGATCTGGTCTGGGGCCTGATCGCCAGCCTGTTCATCGCCAACGTCATCCTGGTCGTCCTCAACCTGCCGCTGATCGGGCTGTGGGTACGGCTGTTGAAAATCCCGGCGCCGCAGCTCTATGCCGGCATCCTGGTGTTCGCCACCGTCGGCACCTACGGCATCTCGCAATCGCCGATCGACCTCGTCATCCTCTATCTCCTGGGGGCCGCCGGCTTCCTGATGCGGCGCTTCGATTTCCCGACAGCGCCGGTCATCATCGGCATGATCCTGGGGCCGCTCGCCGAAACGCAGTTCCGCCGGGCGATGACGATCTCGAACGGCGACTGGTCGGTGTTCTACACCCACAAGCTGTCGCTGGTGCTGCTGATCCTCGCCTTCATCGGTCTCGCCGGGCCGCATATCTGGGCCTTCATCGAGCATCGGCGCCGGCGCGGGCCGGAGCATGTGCCGGGCGATGCCTGAGCAACCTGGAGCATCATGACCGATCTGCTTGCCGGCATCCGCATCCTCGACCTGACCAATGTGCTGGCGGGCCCTTATTGTGCCTACCAGCTGGCGCTGCTCGGCGCCGATGTCATCAAGGTCGAGACGCCGCAAGGCGGCGATCTGGCGCGCCAGCTCGGCGCCTCGCCGGCGCTCAACAATGCGGGCATGGGCGCGTCGTTCCTGGCGCAGAATGCCGGCAAGCGATCGGTGGTGCTGGATCTCAAGAGCGAAGCCGACCGCGAACGCTTCCTCGATCTCGTCGCCTCGGCCGACGCGCTGGTCGAGAATTTTCGACCGGGCGTGATGGGGCGGCTGGGTCTCGGCTATGAGGTGCTGAAAGCGGTCCGCCCCGGTCTCGTCTATTGCGCCATATCCGGTTTCGGCCAGAGCGGGCCGATGCGCGACAATCCGGCCTACGACCAGATCATCCAGGGGCTGTCCGGCATCATGAGCATCACCGGCACGCCGGAGACAGCACCCTTGCGGGTCGGCTATCCCGTCGCCGACACGCTGGGCGGGCTGGTCGGGGCCTTCGCCATTGCCGCGGCGCTGGTCAAGCAGAAGACCTCGGGCGAGGGCGCGTTTCTCGATGTCTCGATGCTCGAATGCACGCTGTCGGCGCTGGGCTGGCCGGTGTCCAACTATCTGACCGCCGGCGTCGAGCCGCAGCCGATGGGCAATGAGAACATGACGGCTGCGCCCTCCGGCGCGTTTCGCACCGGCGACGGCCTGCTCAACATCGCCGCCAACAAGCAGGAGCAGTTCGTCACGCTTTGCCGGCTGATCGGCCAGCCGGAACTGGCCGACGATCCGCGCTTTGCCGAGCGCGAGACGCGCAAGCAGAACCGCGCTGTGCTGAAGGTGCTGATCGAGACGGCTTTGGCGAGCGCCTCGGCCGCAGCCTGGGAGGAAAAATTCAACCGCGCCGGCGTGCCGGCGGGCCGGGTGCTGACGATCCCCCAAGTGCTTGGCGAGCGCCAGGTCGTCGAGCGCGACATGACCACGCGTTTCCAGGGTCTGCCCGGCATGGCGCAGCCGCTGACCGTGGTGCGCGGCGGCTTCATGGTCGATGGCGCGGCACCCTTGCCGGTCCTGCCGCCACCGGTGCTGGGTGAGCATATGGACGAGGTTTTTTCCACCCTGCCGCCGCGCGCCAGGAGAAGCGCGTGAGCGAGAGAAAAACCGGCCGCGAGCGCGGCGAGGAGTGGTGGCAGACCGGCATCATCGAGATGAGCCCCGGCATCATCCGGCTGCGCGGCTATGAAATCCAGGAGCTGATCGGCCGCGTCAGCTTCCCGGCAACGATCTGGCTGATGCTGCGCGGCGAATTGCCGAGCAAGGAGCAGGCGGCGCTGCTCGGCATTGCGCTGGGGGCGGCCGTCGACCACGGGCCGCAGGCGCCGTCGATCGCCATTGCACGCATGGCCATCACCTGCGGCGTCGGCATCAACAGCGCCATGGCGTCCGCCGTCAACGTGCTGGGTGACGTGCATGGCGGCGCCGGCGAACAGGCGCTGTCCTTCTATGGCGACATTGCCGTGGCACTTGACCAGGGTGTTGCGCTGGACCAAGCCGTAGCCGCACGGCTCGACCGTTTCTTCGCCGAGGAGAAAGGCTATGTGCCGGGATTTGGCCATCGCTTCCACCCGGTCGATCCGCGCGCGCCGCGCCTGATCGCAGTGACGCGCGAGTTTGCCGCGCGCGGCGTCGTCAGCGGACGCTTTGCCGACATCGCCGAGGCCGTCGAATCAGAGGTGGCACGGCGCAAGGGGAAGAAAATACCGCTCAACATCGACGGCGCCACCGCCGTCATCTATGGCGAGCTCGGCTTTCCGCCGCCGTTGACGCGCGGCCTGTTCGTGCTCTCGCGCTCGGTCGGCATCCTGGCGCATGCATGGGAACAGTCGCAGCAAAGCGAGCGCAACAAAGGGCCGCTGCCGCGCGAATGGCTGTGGGCCTATACGGGCACGCCGCTGCGGCCATTTCCCGCTGAGGGGGATGAGGGTCCCGCTGAAGGGGACGAGGGCAAGTGAGGTTGGTCAGGCCGGGTCCGGCACTGCCGGCTGAGGCGGCGCCAGGTTGGCCATCAGCGTCGAGAGATCCGGCTCATCGATGAGCAACGCCGCGTCCTGCGGCTTGAGCCATGCCCGCTGGCGGCTCTTGGCCTCCTGCCAGTTGGCCAGTTCCTCGGACACCTCCAACAGATAGACGACGACGTCGACGCGCACAAAATTGTGCTCCAGCCGTTTCCAGTAGGAATAGCTGCCGGCAGGCGCCTTGCGGGTCTTGCCGAGCACGCCGGCTTCTTCGCGCGCCTCGATGGTGGCGGCCTTGCGCCCGCTCTTTCCTTTCATCGGCCAGCCCTTGGGCACGATAAAGCGCTTCGTCGCTCGCGACGTCACCAGCATCACTTCGAAATTGCCTGAAACGTCCAGACGAAAGGGAATGGCGGCGACCTGGCGAATGCGTTCGCCTCGCCTTGCCTTGCGTACCGCCTTTTTCTTCGTCGTCGCCATGTGCTGAAATCCGGTGGGCGGGCGCACAGCCGCACGCCGCCTGCAAACCCCTGATATGCCCGCGAGGCAATGGCATTTTTAGTAAATAAGTCGACTAAGTAAATCGCAGGCGACCGATATCAACGGCAAACACGCACAATCTGGTTGTTGACGATCTGAATCGGACAAGCTTGCCGGACGACGGGCACTTCGGGGCGCGGCTGCGGCACGATCCGACGGTCCTGCTCGCGATATTGCTGCTGCTGTTGCTGGAACTGCTGCCGCTGCAGGCTGTTGCGCAATTGCTGCAGCTGGTTCTGCTGGATCAGCCGGTTGGCGCTGGGATTGACGGACTGAGCCGCAGCAGATTGCATGATGCCGGCGAGCGTTGCCGCCGCCAGCATTGCCGACATGAGAACTGTCGATAGGCGAAGCGTCGACATCAGTTCATTCCCGTACAGATATAACCTCCTCTCTATATAGGGCGTTCGTCTCGATCTGCCATGGGCCGGTCTGCCATTGGCCGATCTGCCACGGGTTGGCGAAATCCCTGAGGATGCGGCCTGCCGCACTTGACAGAAAAGATCGATTGACCGCTCTATCGGGCGCGGATCTCGGGCTCAATCGCGGCTGACTCGAGGCACAATCGGGAGCATATTGATGAAAAGCAGGCAAGTATATTTCGCGGCGCTACTGGGCAGCATCTGTATTCTTGGCCCGGTGGCAGTCGCGGCGCAAACCAAGACCGACAAGGCGGCGCCTGCCGCCGCAGCGCCCGCCCCTGCTGCCGGCCCGACATTGCCTGGCGGCGCCTCGGCGCTGTCCGAGACACATGGCGACTGGACGGTCAATTGCCAGGTAACCGGCACGGCCAAGGTTTGCAGCCTGTCGCATCAGCAGTTCAACAAGCAGTCCAACCAGCGCCTGCTGGCCATCGAGCTGTCGAGCAAGAGCGGCGAGGATGCCGCCGGAACGCTGGCGCTGCCGTTCGGCCTGGCGCTCGCCAAAGGCGTCAGCCTGACCATCGACGACCAGAAGCTGGAAGGCAGCCTGCCGTTCAACACCTGCCAGGCCGTCGGCTGCCTGGTGCCGGTGGCGTTCGATGCCAGCGTCACGCCGCTGCTCAAGGCAGCCACCACGCTGAAGATCGACGCCTTCGCGGCCGACACCGGTCAAGCGGTGAGTTTCACCATCCCGCTCAACGGATTCGGCGGCGCACTGGCACGGACCGCGGAACTCTCGGCGGACTGAGCAGCGAGCGCGCGGCTACTCAACCTCGCGCAGCCGGTACCCCACGCCGGTCTCGGTGGTGATGTAGCGCGGCTGGTCGGGTGATTTTTCGATCTTCTGCCGGAGCTGGCGGACATAGACCCTGAGATACTGCACGTCGGTCGAATCGCCCCACACCTGCTTCAGAAGGAAATGGTGGGTCAGCACCTTGCCGGCATGCTGCACCATAATGCGCAATATGTCGTACTCCTTGGGGGAGAGCTTTATCTCCTTGCCTTCGACCTTGACGATGCGCTTGACCAGGTCGACGCTGAGATCGCCGGTGTGGAACACCGGCTTTTCGCCCTGCTGGTGGAATTTGTGGCGCAGCGCGACGCGGATGCGGGCGACCAGCTCGTTCATGCCGAACGGCTTGGTGATGTAGTCGTCAGCGCCGAGTTCGAGCGCCGCGACGATGCCGGCTTCGTCGGTGCGGCTGGACAGGATGACCACGGGCACGTCGAGGCCGTCGCCGCGCCATTTGCGCAGGAGGTCGAGGCCGCCCATGCCGGGCAGGCCGAGATCGAGCAGGATCAGATCCGGCTTTTGTGCATCGACGAGTTCGATCGCAGCGTTGGCGTTGGGCGCTTCGCTGACCGCATAACCCTGGCTGCCGAGGCCGACGCGCAGCAGTTTGCGGATCGGCGGCTCGTCATCGACGACCAGTATGCTGACGTTGGAATTTGTCATGCCGGATCACCAGATGCTTGCTCGTCCACACCTGATACGTCCGTATCGGACGATTGTACCAACCTCGGCATGCGGATTGTGAAGACTGCGCCCGGGCGATCGCTGCGGTTCGCCGCCATGATCGTGCCGCCCATCGCCTCGATGAAGCCCCGGCAGATTGACAGGCCGAGCCCGGTGCCGGCCTGGACCTGATCGCGCTTGCGCACCCGGTAGAAGCTGTCGAAGACGCGCTCCAGGTCGGCGGACGGAATGCCCGGTCCCTCATCCATGATCTGCAGCGCGACGGAGCCATTGTCGGCCCAGCCCTGCAGCCGGATTGTCGATCCCTGTGGCGCGTATTTCGCGGCATTGTCGAGCAGATTGAACAGCATTTGTTCGAACAGCACGGGATCAAGCTTCAGCATCGGCAGGTCGGCCGGAATATCAACCTCGGTCTTGTGCCCGGCAGTGATCTTGCGCGCCCGCTGCAAGGCCGAGCCGACGACATCGCCGACATAGTGGAGAGCAAAATTCGGCTCCATGGCGCCGGATTCAATCTTGGTCATGTCGAGCAGATTGGCAATGAAGCGGTTCAGCCGTTCGGACTCGTCGAGCACGGTGGTCAGCAGCTCGGCCCGATCGTTCTCGGGCAGTGCCGGCGCAAATTCCCTGAGCGTGCCGGCCGCGCCCATGATGGCCGCCAGCGGCGTCTTCAGATCATGCGAGATCGACGTCAGCAGTGCCGAGCGCAAGCGGTCGGCCTCGGCCGCCAGCCTGGCGCGATCGACATCGGCGACCAGCTGGATGCGCTCGATGGCAACCGCCGCCTGGTCGGCCAGCGCGTCGAGCAGGCGCTGTTGCTCGGGCGTCAACAGCGGCCCCTGCTTGTCATTGTCGAGGCCGACGACGCCGATGGCGGTACGGCCGGTCCGCAAGGGCAGGTAGAGCCGTTTTGCCCCGGGCAGGGTATCGGCGCCACGGCCGGCAGCCCGGTTGTGTTCCCAAGCCCAGCGTGCAGCCGCGATGTCGGCCTCGGCCAGCGTGTCGTCGGGGGGATAACCGGCCTTGACGGTGATCGTGCCTTCTTCCGGCAAAAGCAGCACCACGCGCAGCTTCAGCATCGAGGCGATCTGGAACGCGGTGGCCCACAAAACGTCGTCGAGCGTGCCCGCGCCGGCGAGTTTCTTGGAAAAGAGGTAGATGTCCTCGGTCGCCCGGGCGCGTGAACGGGCGGCGGCTGCCTGACGCTGCACACGCGCCGTCAGATTGCTGGCGATGACGGCAACGACGAGGAAGACGGCGAAGGCAACGATGCTCTCCGGATCGCGGATCGTCATCGTGTAGCGCGGCTCGAGAAAGAAGAAGTTGAAGGCAATGGCGCTGAGGAAACAGGCGTACAGCGCCGGCCACAGGCCAAAGGTCACTGCCGATGTCAGCACCGCCAGCAGCAGCACGCTGGCAAGGTTGCGAACGTCGAGGAACTGATCGAGGACGGCGCTGACGGCAAGCGCGCCGGCGACATAGACGGTCGAGAAAAGATAAGGCCAGATTTGAAATGGCGTCTGCTCGGCCGCCGCCTTGACCCTCGACGTGGCCTCGTTGTCGCGCTCCGTTCCTGAAATGACATGGACGCTGATATCGCCGGCATTGCGGATCAGATCGTAGGTGAGCGAACCCTCGATCAGTTCGCGCCAGCGCGAGCGGGTCGGCCTGCCGACGACGATATGGGTGAAATTGTTCACTGTGGCGTGGCGGACGATGTCCTGGGCGACGTTCTGGCCCGGAATGGTCGTCACCTCGGCGCCGAGCTGCTCGGCCAGGCGCAAGAGCGTGGCCAGCCGGTCCTTGTCTTCCTCCGACATGGCGGCCGAACGCGGCGTGTCGACATGCAGCGCCGTCCACGGTGCGCGCAGCCGGTCGGCCAGCCGGCGCGCATAGCGGACACGAGACGCTCCGCCCGGACGCGCATCGACGCAGACGAGCACCCTTTCGCCCGCCGCCCAAGGGCCGGGAATCGCGTGCGACTGCATGTGGTTGAGCAACTGCTCGTCGACGCGCTGGGCGGTGCGGCGCAGCGCCAATTCCCGAAGCGCGGTCAGATTGCCCGGCGAGAAATAGTTTTCGACTGCGCGCTGGGCAGTGTTGGGGAAATAGACCTTGCCCTCTTTCAGCCGCTTGATCAGGTCGTCGGGCGTGAGGTCGATGATCTCGATGTCATCGGCCTGGTCGATGATGGAGTCCGGGACCGTTTCGCGCACCCTGACCCGGGTGATCTGCGCCACCACGTCATTCAGGCTCTCGACATGCTGGATGTTGAGCGTGGTGTAGACATCGATGCCGCGCGTCAGGATTTCCTGGACGTCGAGATAGCGCTTGGGGTGGCGGCTGCCGGGCGCATTGGTGTGGGCGAGTTCGTCGACGAGCACCAGCGCCGGCCGGCGGGCGAGAATGGCATCGATGTCCATCTCGTCCAGCACGCGGCCTCTGTAGTCGACCTTCTGGCGCGGGATCACCTCGTAGCCTTCGACCAGCGCCAGTGTTTCCTTGCGGCCGTGGGTCTCCACGACGCCGACCACTACGTCGACGCCGTCAGCCAGCCTGGCGCGGCCGGCCATCAGCATTTCATAGGTCTTGCCGACGCCGGGGGCAGCGCCGAGAAATATCCGCAGACGGCCGCGCTCTTCCCGTTCCGCATGCTCGAGCAGCGCGTCCGGAGAGGGTCTGGTATCGTTGCTTCTGGCGTCCGGCATCAGGCTCGATCATGAACGGCGCCGAGGATCGTGTCGATCCCCGGCCCCTGGCTTCAGAGATTGTCTCTCACTGCTTGGTATCGTCCAGTGCCAGGTTGAGCGCCAGCACATTGACGACCGGCTCGCCGAGGAAGCCGAGTTCGCGGCCTTCGACATGGCTGTCGACAAGCGCCTTGACCTTGGCTTCGTCGAAGCCCCTGGCCTTAGCCACCCGAGCGACCTGGAAATAGGCGGCGTCCGGGCTGATGGCGGGATCGAGGCCGCTGCCGGACGTCGTCACCAGATCCATCGGCACCGGCCGGTTCGGGTTCTCCGCCTTCAGCTTTGCAACATCGCCCTTGATGCGGTCGATCAGCTTGGGGTTGGTTGGACCGAGATTGGAGCCGCTGGACGCTGCGGCGTTGTATCCGTCGCCGGCAGCCGAGGGGCGGCCATGGAAATACTTGTCGTCGGCAAAGCCCTGGCCGATCAGTTCGGAGCCGATGACCGTGCCGTTTTTCTCGATCAAGCTGCCATTGGCCTGGTGCGGAAACAGCGCCTGGGCGATGCCGGTCATGCCCAGGGGATAGATCAGGCCGGTCAAAACGGTGAAAAAGACGATCATGATAACAGCGGGTCTTATCTGAGTGAGCATGGACGTATTTCCTTAAGCGAGGCCGAGGCCGGTGACGATCATGTCGATCGCCTTGATGCCGGCGAAGGGAACGATGATGCCGCCGAGGCCGTAGACCAGCAGGTTGCGGCTGAGCAGCGCGCCGGCGCCGATGGCGCGGTATTTGACGCCTTTCAGCGACAGCGGGATCAGAGCGATGATGATCAGCGCGTTGAAGATGATGGCCGACAGGATGGCGCTCTGCGGCGTCGCCAAGTGCATGATGTTGAGCGCTTGCAGGGGGCCGATTGTATGTCCCGGCGCAACGTAGAAGACGGCAAACATGGCCGGGATGATGGCGAAGTATTTGGCGACGTCGTTGGCGATCGAGAAGGTCGTCAGCGAGCCGCGCGTCATCAGCAGCGCCTTGCCGATCTCGACGATCTCGATCAGCTTGGTCGGGTCACTATCGAGGTCGATCATGTTGCCGGCCTCGCGGGCGGCAACCGTGCCGGTGTTCATGGCGACGCCGACGTCGGCCTGCGCCAAGGCCGGCGCGTCGTTGGTGCCGTCACCGCACATGGCGACCAGCTTGCCCTTGGCCTGTTCGTCGCGGATCAGCTTCAGCTTGTCCTCGGGCGTGGCCTGGGCGAGGAAATCGTCGACGCCGGCTTCGGCTGCGATCGCCGCCGCAGTCATCGGATTGTCGCCGGTGATCATCACGGTGCGGATGCCCATTTTGCGCAGTTCGGCAAAGCGCTCGCGGATACCACCCTTGACGATGTCCTTGAGGTGGACGACGCCGAGCAGGCGGCCGTCACGCTCGACGGCCAGCGGCGTGCCGCCCGACTTGGCGATCTCGTCGGCGATCGCCTGGAGATCCTTGACGGTGTCGCTGCCGGGGCGCGTGCCGTGAGTGGCCGATGTCGACTGGCTGACATAGGCGAGAACCGAATCGACGGCGCCCTTGCGCACCGACGAGCCATCGATGTCGACGCCGCTCATCCGGGTCTGCGCGGTGAAGGGCACGAAGCTGGCATGCAAGGTTGCCATGTCACGGGCGCGGATGGCGTATTTCTCCTTGGCCAGCACGACGATCGAGCGTCCCTCAGGCGTCTCGTCGGCGAGCGAGGCGAGCTGCGCGGCATCGGCCAGTTCCTGTTCGGTGACGCCCTTGACCGGGCGGAATTCGGTGGCCTGGCGGTTGCCGAGCGTGATGGTGCCGGTCTTATCGAGCAAAAGCGTATCGACGTCGCCCGCCGCTTCGACGGCACGGCCGGACATGGCCAGCACGTTGAAGCGCACCAGGCGGTCCATGCCGGCAATGCCGATGGCCGACAGCAGGGCGCCGATGGTGGTCGGGATCAAGGTGACGAACAGCGCGACCAGCACCGTCACCGGGATATAGCCGCCGGAATAGGAGGCAAAGCTCGGGATCGTGGCGGTGGCCAGCACGAAGATCAGCGTCATGCCGAGGAGCAGGATGTTGAGCGCGATCTCGTTGGGCGTCTTCTGGCGCGAGGCACCCTCGACCAGCGAGATCATGCGGTCGAGGAAGGTGTGGCCGGAGGCGGCTGATATGCGCACGCGAATCCAGTCGGACAGAACCTGCGTGCCGCCGGTGACCGCCGAACGGTCGCCGCCGGATTCGCGAATGACGGGTGCGGACTCGCCGGTGATTGCCGCCTCGTTGACCGAGGCCACGCCTTCGATCACTTCACCGTCGGACGGGATGATGTCGCCGGCTTCGACCAGCACGATGTCGCCAACCTTCAGGCTGGTGCCGGGCACCAGCTTGAACCTGGAGCGGTCTTCGCCGGCAAGCAGCTTGGCCTGGGTTTCGGTGCGCGCCTTGCGCAGCGAATCGGCCTGCGCCTTGCCGCGGCCTTCGGCGACGGCCTCGGCGAAGTTGGCGAACAGCACGGTGAACCACAGCCAGATGATGATCTGCAGCGTAAAGCCGAAATCGCCGCCGCCGGTGGCGAGATCCTTGACGAACAGGACCGTGGTAAGAAGCGAGACGATGGCGACGACGAACATCACCGGGTTCCTGACCAGCGTGCGGGGGTCGAGTTTCCTGAAGGCGCCGCCGATGGCCGGCCACAGGATGCGGGCATCCATGATGCTCGCGGATTTGGACTGGCTCATTTGGTGGCTCCAGTATCTGAACTGTTGGCCGGCACCGACCGATCGGATGCCGAAAAGAGGGGCGGCGGACCATAGGCCAGCAGCCAGATCACGATCATGACTGCCGCAATGCCGAGGAAGGTGGACACGCCGGGGAAGGGAGGGGGCGTTTCCTCCCCCTCATTGCCGGCTCGTGGGCCGGCTCGCGGCCGGGCCTTCATGCGTTTTGGGTAGAACCAGGACATGACAAGCCTCAGAATGTCTGGCCGTTGATGGCAGCCAGGTGCTCGACGATCGGTCCGATCGCCAGTGCCGGGAAGAAGGTCAGGCCGACGACGATCAGGATGACGCCGACGAGCAGGCCGACGAACAGCGGGCCGTCGGTCGGGAAGGTGCCGGCGGAAGCCGGAACCGTCTTCTTCGTCGCTAGCGAGCCGGCAATGGCAAGCGCTGGAATGATGACGAAGAAGCGACCCACCCACATGGAGATGCCGAGCGTGACGTTGTACCAGGGCGTGTTGCCGGAAAGGCCGCCAAAGGCCGAGCCGTTGTTGGCCGCCGCCGAAGTGTAGGCATAAAGAACCTCGGAGAAGCCATGCGGACCGCCATTGGCCATCGAGGCGACGGCGCTTGGCAGCACGACCGCTATTGCCGTGAAGACCAGCATGACCAACGGCAGAGCGAGGATGGCGAGCATTGCCATCTTGACCTCCTTGGCCTCGATCTTCTTGCCGAGATATTCGGGCGTGCGGCCAACCATCAGGCCGGCGACGAACACGGTGATGACGATGAACATGACGATGCCGTAGAAGCCGGCGCCGACGCCGCCGACGATGACTTCGCCGAGCTGCATGTTGAGCATCGGGATCAGGCCGCCAAGTGCTGTGAACGAGTCATGCATGGCGTTCACCGCACCGCAGCTCGCAGCCGTGGTGATGACGGCGAATAGTGCCGAAGCGGCAATGCCGAAGCGGCTCTCCTTGCCTTCCATGTTGGCGCCGTCGACGCCCAACGCATGGACCAGCGGATTGCCCGCGGCTTCCGCCCAGTAGCAGATAACGACGCCAGCGATGAACAGCACACCCATCGTGGCCAGGATCGCCCAGCCCTGGCGCTGGTTGCCGACCATGCGGCCGAAGACGTTGGTGAGTGCAGCACCCAGCGCGAAGATCGTCACCATCTGGATCATGTTGGAGATGGCGTCGGGGTTTTCGAAAGGATGCGCGGCATTGGCGTTGAAGAAGCCGCCGCCATTGGTGCCGAGCATCTTGATGGCGACCTGCGAGGCGACCGGCCCAAGGGCGAGCGTCTGCTTGGCGCCCTCCAGCGTGGTGGCGTCGACATAAGGCCCGAGCGTCTGCGGCATGCCGAGCCAGACATAGACAAGGGTGAGCACGATGCTGAGCGGCAGCAGGATGTAGAGCGTGCAGCGGGTCATATCGACCCAGAAATTGCCGATCGATTTGGCCGAGGCGCGGGCGAAGCCGCGGATCAGCGCCACCGCAATGGCAATGCCGACGGCGGCGGACATGAAGTTCTGAACAGTCAGGCCGGCCATCTGCACGAGGTAGGACAACGTGCTTTCGCCGCCGTAATTCTGCCAGTTGGTGTTGGTGACGAAGCTGACGGCAGTGTTGAAGGCGAGATTGGGTTCGACCGATGCCATCCCGGCCGGATTGTAAGGCAGGACGCCCTGCAGGCGTTGCAGAAAGTACAGCACCAGGAAGCTGGCAAGGCTGAAGAAGATGATTCCTGCCGCGTAGGTCGTCCAGTGCTGCTCCTCGCGCTCGCTGGTTCCCGAAATGCGGTAGAGGCCGCGCTCAACGGGCCCGAGTATGGGCGAGAGAAAGGTGCGATCGCCATTGAAGACGCGGTACATGTAGCCGCCGAGCGGCTTCACCAGCAAAACGACGATCCCGCAATAAACCAGGATCTGTATCCATCCGTTGAGTGTCATGGGTTTCCGTGCCTTGCTTCAGAAGCGTTCTGGGCGAACGAGGGCGTATGTCAGGTAGACGAGCAGGAACAAGGTCACGCCGCCACCGAGGATGTAATCGACAAGCATGGTGCGATCCTTCCGCTTAAAGAGCGTCGCAAGCTTTGATGTAGGCGAGGGAAAGACCGAAGAACAAAACCTCGATCCCGATGACGACGATGTCCATTTGTGTTGGTCCTTGCTTCTGCTTGTATTTGGCGCCAGCGACTGGCGAGCCAGAAATTCCATGAGAACGGCCCGCCGTAACTCTGGGGTCACGGCGTCCGCAGCGTTTTGCTCGAGATGGAATATGGACCCGATCGCCATAAAGGTTCGAGACGGGGCCGGGAGGAAAGATATAAAATTCCTATAAAGATTTCCGGGAGATGGCTCCGTTCCGGGCCGCTAGAAACCGACGCCATGATATCGCGACCCCTCTTGCGGCGGCTCCGTCTTTCGAAACAATGGGAACGCAAAACGAGGGAAAAACAGATGCTCGACATGGCACCATCGAAACAGGCGGCGACATGGCTTTGCGCGCTTGCACGGGCGCTGGAAGCTGATGACGCCGAGGCGGCCGCCAACCTGTTCGTCGAGGATTGCTACTGGCGCGATCTGCTGGCTTTCACCTGGAACATCACCACGATGGAAGGCCGCGATGAGATCCGCGACATGCTGCAAGCGACGCTGGCGGAAACGAAGCCCTCACACTGGACGCTGTCCGGCGAGGCGACCTCGGATGAGGGCACCGTCGAGGCCTGGTTCACGTTCGAAACGGCGGTCGCGCGGGGCGAAGGGATTGTGCGCCTTACGGACGGCCGCTGCCGGACCTTGTTCACGGCGGTGCGTGAGCTCAAGGGGTTCGAGGAACAAAAGGGACCGGCGCGGCCGCTTGGTATCCGTCACAAGGCCGATCCGAAGCGCGAAACCTGGGCGGAGGCGCGGGCGCGCGAGACGCGCGACCTCGGCGCCACCGAGCAGCCCTATTGCCTGGTGATCGGCGGCGGGCAGGGCGGCATCATGCTCGGCGCGCGGCTGAGGCAGCTCGGTGTGCCCACCATCATCATCGAGAAAAATGCGCGCCCCGGCGATTCCTGGCGCAACCGTTATCGCTCGCTCGTGCTCCACGATCCGGTCTGGTACGACCATCTGCCCTACATTCCGTTCCCGGAGAACTGGCCGGTGTTCACGCCCAAGGACAAGATGGGCGACTGGCTGGAGATGTACACCAGGGTGATGGAGCTCAACTACTGGGTCGCCACCAAATGCCTCAGCGCCAGCTATGACGAGGCCGAGAAGGTGTGGACTGTGGTGGTCGACCGCGTCGGCCGGCAGATCACGCTGAAGCCGAAGCACATTGTCTTTGCCACCGGCGCCTATGGCCCGCCACGCCAGATCGCGCTGCCCGGCGCCGAGACCTTCAAGGGCGAACTCCTGCATTCCAGCCAGTATGCAAGCGGCGAGAAATTCCGCGGCAGACGTGTCGCTGTCATCGGCGCGGCAAGCTCGGGGCACGATGTCAGCGTCGACCTCTGGGAGAGCGGCGCAGACGTCACCATGATCCAGCGGTCGCCGACGACAGTGGTGAAATCCGACACTCTGATGGAAGTCGGCTTCGAGATCTTCTCGGAAAAGGCTTTGGCGCGCGGCATCAGCACCGACAAGGCCGACCTGATCGTCGCGTCCACGCCGTTCGCGCTTGTACCCAAGGGCCAGCGGGATCTTTACGAGGTGATCAAGGCACGCGACGCAGACTTCTACGACCAGCTACGCGCCGCCGGCTTCGCCATCGATTTCGGGGAGGACGAGACCGGGCTGTTGATGAAGGCCTACCGCACCGGCTCCGGCTACTACATCGATGTCGGCGCCTGCGAACTGATCATCAATGGCGAGATCAAAGTGAAGAGCGGCGTCGGCATCAGTTCATTGACGCCGACCGGCATCCTGTTCGACGACCGCAGCGAGCTGGCCGTCGATGCGATCGTCGCCTGTACCGGCTACCAGTCGATGAACGAGACCGTGGCGGCCATCGTCTCGCGCGAGGTCGCCGACAAGGTCGGGCCATGCTGGGGCCTCGGCTCCGGCGTCAAGGGCGATCCCGGTCCTTGGCAAGGCGAGCTGCGCAACATGTGGAAGCCGACGGCGCAGGACGCGCTGTGGTTCCACGGCGGCAATCTGGCGCTGTCGCGGTTTTACTCGAAATATGTGGCGCTGCAGATCAAGGCGCGGATGGAAGGGATTGCGACGCCGGTGTTTGGGGCGGTGAGTAACGCAGGGCGCTAGCGATCTCCTCCCCCCTCGAGGGGGAGATGTCGCCGAAGGCGACAGAGGGGGTCGCCACGCGTGGAGCGCTGACCTTCATTCTCGGCAAGGAAGGTCGCGTCCGGTCGAACCGACCCCCTCTGGCCTGCCGGCCATCTCCCCCTCAAGGAGGGAGATTATCCACGCCCGAAATGCCGTGCCGCGACCTCGACATGCGTATGTGCCGCATGCGGCGCGAAGCGCTCGGTCTCGTTGTGGTCGGGCGCTTCGTTCGGCCACCAGACACCGCCGATAACAATGCCTTCTGAGACCAGCCGCTGATCCGCGATCAGCGCCGCACCGACCGCATCGACGAAGGTAAAGCGCCCGGGGCGCAGTCTCAGCACCGCGACATCGCCGACACCGCCAACTTTCAGCGTCCCAAGCTCCGGCCTGGCGATCGCCTCGGCTGGCCTTTGCGTGGCGGCGCGCAGCACCTCGACCAGCGGCATGCCCAGCGCCATTAGCTTCGACATGCAGACCAGTATGTCGAAGGCCGGACCGTCGACGCAATAGAGATGCACGTCGCTGGAGATGACGTCGGGCGCGAGGCCCTCGGCCAGCATCGCTTTCGCCACGGCGAAGTCGAACGATCCCATGCCGTGGCCGATGTCGAAGATGACGCCGCGTTCGCGGGCCAGCCGCATGTCCGGCCGCACCGCGCCGGAGGCGAAGACCGGCGCGTTGGGGAACGGGCGAAAACAGTGCGTGAGGATGTCACCCTTGCGCAGGCGCGGCAGCACCTCGGAACGGCCGGGCGGCGGCTCGTCTATATGCGCCATCAGCGGCAGGCCGGCCCGGTCGGCGGCTTCCAGCGCGAGGTCCACCGGCGCGATGCCGCTGGTGCCGCCGGCATGCTTGCCGGAGCGCACTTTTACGCCGACGACGACACCGGCGTGCTCGCGCACCGCGGCCACCGTCTCGCGTGGCTCGCAGAGCCTGAGATCGCTGCATTCGCCGACAGAGACGCTTTGCGAGAAGCCGAATATGCCGGCAAAGGAGATGTTGACATAGGCCAGGATGCGCACCTTCGAGCGCTCGATGACATGGCGGCGAAAGCCCAGAAAATTGCCGGCGCCGGCGCTGCCGGCATCGATGAAGGTCGTGGTGCCGCTCTTGGCCGCCAGCCGGTCGGCGTCGACGCCCAGCGAGGTGCCGCCCCAATAGACATGGCTATGCAAATCGATGAGGCCGGGCGTGACGATGCAATCACGAGCGTCGACTATCTTGGTGGCGTGCTCGGCATCGATCGCCGCCTCGATGGCCACGATGCGTCCGCCCGCAACGGCGACATCGCGCGGCGCGTCCAGGCCCGAGGCCGGATCGATCAGGCGGCCGCCCTTGATCAGGAGATCGAACTGCATCGGCGCCTGCCTCTCTTCGTTTTGGGGCATGATCTCTGGACAAAACGGTTTCCGTTTGTCCGAGAAAACCCCGTCTCCACTTTTCGGGATCATGCCCCGGCTGGTCAAACCGGCCGGTAGGCGACGGCTTCGACCTCGATCTTGATGTCGATCATCAGCCGCGATTCGACCGTGGTGCGGGCCGGCGGATTCTTCGGGAAGTGCTTGGCGTAGACGGCATTGAAGGCGCCGAAGTCGCGCGCGTCCTCGAGCCAGACCGTGGTCTTGACGACATCGTCCATGGTGCAACCGGCCAGCGCGAGTGCCGCCTTCACATTCTGCAGCACCTGCTCGGTCTGCTCGGTGATGCCGCCCTTGACCACGATGCGGTCGCTGTCGACCGGCACCTGGCCTGAGATGTAGACGAAATCCCCGGCGCGCACGGCCGGCGACAGCGGCACGTGGGATGTTCCAAAACACTCTTTAGGCAAAGGAAACTCCTGTTCAGAATGGCGGGCCGCGCCCCGTTTTCGACGACCGCTCTACGCCTGTCCCGGTGATCCTCATAGGGGGCTTTTTGGAAAGCAGCATTTTTCCAAACGCGTGTTGCTTTATCGCAGGCTCGCCAGCATCTTGCGCGTCGCATTTTCCCGACAGGAGATTTCAATGACCTTCGACAAGAACCCGTTTCCAGAGGGCGATGCCGATCGCCACGCGCTCTGGGAAATGTTGGTGCGGCGCGACATCGACGCCTTTATCGGTCAGGACTGGTCGATGGTCGAGGATGATTTCCTCGCCGACAGCTTCTTCGGCATGCATGCGCATTTCCTCAGCGATGCCGACGCCTGGCGTCTGCAATTCCCGAGCCTTGCCGTCTATCGCGACGAATGGCTGCGCCAGGCCAAGGAGACGGCGGCGGCCAGATTCGCCGAGCCGCTGCGCGAGGCGCTGTTTCGCGTCACCAACATGCGCGACATCGATGTCGATGGCGACCGCGCCGTGCTGCACAAGAAGTTCAACGGCTCGGTGGCCAAGGCCGATGGCAGCGTCGACAAGCTGAAATGGCAGACGCTGTATTTTTGCAGGAAGGTGGCGGGCCACTGGAAGATCGGCGGCTTCGTCGGCTACATGCCACATCCCTTGGGGATCTGAGGTTTACCCGCTTATGCTATTGCCGGCCTTCGCGCACGAAGACGTCCGCTTCCGGGCTGCAGCTGTAAAAGCTCGCCAACCGAACCCACTCGAGCTCAAGCGAGTTGAACGGGACAGGTTCGTCCAACAGGGCTAGCGGGAGCGGTGGTCGAACACAACCGCCATGGTCTTACCAATTGCCGCCATGACGACGAGTTCGACGAGATCGTCGTCGCTGTCGACACAGGTTGGATCCATGCGGCGGATGGCGTCGAGCGCCGCCCTGGTCGAGACGGTATCGCCGGCGCGGAATCTGGAAAGCGCAGAGGAAACAAGGTTCTGGGTTGTCACGTCGATGACAGGTACGCTCGGCACTACGTTCATGGCTTCCTCCTGCCAAGAACCCTCTCCCGAAGGAAATAATACGCCGAACGACGGCGTGTGCCAGCGGAATCGTGGTCCGACCAGATTGCCTGGAGGGCACGTTTGCGTGTTTGATAGGATCGAGCCCACAGCGTCCAGGACGGGACATGAAACTGTACTTCAGCCGCAATCCCAATCCGCGCCTCGCGGTTGCAACTGCACGTCATCTGCAGGCCAAGGTCGAGTGTGAGTTTGCGGCACCCATGGCGCCCGGGCAGGCTGAGCGGTTTCGTCAGCTCAATCCCAATCTTACCCTGCCGATATTGGCATGGCCGGGCGGCAGCCTGTGGGAAGCAGACGCCATAGCCTGCCTTCTGTCGCGCGAAGCGGGTTCGGATTTCTGGCGCGGCGGCGATGACCAACCCGACATGATCCGCTGGCTGAGCTGGGGCAAGGAGAATTTCGTCCGGGCCTGCGACATCGTGCATTTCGAGCGCGGAACCAAGCAGCGCTACGGGATTGGGCCCGTCGACCAGGGCAAGGTCGAGGAGGGGCTGGCGGAGTTCCGCATCGCGGCAGCGATTCTCGAGGCGGAGCTCGCCAAGCGGCCATGGCTTGTGGGCAAGTCGCTCTCCTATGCCGATCTCCGTATGGCGACGTTTTTGCCGTTCAACGATGCAGCCGGCCTGCCGCTGGCGGACTATCCCTCTGTTCTGGGTTGGTATCGCCGGCTCGAAGCCATCGATGCCTGGCGCGATCCCTTCGACGGGCTGGACGCGCCGCTTCTGCCGCCGGTCAACTCCGCTTGATGTGCTTCCCTTTGGGCAGATGGGCTGATGTGTGGCGCTTTGGCAGCATAGGTGTGGAACAGCGGGCGAGTTGCCATGGCGCGCTCGACGGCTCGCGGCCGGGTTGATAAGCCCTGTCCGCAAGGAGAGTCGTGACATGACCGTAGCCATCGAGATGGGACAGACGACGGCGGGTGCGCCGGCGGCGCTCGACCTTGAGGAGCTGCTGGCGACCCGGCTTCTGGTGCAAGGCAATTCCGGCTCCGGCAAATCGCACCTTTTGCGCCGGCTCCTGGAGCAGAGCGCGCCCTGGGTGCAGCAGACCATCATCGACCCGGAAGGCGATTTCGTCTCGCTGGGCGACCATTACGGCCATCTGGTCATCGATGCCGAGGAGCATACGGAGCGTGGCCTGCAAGCAGCCGGCGAGCGGGCGCGCATCCACCGCGTCTCCACGGTGCTCAATCTCGAAGGGCTCGATGCCGAGAACCAGATGCGGCGCGCCGCTGCCTTTCTCGGCGGGTTGTTCGAGGTTGCCCGCGAGCATTGGTATCCGATGCTGGTGGTGGTCGACGAAGCGCAGCTGTTCGCGCCCGCCGTGGCCGGCGAAGTGTCCGACGAGGCGCGAAAGCTCTCGCTCGGCGCCATGACCAATTTGATGTGCCGCGGCCGCAAGCGCGGCCTTGCCGGCATCATCGCCACGCAGCGGCTGGCAAAGCTCGCCAAGAATGTCGCGGCGGAGGCGTCCAATTTCCTCATGGGCCGTACCTTCCTCGATATCGACATGGCGCGCGCCGCCGACCTTCTGGGCATGGAACGGCGTCAGGCCGAGGCGTTTCGAGACCTGGAGCGCGGGCACTTCATGGCGTTGGGCCCAGCGCTGTCGCGCCGTCCGCTGGGCGTGCGCATCGGCCAGACCGAGACCAGCCCGCGCAACGGTACGCCGCGGCTGATGGCAATGCCGGAAACAGCGCTTGAAGACGCGCGCGCCATCATCCTGGCGGCGCCGCCGCCCGAGACGATGCGCGCGCCGCGCCGGATGGCGTCGCCGGAGCTGCTCGACCAGCTGATGGCGGCCAAATCGGCGGCGATGGAGATCCGCCCGGAACCTGCGGAACCGGCGGTAAGCGCCGAGGATATGGCCGAGCGGCGAGAGCGGGTGGACCGTGTCCTGCGCGCCATCCTGGCGCAGCCCGATGCGGGTTTCCGCGTCATCGGCGTGCTTTATCAGGAGTTCGTCGTCCGCTGCCGCATCGAAGGCCTCGCTTCGGTGGTGCCGGACCTCTCAGAATTCCGTCGCATGCTGACGCGTGCCCGCGCCGGGCTCGGCGCAGACATGGCAGGCGATGACGCCTGGCAGGACGTTTCCGTGCGCGCCTCGCTGCTGCCCGAGGACATGCAGGGCGTGTTCATGATGATCGCCCGCGCCGCCAAGGAGGGCTGGCCGTGCCCGAGCGACGCGGCGATCGCGCGCGCCTACGGCTCGCATTCGCTGCGGCGCGCCCGGCGGCTGCTCACCTATATCGAGGAGCAGGGCCTCATCGTCTGCCAGCTCGACGGCACCGGCCGCCGCACGGTGACGCTGGTCGAGCTCGCCTGGGCGACGGCGCCGGGCGACCCCAATGCCGCGGAGGCGGAACAGGGCAGCCTGGCGCTCTGAAAGGCGAACAGGCAGCTACCTGACTTGCTTGCGCGGTTCTGAACAAGATGTGTTTCGCCGATCGGCGCGCGACGATTTATGATGGGTTTCCGAGAATCGCAGAACGGTTCGGGCGGGAGGGTTGTCCGGTGCGGTTGAAATCTCTGGCTGTCTTTGTCTTTGGCCTCCTCGCCATCGCCGGCATCGCCTTGACGATGTCTGCCCGGTCTTTTGCCGCGTCCTCCGATATACCGGCTTGGCTGCAGGCCCATGTCGGCAATGACGACGGCGAGATTTCGCAAGTGGTGCTGGAGCGGGCGCGCGCGCTTTACCTGAAAAAGGTCGCGCAAGGCCCGGTCCACAATGGCTGCTATTTCGCCATGGATGCGACGCGCCCCGGCGATCTCGGCAATGGCGTGCTAGGGCGGCGCTACTACGTCATTTGCGAGGCCAAGCAGTCGTTCAGGGCGATCTCGTCGGGCCATGGCGGCGGCCGCAATCTGAAGGGCGTGGTCGATTTCTCCAACGGCAAACGCTGCGCGAAAAACTTCGGCAATGCCCTGGACTCGTCCTTGACGACCGGCGGCGCCTATATGACCGGCGAGGCAAAGACCTCATTCAAGGGTTTTTACCGCATCGGCGCAAAAAAGGACCAGGCGCTGCTGCGCACCTTCATCCAGTTCGACGGTGAGGGAGAGACGGCGAATGCCAGGCAGCGGGTGATCGGTGGCCACGCGGCGCGGCTGTTGCGCGGCATGTGCCTGCGCAAAAACCCGAACAGCTCCTATGCCGACCATGACGGCTTCGTGCCATACGGCAAGCTGGTGGATTATGCTGGCGGCCGCAGCAATGGCTGCACCAGCTGGTCGCCGTCCGACGCCGACCAGATCATTTCGATGGTGAAGGGCAATCCGACGACGCTCTATATCTACCCGGAATCGCGCGACATCACCGCCGTTGGTAAATCGGGCGCCTATTGGAATGCGTCCTGCCTGAAGGAGATCGGCAAGCCGAAATTCTGGCCGCGAAAGAGCCTTGAGCCGATCATCGCGCAATACGCCAAGGACAACCCGCCACCGCCGCCGCAACCGTTGCCGATCTGCACCGGGCCGTGAGGGATGAGTCCTCGGCTCGGCATTGTCGGCGGCGCGGACTGGCTGGGCGGCGCCGCCGATCCGATGGGCTCTACTGATTGATCTCGGGTTCGACGAGCTTTGCCAGATTGCGCAGCGACTCCTGCCAGCCGAGATAGCAGGCTTCAGCCGGAATAACGTCCGGAATGCCGGCCTGCGTGATGTCGAGTTCCGTGCCGACCGACACTTTCTTCAGGAGCACGGTCACTTCGATCTGGCCGGGCAAATTGGGGTCGTCGAACCTGTCGGTGTAGCGCAGGCGCTCGCCGGGAACGAGTTCGAGATATTCGCCGCCGAAGGAATGGCTGCCGCCCGTCGTGAAGTTTCGGAACGACATCTTGAAGGCGCCACCGACTTTCGCGTCGAAGCTGTGTACCGTGCAAGTGAAGCCGTTCGGCGGAAGCCATTTCGCCAGCGCGTCGGCTTCTGTGAATGCGCGGTAGACCTTCTCCGGGCTGGTCGTCAGAACGCGGTGCAAACGTACGGTGCTTGGCATCTCTTCGGTATCCTTTGTGGTTTCGTTGTTCGATGCCCCAAGGACGGGTGAACCTCACCCGGTCCGACATAGCCTGTCAAATTTTCTTGAGCCCTTTGCCCGCGGCCATCCGCCCGCGACTTCGACCGCCGCCTCAGGCAGGCGGTCGTGTCGCGTCAAATTGCATGCATCATTGACAGGTTGCCTAACTTTTCGGCCCGGATCTCACAATTTATTAAAATTGTAAGTCTCTCCTACAAAGTTGTATTAGGATCAGCTTAACGCCTTCGGCATTATCTATTAAATGATGGGCGACGATCTCCTTGGTGTACTATAGAATGATTCCCTTGAACGACGGATCAATTTAAGAGTTGATCCGAAATGGTCGCTCGAAGGTTGTCGAACGACCAAGGCAGCACGCGCAAGGAGTGTCGGAATGACCACAGTCCTCAACGCCAAAGGCATTCCACTTCCGTATACCGGCGCTTCCACCCATTGGTTCTCGGCGACTGGAGGCGCGCCTTACCGCTACGGCACCTCGGGCAACGATTCCTTCTGGGGCGACACCAACGTCAAGGTCACCATGTATGGCGGGGCGGGCGACGACTATTACCATCTCTATTCGACGATCAACAAAGCGGTCGAGAACTACGGCGCGGGCGTCGACACGATCGATACCTGGATGAGCTACAAGCTGCCCGCGAATTTCGAGAACCTCGTCGTCACCGGCGACGGCCACTATGCCTTCGGCAATGGTCAGGACAACATCATAACGGGCGGCGCTGGCAGCCAGACGCTGGACGGCGGCAAGGGCAATGACGTCCTGATCGGCGGCGCCGGCGCCGACACCTTCATCATCACCAAGGGCAATGGCAGCGACCTGATCTCCGATTTCGGCGCGACCGACACGGTGCGCCTCAACGGCTATGCTTTCACCTCGTTCGAGGCCGTCCACGCCAATATGGTCCAGGTGGGATCGAACGTGCAGCTGAACCTCGGCTCGAGCGAGGTGCTGGTGTTTCACAACACCACGATCGACAAGTTTCAGCCCGGGCAGTTCGAGCTGCCGATCGACAAGACCGGCATGACGCTGTCCTTCAACGACGATTTCAACACGCTGAGGCTGTGGAACGGCCAGAGCGGCATCTGGGATTCCAATTTCTGGTGGGGGGCGCAGAACGGCAGCTCGCAGCCCCAGAACGGCGAGCTGCAATGGTATATCGACGCCAATTATGCGCCGACCAGCTCGGTCCATCCGTTCAGCGTCGCAAGCGGCGTGCTCACCATAACCGCGGCGCATGCGCCCGACGACATCAAGCCGCTGATCAACAATTACGAATACACTTCCGGCATACTGACGACGCACGACACCTTCTCGCAGACCTATGGCTATTTCGAAATGCGGGCCGATCTCCCGGAAAACGCCGGCGCGTGGCCGGCCTTCTGGCTTCTGCCCGAAGACGGTTCATGGCCCCCGGAACTCGACGTGATCGAAATGTATGGGCAGAACCCGAATGCGCTTCTCATGACCGCGCACACAAATGAGACGGGAACCCACACCACGGTCGGGTCGACGGTGAATGTCTCCAACACCGACGGCTATCACACCTATGGCCTGTTGTGGACGCCGGACAAGCTGGTCTGGACCTATGATGGCGTCCAGGTCGCGGAAGCGGCGACGCCGTCCGATATGAACAAGCCCATGTATATGCTGGTCGACCTTGCGGTCGGCGGTCAAGCCGGCGCGCCGCCCGACCATCTGGCGACGCCCGCGCAAATGAAGATCGACTATATCCACGCCTATACGCTGAACGATTTGCAGCAGAGCCATCTGAGCACGACAGCCGAGCACGCGGTCTAGATGTCACGGGACCGCGCGCCACTCAGGGATGCGGCCATCGGCTTGCGCCCGGTTTTCCTGCGCGGCATCGCCGATATCGGCATCTTTTCGTTGCTGATCAACATCCTGCTCCTGGTGATCCCGCTCTATCTGCTGCAGGTCTATGACCGGGTGTTGCCGTCCTCCAGCGTCGAGACGCTCCTTTATCTCTCGGCCATGGCGGTCCTCGCGCTCGCCTTCCTCGGCCTGCTGGACGCGGTCCGCGCCATCTACGTGCAACGTGTTGCGGCCACCGTCGACCAGAAACTGGGCGCGCGGACATTCGCCGCCTCGCTTGGCGCCAGACATGCCGGCAGCGGGCTGTCGCCGCTGAACGACCTTGCCACGACTTGCGCCTTCATCAGGTCGCGCGGCGTGGCGGTGTTGTTCGACCTGCCGTTTGCGCCCGTCTTCCTGGCCTTGCTCTATTTCATCCATCCCGTCCTGTTCTGGCTGACGCTCGCCGGCGCCGTGCTGCTGTTTCTCCTGGTTGTGGCCAACCAGCTTGCCATCGGCAGGAACGATGCCATGTCGGCGGAACGCTCGGCGGTGGCCAGCCAGGCGGAGCAGGCCTTCGCCCGCAACACCGACACGCTGCGCGCCATGGGCATGGTGCAAAATGCCGCCGCGGTCTGGGGACAACACGTTGCTGAGGCGCTGACCCTGCATGACCGTTCCGGAAGCGCCAATGCGATCTTCAGCGCGACGTCGCGGGCGCTGCGCATGATGCTGCAACTGGCGATCCTCGGCGCCGGCGCGTGGCTGGTGCTACAAGGGCAGATGACCGCCGGCATGATCTTCGCTTCGTCGCTGGTGTCGTCGCGCGCGCTGCAGCCGCTCGACCAGCTGATCGGATCCTGGCGGCAGATCGTCGACGCCAAGCGATGCTGGAAGCGGCTGGACACCGCCCTTGCGGCGCAACCAGCACAGGGGCGCAAGCTCGCACTGCCCGATCCATTGGGCGCGATTTCGGTGCAGGATCTGTTCTTCATCGCGCCGACTGCGGCTTTCGGCACGGAGCCCATCCTCAAGCGGTTGAATTTTGCCATCGGCGCCGGCGAAGCGGTGGCGATCGTCGGCCCGAGCGGGGCCGGCAAATCGACGCTGGCGAAATTGCTTGTGGGCGCGCTGCAGCCGACCGGCGGCGCGGTCAGGGTCGACGGCGCCGACCTGAGGAGCTGGGACGAAACCCAGCTTGGCAGGCATATCGGCTATCTCGCGCAGGAGGTGGAGCTTTTCCCGGGATCGATCGCGCAAAATGTCGCCCGCTTCGAACCCGACGCCGATGACGCCGCGATCGTCGAAGCGGCCAGGCGCGCCGAGGCGCATGAGCTGATTCTCACGCTGCGCGACGGCTATCAGACCATGATAGGCCCGTCGCATACCGTGCTGTCGGGCGGCGAGCGCCAGCGGATAGGGCTGGCGCGCGCCTTCTACGGCAAGCCACGCATGCTGGTGCTGGACGAGCCCAACGCCCATCTCGACGGCAGTGGGGAGGCGGCGCTCGAAGGGATGCTTTCGGCCGCGCGAAGTGTAAGCGTCACGACAGTCGTCATCACGCATCGCCCTTCGATCGCCGCGGCCTGCGACCGCGTCATGGTCCTGCGCAACGGCATGGTCGAAGCTTTCGGCCCTGCGAGCGAGGTGCTGAGGCAACCGGCGGCCGGCAAGGCCGGGAGCGCGGTGGTGACAGGCTCGTTCGTGCCGACCGTGCGCCCGCACAGCGTCCGCTTCGGGTCATAGACGATGATGCAGCAGAGCCTCGCCTTCGAAGGTCGACCGCGCACCGACTTCCGCCGCATGGCCGTCGTCGGCTACGTGGCCATAGCGCTCTTCGTCGGCTGCTTCGGCTATTGGGCGGCGAACGCGCCGCTCTCCGGCGCGGTGATCACCTCCGGCACGATCTCGGCGACGGGCGGCAACATCCTCATCCAGCACCCCGAGGGCGGCATCATCGAGCAGTTGCTGGTGCATGAAGGCGACCGCGTGCAACAAGGCGAACCGCTGGTCCTGCTCGACCGCAGGGCGGCCGAGACCGACCTCAACCGGCTGACCAGACAGACGATCGCGCTCAGGGCAAGTGCCGCGCGACTTGAGGCCGAGCGCGACGGATCGGACAGGCTGGCGCCGATCGCCGAAGCAGCACCCGCGCCGTTCCAGCGCGATTTCGACAATCTGGTGCGCGAACAGCAGAAGGAGTTCGAGGCCAGGCTCGCCCGGTTCCGCTCCGAGCAGTCGATCCTGGCGCAGCGCGTCGCCATGCATCGTGAGTCGGCGCTGGGACTGGAGGCGCAGAAACTCGCCATCCAGCAACAGGCCGAGATCGTGAAGAAGGAACTCGGCATCAAGACCGGCCTGCTCGACAAGGGTCTCACCAACCGCAGCGAATATTCGCAGCTTCTGCGCAGCGAGGCCGATCTGGTCGGCCAGGCCGGCGCGCTGGAGGCGGATATCGCAGCGACCAAGACGCAGATCGTCGAAGCCCAGGCGCAGGTCGAGCGCGCGACCACGCAGCGCGTCGAGGACGCGCTGACCAAGCTCGACGAGGTTCGCACCAGCCTGGCCGACATCGGCGAACAGATCACCGCAGCCGAGGCGGTGCTGGGGCGCACGACGATCAAGGCGCCGGCAGCCGGCATCGTGGTATCCTCGATCTACAACTCCAAAGGCAGCGTGATTGCGCCGGGGCAGAAGATCATGGAGATCCTGCCGACCGCGTCGGGCCTCATCGTCGACGCGAAGCTGCGGCCGAAAGACGTGGACCTGGTTCGCGTCGGCCAGCCGGCGAAGCTCAGGCTGTCCGCCCTGAACGCGCGCCTCACCCCTGAGGTCCCGGCTACGGTGACGCAAATTTCCGCCGACCGGCTGATCGATGAAACCACGCATGAGGCGTATTTCCGCGCCAGGCTGAAGATCACCGACACGCTGCCGCAGGGCGTGAAAGCCGAGCAGCTTTACCCGGGAACGCCGGTCGAGGCGTTTATCAGCACCGGCGACCGAACCTTCCTCGAATATCTGGCGCGGCCGATGCTGGACTCGTTCGCGCGGGCGTTCACGGAGCGATAGGCGCCAACTCGTCCTCCCAGTTGACGCCGCCGTAGAACACCCTGAGAATCACCACCTGGTCGCCTTCTACGGTGAAGGCCATAGTCAGGCGGCGCTCGAAGCCAACGATGCGAAGCCCCGGCCGCACATCATCCCTTAGGGTTCCGCGTTCCGAGGCATAGTCGAGACCCAGGCAAAATCGCTCGATCCGCTCGATGTAGCGAAGGGCGGTGAGGTTGCCGGATGCGTGAGCGACCGTATCGTATATCCATAACAGGTCCGTCTGGGCTTCCGGCAAAAGGACAACATGCCGGCGCTTCACACGTTCCCCTTGAGGCGAGCTGCGTGATGTGCGCGGATGCTATCAAAAGACTTGTCGGCCGGGATGGCCTGGGAGGGGTCTGCCTTCCACCTATCATAGGTCGGCGCGACCTCCTCACGCAGCCAGCGCTCCACGGCGGCGTCGCGTTCCTGCAATGCGCGAAGACCGGCGCGGATCACTTCACTGCTGGTCGCGTATGTGCCGGACCGAACGAGCTGGTCGATGAAAGCAGCCTGCTCGGCCGGCAGGCTGAAGGTGCGTTTTTCGGTGGCGGACATGGATCCCTCCTATCAGGTTGGTATGATATTATCATACCAACGGCGAGATCGCACGCCCCAATATAGGCTTAGGGACCGCTCCCCTTGCCGTCGGCAAAGACACCGGACATTCGGTTCGGATGCCTGAGATGGGTCGGCGTGATACCGGTCTGCTGGCGGAAGACACGGCTGAAATGGCCGGCATTGGGAAAACCGCAGCGGTAGGCGATGTCGCCGATCGCCAAGTCGCTCCCCTCCAGCAGCGACTTGGCCTGATGCACGCGCAGCGCAAGATAGGCGGCCATCGGGCCGATGCCGAGCTCGGCGCCGAACAGCCGCTCAAGCTGGCGCCGGGATAAATGCAACCGGCCCGCGATCTCGGCGATCGACAGCGTCTCCTGGAGATTGCTTTCCATCAGAAGCAGCGCCCGTTTCACCGCGCGGCTCGAGGCCGCGGGAAAGAGGTCGCCGACGGGCTGCACATCCAAGCTCGAGCGGATGCGGTCGAGCACGAGGATCTTGGCGGCTTTTTCCGCAGCCTTGCGGCCGATGAACTGCGACACGAAATGGCCGGCAAGGTCGGCCGCACCCGTGCCTCCGGCGCAGGTCGAGCGGCCCCTATCGACGGAAAACAGGCTGTCGGCATGGGCGTTCACATCAGGGAATTGGCTGCGGAAATCCTTGATGTGAAACCAGCTGACGGCAGCACTGTAGCCATCGAGCAGACCGTAGCGCGCGAGCACGAAGCTGCCGGTGCAGAGTGCCGTCAGCGGCACGCCCTTTTCGGCCGCCCGCAACAGGAAGGCCTCCTTTTCGGAGCTGAGGCTGCGGTTGGTGTCGAGCAGGCCACCGACCACGACGACATTGTCGAACTCCTGCGGATTGCCGATCGCCTTGGTCGGCAGCAACTCGACACCGCAACTCGCCCGGATCGGCAGGCCACGCTCGCCGACGATCTCCCAGTCGAACTCGATCCGGCGGCTGCGGTCGCCCTCATCGCCGGCGAGCCGCAGCGTGTCTATGAACAGCGACAGCGGCGACAGCGTGAAGTCGCGAACCAAGAGAAACGCAAACCGCCTGGCCATTGTTGCTCCGAAACCGTTCCTTCGGGTGGATGGAAGCAATTATCGCGAAAGATGTCGCACAGGCGAGCACGCGGCGCTTTTCAGGAGAAGCCACCGGATGTCGGCGATGAGATTGACGACTTTCTGATGCGCCGTCACGGTATCGCCTTTGGCTTCAACAGGCCGAGACCGCTCGCATCCATAACAATTTGCCGCTATATTGGGTTCATGACAAAAGCACAGACCAAACAGGAGCTGACCGGCAAGTGGGTGGTGCGCGATTCCCGCAGCGGCCGCTACGTTGAAGTGCGCGGTGCTGATTCGATGAAGTCGTCGCAGTTGCCCCTGAAAAAGGGTGTGGACCTTACGAAGCCGATTGCTAATCAAGCCCTCAAAGGCGGCTCTCACCAGGTGCGCAAACCCAGGGATAGTTGATCCTTGCCAGGGGCGCTTCTCGACACGCATACGTTTTATTGGCTGGTAACGGCCGCAGGCACGCTTTCGGAAGAAGCTCTCATCGCAATCGCCGAGAGCCAAACTGCGGGCAAGCTTTATGTTTCCCCAATGACTGCGTGGGAATTGGCGATCGCGTCCCATAAGCCGACGCACAAGAACCCGCCCTATCTCGGCATAGGAACGCCGTCGAAATGGTTTTCCGAGGCAGTTGCAGCAACGGGATCTAAGATCATCCCGATCAAGCAACGTATCGCTTGCGAGGCAGCGACCGTGGTGACCGATACGGGGCATAAGGATCCCGGCGACTGCTACCTGATCGCGACGGCGCGAGTAAGAAAAATTCCGATCATCACCCGCGACACAATCATGCAGGGGCTTGCCTCGCCGGACTATCTACAGGTCATTGTATGTTGAGTTTGCAGCCACAGCACTAAGCGGAGCCCAACCATGACCCTGACCAATCGCGATATCATCGAGCTGACGGCATGGCGCCGCAAGCTGCACCAAAACCCGGAAATCTCCAACGAGGAAGAACAGACCGCCAAGGAAGTCGTCAGCTTCCTCGCCGATACAGCGCCGGACAAGGTGCTGACCGGCCTCGGCGGTCATGGCGTGGCGGCGGTCTATGACAGCGGCCAGGCGGGACCGACGGTGCTGTTCCGCTCGGAGATCGATGCGCTGCCGATCGAGGAGCTTTCGGGCGTCGAGCATGCCTCGCAGGTGCCGGGAAAATCGCATATGTGCGGCCATGACGGCCACACCGCGATCCTGGCCGCACTTGGCCGCCAGCTCGGGCGTGAGCGGCCGGCCCGCGGCCGCGTCGTCTTGATGTTCCAGCCGGCGGAGGAGACCGGCAATGGTGCGGCCGGCGTCGTCGCCGATCCACGCTTTGGCGAGATCGCGCCGGACTTCGCCTTCTCGCTGCACAATCTGCCGGGCGTGCCGTTCGGCGAGGTGCGTCTCAAGCCCGGCGTCGTCAACTGCGCCTCGCGCGGCATCCGCATCGTGCTGGACGGCAAGACCGCGCATTCCTCCATGCCCGAAACCGGCGTGTCGCCGATGCCGGCGGTGAGCGAGCTCATGCCGGCGCTTCCGGCACTGGGGCGCGGCACTTTCGCCGATGACGATTTCAGCATGGTCACTGTCACCCATGCGACGATGGGCGAGGCCGTGTTCGGCATCGCGCCCGGCTACGCCGAGGTTTGGGCGACGCTGCGCACAAGGCGTGACGAGCGCATGGCGGAGCTGGTCGCAGCTGCGGAGGCGCTGGCCGCCAGGATAGCGGCCGAGCACCGCCTGTCCGTGCGCTGCGACTATCACGAAATCTTCGTCGCCAGCGTCAATGCGCCGGACGCGGTGGAACATCTCAACCGCGCGCTGGACGAAGAGGGCGTCGCGCGCAGCGAGGAAGCCCTGCCGATGCGCGCTTCGGAAGATTTTGGCATCTTCGGCCACAAGGCGAAGTCGGCGATGTTCTTCCTCGGCGCGGGCGAGCGCACCCCGTCATTGCACAATCCCGATTATGATTTTCCCGACGATCTGATCCCGATCGGTTCGAAGATCTTCATGCGCACGGCGCGCAACCTGCTGGGGTGAGCGGCCCTGCAAAATCCGCATCCTGAAGCTGCCTTTTTCCCGCTGGAATCGTCTTGTAGTCGCCTCCTACATTAGGAGGGGCTTGCGGATGAGAATTGCAATGGTCGTCGCGTTGACTGCGACAGTGGCAGGGTGCGTATCGTCTCCGGTCCAGTATGGAGCCTCGCTCTCGACCCAAGACCCGAAATGGGCGACGCCGGAATGCCAGCAGGCCCGCACCGATGCCATGAATTACGACGCGCGCGAGAAGGAGCATCCGGGATGGGCCGCCGGCGTCGTGCTGGGGCCCTACAGCATGGGCCTCGTGGCGGCCATCAAGGAGAACGAGCAGAAGCAGCGAAGGCTGCTCGCACGCGAGGTGCATTTGCAGTGCTCAAGCCTGCCCTTGCCGAGGGATCTGGACTTCGATCCAAAGATCTACGCGCCAAAGCCGACGCATTACCCCTGAGGGTGGCTTGCCGGCGGCGATCATGATGCGCCCTTGGCGTCAGAGGCCAGTCGACCGGCCCGCGCAGCTCGGGTAACAATGACCTTCTTTGGCGCAAGGGGTCCAATGCGGCAAGTGCCCATCGTGATGCAGCCGTTTGGCGGCATGGCGAACAAGATGTTCCAGTACATGTTTTGCCATGTGCTGGCGAAGCGTATCCCCGGTGGCTATGTCTGCGACGCCGACCTGCCGGAATGGTCCATCGCCAGGGTGCGGCCGCCTTTGTTGTGGAAATACCGGCTGCTTCGGGTCGACGGCTATCACCGCTACGACCTCGACGGGATCATAGCCGCGTTCCGCGACAGGCGGGCGCGGAGCATCCGCTTCAAGGGCTTCGCGCAGCGGCTGGGTTATTATGACCGGGACGAGGTCTCCGGGCTGTTCGACGGGCGTGCCGTCGCCGCGCCGACCCATGGCGACGATTTTCTCGTCATCCATGTGCGGGCCGGCGACATCCTCGACGGCTTCCACCGCAACTATTGCCCGATGCCATTCGGCTTCTTCGAGACGCTCATCAAGGATAGCGGCCGCAAGCCGGTCTTCGTCGGCCAGACCCATGACGACAACGATTATTGCCGGCGCCTGCGTCAGCGTTTTCCCGATGCTGTCTTCGCGCCGAAGGCGTCGCCATTGACCGATTTCGAGACGCTGCGCCGGGCGAGCCATCTCGTCACGGGGGTGAGCAGCTTCTCCTGGCTGGCCGGTTGGTTGTCTTCGGCGCGGACGATCCATCTGCCGGTGGCCGGCATATTCGACCGGTGCATCAGGCCGGATATCGACCTGCTGCCCCTTGACGACCCACGCTATCGGTTCCACCAGTTCGACATGGGCGACTGGACGGGCTCTTCGGAGCAGCTTGCGGCATTTTATGGCGATGCGATCCCGTTCCGGGAGGTCGAGCCTCAAGCAGCAGCGGGTGGCGCGGGGAAAGCGTTGCGATGAGAATTCCGTTTTCCGTCAACAGGCCGGTGATCTGCGCGATCATGAAGCTGGAGCAGCCCTATGTGATCGAGTGGGTCGCCTGGCACAAGCTGCATGGCTTCGACCTGATGATCGCCGACAACTGCAGCGCCGGACCGCAGACGGCGGTGCTCCAGGCGTTGCGCGATGCCGGCTGGATTCGGCTGGTCGACTGGCGACACGACACGGTGCTGCCGCAGCGGCGGGCCTATTCCTATCTTTACTGGCAGGCATTGCTCCACGGCTATCGCTATCTGGGCTTCATGGACGCCGACGAGTTCCTCGAGCCGCTCGACGCGCCGCCCTGGAGCGGAGCCGAACTGGTCCGCTCGCTTTTGAGCCGCCCGGGCGTGCGCAGCGTCGCCTTTCGCTGGGTGAATTTCGGCAGCGACGGCAAAGAGGCCTATGACGACGAACTGGTGACGGTGCGGTTTCAAAGGCGCGGCACGCATGACGCCCCGACCGCGCGCTGGAAGAAGTCGTTTGCCCGCGTGTCCTCGGTGCTGCGCAAGGCGCTGCGGGATCCCGGGCAGTTCATGCCGCACCCGCACGGTTTCCGCATCTCGCTGCGCAGGACGCTGGTCGACGGCATGACGCTCGACAAGCACCCGGCGGCCATGCCGATGGAATGGAAGATCGGCTGGATCCGCCACTATGCCGTGAAATCGAGGCAGGAACTGGCCGACAAGCATGCCCGCGGCGGCGGCTTCACGCCGTCGAGCGAGGCGCCGTCGCTGGACGAGTACCGGGTATCGAGAGATCAGAACGATATTCTCGATCCGCTCGACGATGCGACGGTGGGCGCCTTGCGGGCAAAGGTTTCGGAAATCGTCAGGTCGCTCGACCCGGCGGTCATCCCCCAGACGCGGCCGCTTTTCACGCAGCGGGGTTGAGGATCAGCGGCGCGGTAGCCATGCCGTGAAACGACATCGAGGCGCGGCGCTCGGCATTTGCGGCATCGAGCCGCCATCCGGGCGCACGGGTGAACAGGGCTTCTATCATCGCCGCGATCTCGATACGGGCGACATGCTGCCCGAGGCAGACATGCAGGCCGGTGCCGAAGGTCATCGACATGGCTGGCGGGCGCGTGAGGTCCAGCCGGTCGCCATCGGCGAAGACGGCATCGTCGCGATTGCCGCTGCCGAGCACCGGCACGACCGCTTCGCCAGCCGCAATCCTGACGTCGCCGAGGTCGATGTCCTGCGCCGCGATGCGGGCGACGGCGTATTGCACCGAGGCGCCATAGCGCAGCAGTTCGGCCGCCGCGCTGCTCCAGTCGACAGCGCCGCGCTTGAGCAGCGCGCGCTGTTCGGGAAAGCGATCCAGCGCAACAATTGCGTTGCCGAGAGCGTCGACGACAGTCTCCTGTCCGGCAAACAGCATGAAGACGATGTTGGCCACCATGTCCTCGCGCGACCAGCGGCCTTGCGCAACCTCCCGCACCATGCCGGCAACCATTCCGTCCGGCCGGTAGGCCTGTCGAGCCAGCCGCTCCTCGACAAAAGCCTGGCATTCGCGATAGGCCTCGGCGCTTGCTGCCGGCGGCTGCGCTCTTCGCAGGTCGAATGCGCTGGCCATGCGGCGGGTCACCGATTTCAACGCCCAAGGGTCCTCGATCTCGATGCCGAGGATTTCCTGCAGCAGCCAGAAGGACACCGGCACGGCGAGCCCGGCGACGGCGTCGACGCGGCCATCCGCCAGCGCACGCTCGACCAGCTCGTGGCTCAGCGCGCGAAGACCTTGCGTCAGCGCTTCGATGGCCGGCCGTGAGAAAAAGCCAGCGACCGGCCGGCGCAAGGCGCCATGCTGAGGCGGATCGGCAAGCAGCACCGAGCGGCTGAGCAGAGCCATGGGCGCATGGTCGACGAGCTTGCGGCGGACCTCTTCATATGTACCCGGCGGCGCCTGAACAAGAGCGGGATGCTTCAGCGCGCCCGACACCAGCTCATGGCTGAACACATAATGCGCGTCGGCCAGCTCGGGATAGGGCGCGACGCCGCGCGCAATGCCGCCGGCGGCGCGCATGCGGGCGAAATGCGGAAACGGGTCGTCGCCGAGCGCGAACGGATCGAAATGCGGAGCTGTCATGACGGCTCGAATCTCATGCCTTTAGATTCTTGGCTGAAATGACCCTGAAGCCGCCTGACGTGGCGTCCTGCGGGAAGAAGTCCGGCATGACGTAGAGGAACTCGCATCCGTAGACGCGGTAGTGCATGCGCAGCAGCGGATCGCGGATGATCTCTTCCAGCGGCGGTCTTGTGCCGGTCTGGTTCCAGCGGTCGATGGTGGCGCGGAACCGCGCATCGGCCTTGACATGATCATACTCTTCGCCCGAGGAGCCGGCATAGGACGAGCAGCGGCCATCGCCGATCAGCCAGCTGGCGCCCAGGCGGCGGCCGTGGCTCTCCATCTCCTTCAAGAGCCGCACCGCCGTGTTGGAGCCGCGATGGCTCGGCCGGACGCAGAGATTGTAGGCGTAAAGTGCGTAAACCGGCTCGCTGCGCGGCAGCGATGCATAGGCATCGAAATTCCTGGGGAAATCGGCGCGCACCAGCGGATCCTGGCTGGTCTCGGTAAAGCAGATGGTGCCAGCAAGCAGATCGCCATCGATCGCGCCGAACATGGTGTGTCCGAGTGCCAGCCGGTGGCGGATGGTCGTTTCGCTCGCCTGCAGCGGTGCGGCCCAGGCGGCAGCCTCAAGCTCCATCAGCAAAGGGATGTCTTCCAGGTCTAACCGGCGGATGGGTATCGCAACATCGTCTAAATTCATGTGTCGGCTGCCTCGACTTCTAACGCGTTGATGGCGCATGGCAGTTTCTTGCCAATGCGGTTTGCAGCTTCACGGAAACGTCAACCTGTTCTATCTCCTGTTTGACGCATGCCGGATCGAGAACCATTTCACGGCTTTCACAAGCCTGTCTAATTATCATGGTTCCCCTTTGCAATTACATACGGACAACGGAAACGCATGATATTTTACGTCGCGCACCGGGAGCACGCCTACACGCAGGCGGTGGTGCTTCTGTATCACCGGACTGACCTGGAGGCGTGGTTCCGGCTGGTGCGCTACGAGGATGCCGGGCTGCTGCGCGGCGTTCGCGCCGGGGTGGTCATCTGGTCCGACATGGACCGGCTGACATCGGACGAATTGAGCCGCGCGGCCGGCATCAGCGCCGAACTGGCTGACAACACCGGCCTGACGCAGCTCAATCACCCGACCGCCAGCCCGCAGCGCTTCGACCTGCTGCGCCTGCTTCATGCCGACGGCAGCAACGCTTTTCGTGTGTTCAGGCCGGACGAGCTGGAAGAGGCGATACGCTATCCCGTTTTCATCCGCGACGAGACGGGCGCACTCTACAGGGAGCCGCCGCTGCTGCACGACCGGCCGGCGCTGGACGCCGCGATCGCCCGGCTGGACGGTAGCGATCTGGTGCGGCCGATGGTGGTGGAGATGATCGGCACCCCCGGAATGGACGGTTATTTCAGGAAGTACGCGGCGTTTCGGGTCGGCGATACGATCTACGGCCAGCATTGCGCCATGTCGAAATCGTGGTTCGTCAAGAATTCGCCCGAGCAATTGCTGCCGGCGCATATCGAAGAAATCAGGACCTATGTCGATACGAATCCTGACGCCAATGCGGTCATGCAGGTCTTCGAAAAAGCCCGCATGCAGTATGGCCGCATCGACTACACTTTCGTGGACGGCAGGCTTGTAGTGTTCGAGATCAACAGCAACCCCACCGTGCTCAGCGACCCGCCGACGCCGTTCGCCATCTATGACCCCAAGCCCTTTGCCGATCTTCAGGCCGACGCGCTGCTCGCGCTGCCGCAGGCTACCGAGGCGGACTCGCTGGCTGCAATCGACACCGCCCACCAGTCGGCGCTGGCCAAGTTGCGGCGCCATTACCAGATGAGGCGGTTGAAGTTAACGCTGCGAAAAGTGCTCAGGAAGAGGAAATAGCCGCCGCCTCCTCCGCAACCCGAAAGTACACCACGTCACGTTTCGTCGGATCTTGTCACAGCCTGCCTGGAACCAAATCACGGGCTAGATTGTTCAAGTTGGTTACGACGCCGACGAGCCCTGCCGGTTGGGTGAGCGGCGCACTTGAGGAGCTCCCACCATGACCATCTCGTCCAGCTTTCGTTCGCTCGCGGTTGCGGCCATCACAACTGTGTCCGTCAGCGCTGCCAGCGCCGCGCATGCCGATAGCGGCACGATCCGCTTTGCCGTCTACAAGGCGGCCTTCTTCGTCGGCGGTTCCGGCGGCGAGGGGACGCTGACCCTCCACGGCCGCTCCTATCCCATCACGATCGGCGGCGTTTCGGGCGGCTTCGCCTTCGGGGTTTCCAAGACCTATTTCCGGGGCACCGTGCGCCATATCCGCAGGGTGCGGGATGCGACCGGGGTTTATGGCGCGGCCGGCGGTGGCGGCGCGCTCGGCAAGGGGGCGCAGGTGATCGTCATGACCAACGACAAGGGCGCCCAGCTCGAGCTTACGGGCCGGCAGGTGGGCCTGCAGGTGAATGCGGATTTGAGCGGGATGGCGATTTCGTTGAAGTAGGGGGGCGGGCGAGCTCTGGGTGGGCACAGGCGCCCAGGGTGATGGCAATCGCTTAGGGTGCCCCCCACTCCGTCTCGGCTTCGCCGAGCCACCTCTACCCCCACGTCCGTGGGGGAGAGGAAACGCTAATTTTCGAGGTTGCGGCCTCGACAGTGTTGAGTTTTTTCTTCGCTCGAAAAGCTTGGCATTTCCTCTCCCCACGGACGTGGGGGTAGAGGGGGCTCGGCGAAGCCGAGAGGGAGTGAGGGCTGGCGCTGGCCTCGGCCCCTACCGCTCCTCCACAATCCGCAAATATGCCGCCGTCACGAACAGCACGATCAGCCCGAACAAGATCCGCCGTGCCCCCTCCGGCATCTGCAGGATGGTCAGCAGCGTCGTCAGCACGGTCAGGATCAGGGCGCCGATGATGGTGCCGGTGTAGCCGCCGCGGCCGCCGAAGATGGAGGTGCCGCCGATGACGGCGGCGGCGACCGAGGGCAGCACCAGCGGTTCGGCGAGCGACAGCGACGGCGCCTTGATCAGGCCGATATAGAGCAGGCCGGTGATGCCGGCGAGCACGCTGGAGGTGACGTAGAGCGCGGTGATGACCTGCCAGTATTGCACGCCCGACAGGCGGGTCGCGCGCTCATTGTCGCCGACGGCGTAGAGCAGGCGGCCGAAGCCGGTGCGGGCGAGCGTGAAGACGATGAGGGCGGCGAGCGGCACGAACAAAAGCAGCGCGTTGGGGAAGCCCCATGTCACGCCGGTGCCGAGCCAAGCCAGGAAGTCGGGGATTTTTGCGCCCGACGCGATCACCGTGCGCTGGTAGACCTGCAGGCAGCCGGTGCCGATCAGGCTGGTGCCCAGCGTCATGATCAGCGGGTGGACGCGGAAGACACCGACGCCGATGCCGTTGACGAGGCCGATCAGCACCGCCGGCATCATCGCCAGCAGGAACGCCACCGCCGGGTCCTGGTTGACCACTTGCGTCGCCATGATGAAGGCGCTCATCGTTGCCACCGTGCCGACCGACAGGTCGATGCCGCCGGTCAGCATGGTCATGGTCTGGCATCCCGCCAGGATCGCCAGCGGGATGGCGAATTTAATAGTGTTGGCGATCCAGCGCTCGTTGACGATGCCGGGGCGCAGGATCTGCAGGATTATAACCAGGATGGCGAGCAGGACGATCAGCGGGATGAGCGGGCGATCGGCCATGAAGCGCTTTATGCGGCGGCCGAAGGGGACCGGGGTGATGGCGGTGGTGCTCATGGGGCGGCTCTTGCTCGCGATGAGGTTTGCAAGGTGCGGCAAGTTGGCGAGGACAGTGCTCTACGGCGCCCCCCTCTGGCCTGCCGGCCATCTCCCCCACTTGTGGGGAGATTGGCAGCTTCAGCGCCTCGCTCATTCTTGCAAGGTTGGAGATTGGCGAAGGTCGTCGCGACATCCAATCTCCCCCCTTGTGGGGGAGATGTCCGGCAGGACAGAGGGGGGCGCGAAGGAACGCCGACGTCTCTCTGCGACAGCCCTCCCATCATTGCCGCCCCCGCATCGTGATAAACGCGCCGAACATCACCACCGCCACCATGATCAGCCCCTCGATGATGGCGGTGACATTCGGGTCGATGGCAAGCAGCGTCAAATCCGTGCGCACCAGGCGCAACACGAAGACGGCGACGATCGGGCCGAGCAGGCCGCCCTTGCCGCCGCCGAGCGCGACGCCGCCCAGCACCACGGCGGCGACGCTGGCGAGCAGATAGGGGCCGGGGATGGGGGCGCCGATGCCGGTGCTCATGGTCAGCGCCAGGCCGCCAAAGGCGGCGAACAGGCCGGACAGCGCATAGGCGATGATGCGAGTGCGCTTGACCGGCACGCCGGAGCGGAACGCCGCCAGTTCGCTAGAGCCGATGGCGTAGATAGAGAGGCCGAGGCGCGAGCGCCTCAGTGGTATCCAGATGACGCAGAGGCACACGATCAGCACCAGCAGCGCCTTGGGCAGCCAGGCGTCTATGGCGTCGGGCAGGCCGGGGATCGGTACGGTGCCAGAGATCAGCGCCTTCAGCCATTCGGCGATGCCGCCGCCTGGCGCTTCGAGTACCAGCAGGGCTGCACCCTGCAGCACGAACAGCATGGCCAGCGTCACGACAATGTCGGGCACGCGGGTGACGACGATGAGCAGGCCGTTGAGTGCGCCGAGCACGAAACCGATGGCCAGCACGAAGGGCACCACGAACAGCGCGTATTCCTCGCTCGCGCCATTCATCATCGCCGCCGCGGTGACGCTGGTCAGCGCCATCATGGCGGCGACCGACAGATCGATGCCGCCGGCGATGACGACCACCGTCTGCGCGGCGACTGCGAAGGCATAGGGCAGAACGGCGCGGGCGAGCGAGCCGAAATCATTGCTGTCATAGGCCGGCTGGATGATCCTGGTGGCGATGAACAGGATCATGAGCAGGGCGAAGAGGCCGACAACCCAACCCTGGCGGCGCAGGAAATGGCTCATGGCGTTGGCTCCGTCGAAGCCGAAGCGTCGGCCGTGGGATCGGCCAATATGCCGATGTCGGCCTTGGCGCCGCGCGGCAGGCCGTAGGCGGCGCGCATCAGCGCCGGCTCGTCGGCCTCCTCGACCGGAAAAATGTCGACCAGGCGGCCGCCGAAGATGACAATGACGCGGTCGCAGACGCGCTGCACCTCTTCCAGTTCCGAGGTGTAGAACAGCACCGACTTGCCGTTGTCGGCGAGCTCGCGCAGCAGCTTGTAGATCTCCTGCTTGGTGCCGACATCGATGCCGCGCGTCGGGTCGAAGCACAGGATGGTGCGGGCATCCGCCGCGATCCAGCGGGCGATGGTCACCTTCTGCTGGTTGCCGCCGGACAGGCGCTGCACCTCGCCTTGCGCGCGGGTGTCGATCTGCAGCCGCTCGATCGCGCTGAGCACGGTCGCGCGTTCGCGGCGCATGTTGATCGGACCCCAGTTGCGCAAGGCAGCGCTGAAAGGCAGGGCGATGTTTTCGCGCACCGAGCGCTGCATGGCGAGCGCTTCCGAGCGGTCGCCCGGCACATAGGCAATGCCGGCGCGGATGGCGTCGATCGGATGCGAGAATTTCACCGGCTGGCCATCGACTTCGATGGTGCCGCCGGAGGGCCGGATCGAGCCGGCAAGGACGGCGAACAACTCGTCCTGACCCTGGCCTTCGAGCGCGACGACGCCGGCGACTTCGCCGTCGGCGAGATCGAAGGAGACATCGCTGAGCTTGGCGCCGACGCGGAGATTGCGCACGGAGATGCGCGGCCGGGCAGCTGCGGGCGCGGCCTTCTCGGCGGCGCTGCGGGCGGCGACATGAGTTTTCACGATGCGGGTGCCGAGCATCAGCTCGACGATCTTTTCCTCGACGCCGGGTACGATGTCGACGACACCGACGGTCTCGCCGTCGCGCAGCACGGTGGCGCGGTCGCACAGTGCGGAGATTTCGACGAAGCGGTGCGAGATGAAGATCACCGCGCGACCGGCATCGCCCTGGCGGCGCACCACTTCCAGCACTTTTTCGGCGAGGTTGGCGGGCAGGGCCGCCGTCATCTCGTCGAGCAGCAGCACGTCCGGCTCGACGGCGAGCGCCCGCGCCAGGTCGAGCACGCGCAGCACGGCGAGCGGGATGTCGCGCGCGGTGTCGCGCAGATCGAGGTCGGCAATGCCGAGCTCGCGCACCCAGGCGCGGAACGGCTCGACCGGCGTGCCGGTGAGCCTGAGATTGGACAGCACGTCGAGATCGGGGATCAGCGACGGCTCCTGGTAGACGGGCAGCAGCCCGGCGCGGCGCGCGGCGGCCGGCGAGCGAATGTCGCGCGCTTCGCCGCGGATCAGGATGCGGCCGGCGTTCGCCGGAATGGCGCCGGTGAGGATCTTCACCAGCGTCGACTTGCCGGCGCCGTTGGCGCCCATCAGCGCGTGGACCTCGCCCGGCAGCACGGAGAGCGACGCGTTGCGAAGTGCTGCAACCGCGCCGTAGTTCTTGGCGACGCCGGTGGCGTCGAGGAGGGGGCTGGTGGTCAAATCGATGTCCGCTCAGAAATTCTCTTGCTGGCACTCTACGGCGCCCCCCTCTGTCCTGCCGGACATCTCCCCCACAAGGGGGGAGATTGGCAGTTTCGGCGCCGCCCCTCGTCTTGCGACGTAGAAAATTAGCGAAAGCCGAGATGACAGCCAATCTCCCCACCTGTGGGGGAGATGTCCGGCAGGACAGAGGGGGGCGCCGTAGAGCGCTAGTCTGTATAGCGAGGACGGAGTTCGCCGTCCTCGCTAATTCATTCAAGCCCAGCCTTACTCCCCCGGCCCCTTGCACGCGATGATCTGCTCCTTGGTGTACGTCGTCCACTCAGGGATCGAGATCGAGACCGGCCATTCCGGGCTCAGCGACGGGTCGGCGGCTGCCTTCAGCTTGGCCTTGCCTTCGTCGGTGGCGTTGTCCCACAGCTGCGGGTCGACCAGCACGGTCTGCTGCGCCGGCTTCTTGCCGTCGAGGATCTGCAGCGCCAGCGTCACGCCCGCGCCGCCGATCGAGCCGGGGTTGGTGACGGCTGCACCGACGAGACCTTTCACCGAGCTCAGCTGGCCGACGAAGCCGGCATTGTCAGCGCCGACCACCGGTACCAGCGGCGCCTGCGATTCGACCAGCGCGTCGACGATGACGTTGTCGATGCCCGACGTCCACACGCCGTTGAACGGCGTGCCGGTGGCCAGGAACGACAGCATCTGCTGCTTGGCCTGATCCTGCTGCCAGCCGGTGAAGACTTCCTGCGCCACCTTCACGCCGGGGTTTTCGGCCAGCGCCTTCTTGAAGCCTTTGTCGCGATCGCTATCGGCCGAGGCGCCGGCGGCGCCGCGCATGTAGAACACTTCGCCCTTGCCGCCCATCTGCTGGAACAGCCATTTGGCGCCGAGATAGGCATACTGTTCCTGGTTGTTGGAGATGATGTAGGCCGACGGTTCGGTCACCGCCTGGTCGACGGCAACGACGACGATGCCGGCCTTGGTGGCTTCTTCCAGGCCCGCCTTGATGCCGGCGGGATCAGCGGGGTTGACGACGATGGCGTCGACCTTGGCGCTGATCAGATTGCGGATGTCTTCGAGCTGGCCGGCGGCATCGGTGTTGCGGTGGGCGATGTTGAGCTTCGTCACTTCGCCCGAAGCCAGCGCCTGCGCCTTCATGGCGCAGACCATTTCCTCGCGCCAGCCATTGCCCTGCACGGTGTTGGAAATGCCGATCGTATATTTGGCTTCGGCCGACGACACGCCCATCGATGCCAGCAAGGCAGCGCCCGCAAGCAACGGGACCATGGTCAGTATTTTCTTCATGTCAGTACTCCTCCACATTGTTGTTTTTCGTCTCAGGGCCAGACCCTTCGGCAGGATCGGACCAAGTCATTCACCTCGTCATTTGACGAAGGGGCGCAGCACGTCGCGGGCGAGCAGGAAGCCCCGCTTCACCGCATCGTCGCTGCCTTCAAACCGCCTGTCCTCATGTTCGATGATGACCGAGCCGTCATAGCCGGCGCGGTAGAGGCCGGAGAAGAAGCCGCTCCAGTCGACATCGCCCAATCCCGGCATGCGCGGCACCTGCCAGCCAATCCCGGCGGAAAGAATCCCGCGCTCATACAAACCATCATGATCGATCATCAAATCCTTGGCGTGGACATGCAGCATGTAGGGGCCGAACTCCTTGATGAAGCGGCCCTGGTCGATCATCTGCCAGACCAGATGCGAGGGGTCGAAATTCATGCCGACCTCGCCGCCCCAGGCCTCGAGGATGCGCCGCCAGATGTAGGGCGAATAGGCGATGTTGTGCCCGCCCGGCCACTCGTCATAACTGAAGATCATCGGGCAGTTCTCGAAGGCGAGTTTTACCCCGTGGCCGCGCGCATAGGCGACGGTCTCGGGCCAGACTTTCAGCGCGTCCTGCCAGTTGACGTCGACGGTCTTCGAGGCATCGCCACCGCAGAAGGTGTTGACCACCGGCACGCCCATATTGGCGGCCAGCACGATGACCTTCTTCAGATGGCCGATGACGGCCTCGCGATGGGCAGGGTCCGGATGCAGTGGGTTGGGATAGTAGCCGAGGCCGGAGACCGTCAGCTTCTTCTCCGTCAGCGAAGCGACGATCTCCTTGGCCTGCGCGGGCGAGGTGGAAGCGGCATCGATATGGCTGGTGCCGGCATAGCGTCGCGTCGCGCCGGAGGTCTTCGGCCAGCAGGCGATTTCCAGCGCCTCGAAGCCGGCCGAGTGCGCCCAGTCGGCGACCTCGCCAAGCGGCGTCTCCGCAAACGGTGCTGTAAGAACTCCAAGTTTCATTCTGCCTCCCTAGACCCGACGACTATAATGCCGATTGTTTGGATCGCTTCAACCTCGCGACCTCATCTTGTTCAAGACTGTGCCGGACAGCCGCCATCGGATCGTCCGACAGCAGGTCGCCCAGCGCCGATGTGACGGCCGCGCGGAACGTATCGTCGGCGGCAAGGCCGGGGTCGAATATCCCGTCGATGGCAAGGATGGCGGACACCAGCGCCTGTGCATCATGGCCGGTGGCGTCGGCGATCGCGGCGACCTTGCCGGCATAGGGGTCCGACACCGGCCAGCGTCTTTCAAAGCGATCCGAGGCCCGGATCAGATAGGCCATCCAGCCGGCGACCGGCACCGACAGCAGGCCGATGCTCTGGCCCATCGCGAGCCGGTCGCGGATCGGGTTGAGCAGGCGCTGGACGATCTTCTGCGAACCGTCGGTGGCGACCTGGTGGTTGCGGTGGCGGATCGCGGTGTTCTTCAGCCGGGCAAGGCTCTGCTCGACATAGGCAAGGGGCAGGACGCCCGGCACCGGCATCAGCGTCGGCAGCGTCTCCTCGACCAGCATGCGCCGGATGAAGTCCGACAGCAGCGGGTTGGCTATGGCGTCCGATGTGTGCTCGAGCCCGGCCAGCACGCCGAGCGTCGCCAGTGTCGTCTGGGCGCCGTTCAGCACCCGCATCTTGAGATGCTCGAACGGCGTGACGTCGTCGACGAAGGTGGCGCCGACCAGATCCCAGCGCGGCATGCGGCCGGCGAATTTTTCCTCGATCACCCACTGCCGGAACGGCTCACCGACAGCGGCGGCGGCATCGTGGTAGCCGAACCATTGTTCGACACTATCGAGGTCATCCTGCGTCACCGCCGGCGCGATGCGGTCGACCATTGACGAAGGGAAGGCGGCATTGGCTGCGATCCACGCGGCCAAGCCATTGCCGCGCTGCCAGGCGAAGGTCTGCACGACATTGGCCAGGATAACGCCATTGGCCGGAATGTTGTCGCAGGACAGCAGTGTCAGCGGCCGCCCATGTGTGGCCCTGCGCTGCTCCAGCGCCCGCACCAGCAGGCCGGGCACGCTGCGTGGCGTCTCGGGGTTGGCGAGGTCGTGTGCGATGTCGGGATGGCCGAGGTCGAGTTCGCCGCTGGACGGGATGTGGCAATAGCCTTTTTCGGTCACCGTCATCGTCACCAGCTCGATATCGGGTGAGATCAGCACGCCGAGCGCCGGTGCCGCACTCTCCTGGCTGTCGACCACCCGGACGATGCTGCCGATGACGCGCGCCTCGATGTGGCTGTTCTCGCGGATCAGCCTTGTGTAGAGCCCGCCCTGCCGTCCCAGCGTGTCGGCAAGGCTGGGCGGACGGATGTTGATGCCGACGATGCCCCAGCGGTCGAAGCGCAGCGAGATGAGATCGTCGGTGTATTCGGCCTGATGGCTGCGGTGGAAGGCGCCGACGCCGAGATGCGCCATGCCGGGCGCCAGGAGCGTACGGTCATAGGACGGTGTCTGCACCGATGCCGGCAAGCGATCGAGCAGCGCCGGCCCAAGCGTTTCGATGGAAGCGCTCACCGGTTCGCTCCGATCACCGCCTGCTCCTGGTCGACAACCGCGCCGGTCATCGGGCCGGCGGCGTCGGACAGCAGGAAGACGGCGAGGCTGGCGATGTCGTCCGGCGTCAGCAACCGGCCGAAAGGCTGCGCGGCGTTGGCCTTCTCGAGCCAGCCAGGGCCGTTGCCCAAAGTCTCCGCCTGCATGATGCGTTCGGCCGGCGTGTCCGTCCAACCGACATTGATGCCGTTGACGCGGATGCGGTCGAAACGGTGGGCGTTGGCGGCGTTCTTGGTCAGCGTCGCCAGCGCGCCCTTGGTGGCGGAATAGACGGCAAGCTCCGGCGAGCCGCAATGGGCGTTGATCGACAGAATGTTGAGAATGGCGCCACCTTGGCCGCGCTGCTTCATGTCGGCAATCGCCGCCTGCATCAGGAAGAACGGCGCGCGCGCATTGACGGCAAACAGTGACGCCCAGTCGTCGAGGCTGGCGTCGAGGAAAGAGGCGCGATCGGTCAGGCCGGCGGCGTTGACCAGCGCATCGATGCGGCCGAAGCGCTCGATGCAGGCCTGCGCCAGAAGGGTGGGGGCGTCAGGATCGGCAAGGTCGGCGGCGACGAAGATGGTCGGCGTGCCCAATTGCGAAAGCTCGGCCGCCACGGCCTCGCCACGCGCCCTCTCGCGCCCGGTGACCAACAGCCCGGCGGCACCGGAACGCGCCAGCGTCTCGGCAATGGCGCGGCCAATGCCTTGCGTCGACCCGGTGACCAGAGCCACCTTGCCGCCAAGCCGGATCTCCATTCCTCCTCCCGGGAATAAAGTTTCTATTTTGAGAAATATGGAACGGCAATTCCCGATAGTCAATTGGACCAGTGACGCCTCATTCGTCGCGCCGCGCCGCCACGCCATGGACCAGCGCCATCCCAACGGCGAGCGAGGCCGCCAGTGAGCGGAAGCCGGCAAAGTCAGATTCCACCACTTCCAGCCAGCTGTCCGAGAGCGGGATCAGCGGGCTGAAGGTGCTGTCGGTGACGGTGACGATACGCGCCTTGCGCTCATGCGCCACCGCGACGAGATCGGGCGTGATCGAATTGTAGGGGCTAAACGAGACAGCGAGCACGGCATCCCGGCCGCTGATGCAGCCGATCTGGTCAAGTGCGGAGGAGCCGACATTGTCGACCAGCACATTGCGCACGCCCTGCTGCGACAGTGTCAGGGAGAGATAGGCGGTGACGGGAAAGGCGCGCTTGGAGCCGATGACATAGATCAGCTCGGCGGCCGCCAGCAGCGCCACCATCTTGTCGAAACTCGCGACATCGAAGCCCGCCTCGATGCGGCCAAGCGAGGCCTGCGACGCGCCGACCATGCCGTGCAGGAAATGCAGATTGGGCTCGGTCTCGGTGCGCGGTTCGCCGCGCCCTTCCGGCCATGAGCCCTTGATGTGCTCCTTGAACAGGCCCTGGAAATCGGAAAAGCCGGAATAGCCGAAGATCTGGGCAAAGCGCACCAGCGTCGAGGGCTGCACGCCGGCCTGTGCCGCAACCTGCGCGATGGTGCCGAGCGCGACGTCGCTCGGATGCTGCCACAGGAAGATTGCCACCTGGCGCAGCCGCTTGGGGAAATGCACCGTGCCCGACGACAGCACCGCGCGCAGCTCCTCATAGGTCTGCGGCTGGATATAGCCGAGTGCTGCCAGGGAGCGCCCGCGCTTGCGCGTCGCCGCCTCGTCGGTGCTGGACCGTCCGGATGCCTTGCTTGCCCCACTCATGATTTCAGGCTAGCGCGATACGATCGTTTTACAATATGGAAATTGGAAATCGTGTTCGAAAGCGGTCTGCCGGGAGGAGCTTGAAAATGGTCTACGCAACATCGGACGGATCAGCCGGCAAGCGCCTGCGGGTCGGCATGGTCGGCGGCGGCCGCAACGCTTTCATCGGCGCGGTGCATCGGCTCGCCATGCGCCTCGACGACCAGATCGTGCTGGTCGCCGGCGCGCTGTCGTCGGACCCGGAAAACGCCGCCGCATCGGCCGCCGAGATCGGCATCGCGCCGGATCGCAGCTATGCCGACTATCGCGAGATGGCGCGAACCGAAGCAGCGCGGCCGGACGGCATCGAGGCGGTGGTCATCGTCACGCCCAACCATCTGCACGCGCCGATCGCCACGGCCTTTCTCGAGGCCGGCATCGACGTCATCTGCGACAAGCCGCTGTCGACGACGCTGGATGAGGCCGAGGCGCTGGTGGCGCTGGCGCGGGAGAAAAAGCGTCGCTTCGTCGTCACGCTCAACAACACCGGCTACGCCATGGTCCGCCAGGCGCGCGAGATGGTGGCGGCGGGCGCGCTTGGCCGCATCGTGTCCGTGCATGGCGCCTACATCCAGGACTGGCTGACCAAGCCGATCGACGCCGAGGGCCAGAAGCAGGCGGAGTGGCGCACCGATCCGGCGCGCGCCGGGCAGTCGGCGGTGCTGGCCGATATCGGCGTGCATGCCTTCAACCTGGCAAGCTATATCTCCGGCTGTGAGGCCGAGGCGGTGTCGGCCGATCTGTTCACTGCCGTGCCGGGACGCCGGCTCGACGACAATGCGCATGTGCTGGTGCGCTGGACCGGCGGGGCGCGCGGCACGATCCTCGCCAGCCAGACCTCGCCCGGCCACTACAATGATCTCTCGGTGCGCATCTATGGCGACAAAGCCGGGCTCGAATGGTCGGGTGGCCGGCCGGAGGAATTGCGCTTCTCACCATATGGCGAGGAAACCCGCACGCTGGTGCGTGGCGGTCACGGCTCGACCGCTGAAAGCCAGCGCGTGTCGCGCATGCCAGCGGCGCATCCGGAGGGATATATCGAGGCCTTCGCCAATTTCTACCGCGACGCCGCCGATATCATTCGCGCCCATCGCTCTGGTGGGGTGGTCGATCCGGCGCGTGCGGCGCAGGTGCCCGATGTTGTGGATGGCGCGCGTGGGGTGAAGTTTGTTGCTGCGGCGGTGGAGTCGAATGCGGCGGGTGGGACATGGACTTCGGCGCGGTTTGGGTGAGGGGCTGATGCGGATGTAGAGGCCAGCGGCCTAGGGCGGTCCCCCACTCCGTCTCGGCTTCGCCGATCCACCTCTCCCCGATGAGGAAATCCCAAGCTTTTTGATGGGAAATGAAACCCAAGTCTTTCGATGCAGTGACTCCGGCGGTTGGCGTTTCCTCTCCCCCATGAACATGGGGGTAGAGGTGGCTCGGCGAAGCCGAGACGGAGTGGGGGACTGGCGCTGCCCTAAGGGATTGACCCGCCGAAGGCGCTACCGCCGCCGCAGCAGACCTGGCAGCGGCGGGGCGCCAAGTACTCTTCGGTCGCTTTACTGGGCAAAACGCTGCTATGCATGTGTTAATCATGATAGGGGTTGTTCATTGTCAGAGCATCGGCCCAGCCGTATTCGGTAACAATGCGCAACTTGTCTCTCTTCCTTGCTGCCAGCCTCGGCTGCCTCGTTCTCTCGGCGGTTTCCTTCGGCGCTCCGCAAGGCCTGCTCGTCACCCTGTTCCCGAACAGCAATGCAGCGAAGGTGGCGCAGTGCAGAAGCCTTCTCAAAATCCGTTTCGACACGGGCGAATGGCCGGACAAGGGCGCGGCTGACCATATGCGCTATGACGAGTGCTACTATCTGATCTGTGGCGGAACCAGGCCGAGCGCTTGAAGGCTTGGTGCAGCTATCCCTTGATCGCCGAGCCGACGATGGAATCGACGAAGAAGCGCTGCAGGAAGACGAACAGGATAAGCGGCGGCAGCACGGCCAGCGTCGCGCCGGCCATCACCAGGCCGGTGTTGACCGCACCTCTGTTGTAGCTGAGCAGGCGGCTCAGGCTGATGACGATCGGATAGGCGTCGGCATTGCCCTGCAGCACGGTCAGCGGCCAGAGATAGCTGTTCCAGTGGTAGACGAAGGCGAAGAGGGCCAGAGCCGCGATTGCGGGAGCGACGCTCGGCGCCACGATCTTGTAGAGGATCAAGAACTCCGAGGCGCCGTCCATGCGCGCGGCGTCGATCAGGTCGTCGGGCACGCCGGAGATGAACTGGCGCATCAGGAAGATGCCGAAGGCGTTGGCGAGATTGGGCACGATGATGCCGGCGAGGCTGGCGTTGAGGCCGATCGAGCCGACCAGGCGATAGAGCGGGATCAACGTCACGATCGGCGGCAGGAACATGGTGGCGATCAGCACAGAAAACAGCAGCGACTTGGCGGGGAAGTGGTATTTGGCGAATGCGTAGCCGGCCATCATGCTGGTCAGCAGGATGCCGGCGGTGGTGATCGAGGCGATGACCAGAGAATTCCACATCGAGCGGCCGACATTGACCACGCCCGACACCTTCTCATAGGCGTCGAGGCTCGGCGTAAGGGGGATCCATACCGGCGGCACCTGCATGCTCTCGGCCGGCGTCTTGAGGCTCGACAGCACCATCCACACCAGCGGGAAGGCCGAGGCAACGGCGACCAGCAGCATCAGCGTCGCCAGCAGCGCCTTGTGGCCGGACGGGCGCCGGCGCGACAGCCGGCTCGACGATCCCGCGCTCATTCGTCGTTCTTCCGGTTGGCGAAGGCAAACAGCGCGCAGACGACGACAATCAGCGACAGCATCAGCATGACCGCCATGGCCGAACCCAGTCCACCCTGCGCACGCTCGATGCCGACGCGGCGGATGTGGTAGGTGAGCACATTGGTCGAGCCGACCGGCCCGCCCTGCGTGATCAGGGCAACCGGCTCGAACACCTGCACAGCGTTGATGATGGCGATGACGGCGCTGAACAGCAGCGTGCGCCGTATCAGCGGCAGGGTGATGAAGCGGAACTGCTCGAAACGGTTGGCGCCGTCGAGCTTTGCTGCTTCATACAGGCTGCCGGGGATTTGCGTCAGTCCGGCGATCGCCAGCACGGTGAAATAGCCGACCTGCTGCCAGACATTGAGGAAGACGATCGAGATCAGCGCCGTGCGCGGCGACGACAGGAAAGGCTGCGGGCCGATGCCGATAAGGCCGAGCATCTGGTTGAGAGGGCCTTCGCTCGGCGAATAGAGTTTCGACCACACCAGCGCGACAGCGATCATCGGCACCATGTAGGTGGCAAACAGCACCGTGCGCAGCGCCGTGTCGCCGGCGACGTCGCGCTGGTAAACCATCAGGCCGAAGGCCACCGACAGAGGCAGGATGAGGACGACGGAGAGCGCGGTGTAGACGGCTGTGTTGACGAGCGCGGCCTTGAAATCGCGGCCGACCGAGGAGACCCCAAAAATCTCGCGGAAATTGTCGAGGCCGACGAAGCCGGCGCTGGAAAACGGTGTCTGCGTCGACCAGTCCTGGAACGACAGCCAGACGGTGAGCAGCATCGGCAACAGGACGAAGATGCCGATCAGCGTCACGGCGGGCGCCAGCATGATGCCCGCCGAGGCACGGTACCTCTGAATCATTATTTGGCGGCGCGCTCCAGGATCGAAATGGCGTCGGCCTGCGCCGTCGCCTGCGCATCCTTGGCCGAGACCTGGCCATACTGCAACGCCTCGAGCGTCTGCTGCAGCGATTCCGAGAATTCCTGGCCGCCGGGCACGACAGGGAACGGCTTGGCGTCGGTGAGCACGCTGACATAGCCGGAGAGGAATTCCGAGCCGAGCTTGTCCTTGTGCGCCTCGATGTCGGAGAGGCGTGAGGGCAGGATGCCCATCGACATCAGGATATCCGACATCGCGGAAGCGCCGTTCTTGCCGGACTTTGGATTGTTCAGCCAGGCGAGGAAGTCCCATGCCGCCTTCTGCTCGGCCGCACCTGCATTGGCGTTGACCACGGTCATCCAGGAGTAGGAGATCGAATGCGGCTTGTCGCCGCTCGGGCCGACGGGAAGCGGCGCCGTTGCAATGTCGGCGAACTTGTCGCCCATGCCGGCCTTCAGTGCGCTTTCCCACCAATTGGCCATGATTATCATGCCGGTCTTGCCGGAGACGAAATTGTCGAGGAAGGGGCCGGTGGTGTTGGCGTCGGCTGTCGCCATCGAAGGCACGCTGGCGCCGGACTTGATCAGGTCTTCATAGAGCTGGAAAGTCTCCGCGGCCTGCGGGCTGTCGAGCACCGGCTTGCCGTCCTTGACCAGGTCGCCGCCATTGGAGACCAGCAGCGAGGCGAAGGGGTGGACGACACCGGCGGCCCATGAATTGATCATGCCGAAGCCTTGCTGTCCCGCATCCTTGTTGGTCAGCTTCTTGGCCGCATCCTTGAACTCGTCCCAGGTCTTGGGTGGCGCCGCGATGCCGGCCTGCTTGAACAGCGCCTTGTTATAGTTCAGCGCATAGACGTCGATTTCGTTGGGGATGCCGTACAGCGTGCCGCCGACCGAGGCGGCGCTGGTGATGCCCGCCGGCCAGGCGGCCTTGACCTCGCTGGCCACCGCATCGGGAGCGGGCGCGACCAGCTTGTCGCGCGCCAGTTCCGGCAACCAGAGATCGTAGATGCCGCCGATGGTTGGGCCGTCCGCGCCGCCGCCTTGCGAGCGCAGCGTGGTCAGGAGGTCGCCGAAGGGGACGGCGCGCACGGTGACGCTGACATCCGGATTGGTCTTGGCATAATCCTTGGCCGCCGCTTCCAGCAGCGCGACCGTCTCCGGCGACCAGTGGGTGAGATAGGAGATGTTGACCGATTGCGCCCAGCCGGTGGTGGGCAGGATGGCGAGGCCTGCGGCCAGTGCCAGTTTCGACGTCCAGGCAAACGACATTCCTCATCCTCCTATCGGTTCACAATGACGTTATGACAAGTCAGCGCGGCGACGCAAGGGCTTGCTGGCGAAAAAGTCTCACATGGTACGGTCACAGATTTCTTTGCGGCGCTTGAATGTGGATATTTATCGTTAGGCAACAAATGGATGCAGGTACTGCAATGTCGTGAGCGGGCCAACGCCGCCATTCCTGAGGCGTAGCAGACCTCTTGCGAATACCGCTATGTCGTTATAATGACTTTTGCCGAACCAATGACTTCTCACGGCACGGAAACGCCCGGGACGCCAAGGACAGAGAACAATGGGAGACTGGCAATGAGCATGCTTTCACTTCACCGGCGCGCAGCACTTGGGCTGATCGGCGGCCTTGCCGCCGCCTGCGCCGGCGTCTTCGCCTCATTGCCGGCGCGAGCCGCCGACAGCACGGTGACGCTGTGGAGCTGGCGCACCGAGGACGAGGCCGCGATGCGCCGCATCTTCGATGCCTTCGAGGTGAAGAATCCCGGCATCAAGGTCGCCATCCAGTTCACGCCCGATGCCGACTACCAGAACCGGCTGAGCACGGCGCTGCGCGGCGGGCGCGGGCCCGACATCGCCCAGCTCAAGGCCTATGGCGAATTGCAGCCCTTCGTCGAGGCCGGCTATCTCGACGCGCTGGACGACAGCGTGCCGGAGCTGAAGAACATGGAGGACGCGGCGCTTGGCGGCGCGCGCGGCCGCAGCGACGGCAAGCTCTATGGCGTGCCCTACTCGGTGCCGATGATGGGCGTCTTCTACAACCAGGATATTTTCGCCGCCCAAGGCATCGAGATCCCCAAGACCTACAAGGATTTCACCGCTGTCTGCGAGAAGCTGAAGGCGGCCGGCATCACGCCGATCGCCACCGGCGGCGCCAACGGCTCGGCCTGGGAACTGGAGATCGCCGTCGGCGTCGTCGGCCCGACCGTCTATGGTCCTGAATTCTACGACGAGATGATGAGCGGCAAGGCGACCTTCGAGGATCCGCGCTATGTCGCGGCGCTGAAGCGCTTCGCCGAGCTGAAGCCGTATTTCCCCGATGGTTTCGCCGGCATCGACTACACCACCGCCACGCAGCAGTTCATCGGCGGCAAGGCGGCGATGTTCCTCGGCGGTTCGTTCGAGAACGGCAGCTTCAAGGCGCAGAACCCGAAACTGAAATTCTCGATCTTCCCGTTCCCCGCCGACGATGCCGGGGCAAAGCTCTACACCTCGGCCTTCTCCGACGGCTCCTATGGCCTGGTCTCCGAGAGCCAGAACAAGGAAGCCGCGACCAAGGTGCTGGGCTTCATGGCTTCGGCAGAGTTCGCGCAGATGTTCGCCGACGAGCTCGGCTGGCCGCCGGCCCGCACGGATGTGACGGTGAAGGATCCAGTGCTGGCCTCGATGATGGAGATGGCGAAGAATTCGACGCCCTATCTGACGCTGGTCGGCTTCCGCTGGCAGTCGCCGACGGCGTCTTCGGTGTTGCAGTCGGAGATCATCGACATGGTCGAAGGCAACATCGCGCCGGAGAAGCTGGCGGCCGACATGCAGGCCGCAGTCGCCACCTGGTTCAAGCCGAAGCAGTAGGCGCGGCCGGTCGCAAAGCGGCCGCGCCTCTCACGGACCAGAAAAGCGCATGAGCACCCTTCGCCGCACCAGCAGCCTTCGCCGCACGCAGCAGCGCATGGCCGTGCTGTTCACCCTGCCGGCGCTGGCGGTCTATGCGCTGTTCGTCCTCTATCCCCTGGGGATGTCGCTCTGGGGCAGCTTCTTCGTCTGGAAGGGGCTGCGCATGGTCGAGTTCGCCGGCCTGTCGAATTTCTCAAGGCTGTTCGTTTTCCCCAGCGGCGCGCGGCTCTACGGCGCGCTGTGGCACAACACCGCCTGGTTCTTCGGCATCATGCTGTTCCAGAACGGAATCGGGCTTTTGTTCGCCTGGCTGCTGTTCCTGCGCGACAGGGGTGCTGCGTTCTTCCAGTCGGTGTTCTTCTTTCCGGCGGTGCTGAGCCCGGTCATCGTCGGCGCGCTGTGGCGGTTGCTTTTGGCACCGGGCGGCGTCGTCGAATGGGCGCTGAACGGGCTCGGCCTGCACCAGGGCAGCCTGACCGTGCTCGGCAACAGCCACACCGCGCTCGCCATGCTGATCGCCGTCGATGCCTGGAACTGGATGGGCCTGCCGGTGCTGATCTACACGGCAGGTCTGCGGCAGATTTCCGGCCAGATTTTCGAGGCGGCAAAACTTGACGGCGCCGGCAATGCGCGCATGCTGTTCTCGATCGCGCTGCCGCTGCTGATGCCGGCGCTGGGCACGCTGACGACGCTGTCGTTCATCAACACCTTCAACCAGTTCGACATCGTCTATGTCATGCAGGGCGTGCAGGGCAATCCGAGCTATTCGACCGACACGCTGGTGACGTACTTCTACCGGCTGGCCTTCGGCGCGGAAGGTGCTGTCGGCATCACCGATATCGGTCTGGCTTTGGCGCTCGGCACCGTGCTGTTCTTGATCCTCAGCATCGGCACGCTCATGATGCTGCGCTTCTTCGACCGCCGCACGGTGCAGCTATGAGCGCGCTGGCGATTTCGCAAAGACCGGCCATCTCTCGGCAGCTGGCGCGGCTGCCCGGCTGGACGGTGCTGGTCGTTTGGACGGCGGCCGTGCTGTTGCCGCTCTACATCCTTGTCGTCTCCTGTTTCAAGACCACGGCCGAGATCTACGACAACAGGCTCGGCCTGCCGCAAAGCTTTGCCTTCGACAATTTCATCAACGCCTGGACGCGCGCCGATCTCGGCCAGAATTTCATCAACAGCCTGATCGTCACGGGCGGCGCCGTCATCCTCACCATCGTCGTCTCGGCGATGGCCGCCTATCCGCTCAGCCGCTACAAGCTTGGCTGGAATGCCATCATGCTCGGCCTGTTCCTGTCCGGCATCATGCTGCCCATCCGGTTGGCCTCGGTCGAACTGTTCACGCTGATGCGCAATCTCGGCCTGCTGGATTCGCTGACCGGGCTGATCCTGGTCTATTCGGCGATCCGCATTCCCTTCGCCGTCTTCATCTTCGCCAATTTCATGCGCGTCTTGCCCTCCGAGTTGGACGAGGCGGCGCGCATGGACGGCGCCGGCGAGATCCGCATCCTGTTCCAGATCATCCTGCCGATGGTCAAGCCGGCGGTGTCGATCGTGGCAATCTTCACCGCGATCGCGGTGTGGAACGATTTCTTCTTCCCGCTGATCTTCATCTTCGACGACCGCTACAAGACGGTGCCGCTGGCGATCAGCGTCTTCGTCGGCCAGTTTCGCACCGACTGGGGTCTGGTGTTCGCCTCGCTGGCGATATCCATGGCGCCCATCCTGATCATGTATTGTCTGCTGGCGCGCCAGATTCGCGAAGGCGTCGGTACCGGAGGGGGCATGAAATGATCGAAGACAGGATTTATGCGGCGAAATCGATCCTGGTGGTCGGCGCGCACGCCTTCGATGCCGAGGTGATGGCCGGGCCGCTGGCGGCCGCTGCCGTCAAGCGCGGCGCCACGGTGACCTTCCTGCATCTGACCATGGGTGAGCAGGGCCATCCGTACCTGGTTCCCGCGCATTATTGCGTGCAGAAGGAAGAGGAAGCGGGCAGCGCGGCGGAGCGGCTCGGCGTCGCCATGCGTAGCTTTGGCCTGCGCGACGGCTTCCTGCCCACAGACGATCAGACGGCGCTCGAAGTGGGCGACATCATTCGCGAGCTGAAACCCGAGATCGTCATCACCCATTGGCACGGCAGCTGGCACAAGGACCATCGCGCCGCCGCGCATTTGACGAAGACCGGTATCTTCTTCGCCGGACTGCCGACCGTTGCCAGCGACCATCCGGCGCACACGCCGCAACTGCTGCTGTTCGGCGAGAACTGGGAGGACGATGACGGCTTCCGGCCCGAGCATCTCGTCGATGTCAGCGACGGGTTCGAGGCCTGGCGCGACGCGGTCATGGAGTATGAGCTGGCGCGCGGCCTGAGCAGCTTCCCCTATGTCGACTATTACAGTTCGCTCTACCGGCTGCGCGGCTGCCTGCGCGGCACGCGCCATGCGCAGGCCTTCGCGGCGGCGTCGCATTCGTGGAATGCCGGCAGCGGTCTGTTCTCGCTCCCCTTCGGCAAAGGGTCGGGTCGATGACGCGGGTACTCGCCATCGATCTCGGCGCCACCAATCTGCGCGCTGCCGTATCTACGGGCGATGTCGGTGCGTTGGAGGCGCTGGGCAGCGAGCCGGCGCCGGCAACCCTTGATGCCTTCATTGCGCGCATCGACGCGCTGTGCACTGAGGCCGGGTCGGTCTCAGCGCTTGGCATCGCGGTGCCGGGTCTGGTCGAGGGCTCAATCTGCCGCTGGATCCCCAACTTGCCGTTCCTCGACGGCGTCGATATCCAGCCGCTGTTTCCCAAAGTGCGCGTAGCGCTCGGCAATGACGCACAGATCGCGCTGCTGGGAGAGGCTGTCGAAGGCAGTGCGAAAAACATGCCGGATGCGATCCTGCTCGCCATCGGCACCGGTATCGGTTCGGCGGTGCTGGCCAATGGCCGCATCGTTGCCGGCGCGCATGGCGGCGCCTGCTCGTTCGGCTGGGCCTGCGCCGACGTGAGGGATCATGGTGAAGAGCGCAGCGGCTGGCTGGAGCGCGTTGCGTCGGGCCGGGCGCTCGATGCCCTTGCCGGCCAGATCGGCCTTGCCGACGGCCGCCAACTGATCGCCGCTGCCCAGGCCGGCGAGCTGGCTGCACTCACCTTGCTTGAACTGCCGGCGCGACAGCTCGGCACCGCGCTGGCAGGCGCTGTCGCGCTGCTCGATCCGCAAGCGGTGCTGATTTCGGGTGGTTTGGCGGAGGCGCTGGATGTGATCCGGCCGCCGCTGCTTGCGGCGCTGCGACGTCAACTGCCGCCACATCTGCGCGGCATCGACGTCAAGGCTGGAAAGTTCGGTCCCCGCGCCGGTCTGGTCGGCGCGGCGCTGGCCGGCGCCGTTGGGCAAGGGTGGAGGCAGGTGCGATGAGCGAAGCAAGCTTTCAGCAACCGGACCGCAGACGGCCGGAGCCGCTCTGGTACCAGGTCGAAGAGGCGATCCGAGCCATCGTCAAGAGCGGCGAATGGGCAACGGGCGACCAGATCCCGGCGGAGGACAGGCTGTGCGCCCTGTTCGGCGTCAGCCGCATCACGCTGCGCCACGCCTTGCGCAATCTCGAGGAGGCAGGACTGCTCAGGCGCGAACATGGCCGCGGCACGTTCGTGCGCTCGACCACGCTGGTCGCCGGCACGCGCGAGCTGACCAGCTTTACCCAGGAGATGGGCAATATGGGCGTGGTCGCGGGCTCGCGCCTGCTCGACTGCAGCCTGACCACCGCCAATGCGGCGGCTGCCGGCGCGCTGGAGATCGAGGAGGGCGATCCGGTGGTGCGCATTCGCAGGCTGCGGCTCGGCAACAACGAGCCGATCGGCATCCAGACGGCGCAGCTGTCGGCGGTGCGCGTGCCGGGCTTCCTCGATGCCGGCCTGCTGCAGGGCTCGCTCTACGAGGCGCTGGAGCGCCATTACGGCATCGTGCCGGTGGCCGCGCGGGAGAACTACCGGGTCGGCGCGGTCGGCGCGGCGGACGCCGAACTGCTCGACCTCGCTGTCGGCAGCCCGGCCTTCGTCGTCGAACGCATCACCACCGACGAGCGCGGCCCGTTCGAATTCACCGTCTCGATCATGCGCGGCGACCGCTACGAAATCCGCTCGACGCTGCGCGCCGGACGCGTGCCGCTGAACCCGAGAAGCTGATCCATTCCAGACCGACACAGCAAACAGGAGTACCCACGTGTCCGATCTCTACATCCACCGTCTCGCCGCCCTCATCGACCAGGCTGCGAAAGCCAATGAAGAGGCCTTTGGCCAGGCCGCCAGCCGCTTTGCCGACTCCCTCGAGGGCGGCGGGCTGGTGCATCTCTATGGCTCCGGCCATTCGGTGCTGCCGGTGCAGGAAGTGTTTCCGCGCTATGGCAGCTATGTCGGTTTCAACCCGCTGACCGACCCGCGCGTGATGTGGCACAATGTGCTCGGCGCCGGCGGCGTGCGCGAGCTTTTGTGGCTGGAGCGAACTGAAAAATACGCCGAAAAATTCCTCGACCACCAGCCGCTCAACAAGGGCGATTCGATCATCATCTTCGGCCATAGCGGCCGCAACTCGTCGGGCATCGACACCGCGCTCTACGCCAGGAAGCGCGGCATCTTCGTCGTCGCTGTCACCAGCAAGAACAATCTGGACAAACCGGCGACGCACTCGTCCGGCAAGCGGCTGGCGGATGCCGCCGACCTCGTCATCGACACCTGCTCGCCGATCGAGGACGCCATCGTGCCGGTCGAGGGCTGGAGCCGGCCGGTGTCGGGCTCATCGACGGTGCTTGCCATGATCCTGGCGCATGAGCTGATCGCGCGCACGGCCGAGCAGCTCGCCAAGCGCGGCATCGAACTGCCGGTCTTCGCCTCGCCGACCATTGCCGGCGTGACGCTGCACGACACCGACGTCATCTACGGCGTCTACCGCGAGCGCATGCTGGAGGCGCAGCAGAAGCACCTGCCGACCTTCCAGGCGACGATGCGGGGAGAGTGAAAGCACGGAGGCCCGGCACATGGCCAGGCCTCCAATTTCTCTCGCTGGAATTTTCCGGATGTTCAACGCCGCTTCGGGCGGCTCGCGGGAGATTTGTTGCCGCGCGGGCCGCTCTGAACCGGCGTGTTGCCCTGGTTTTCCTCCGACAGCTTGCGCCAGCGGGCAAGGCGCTCAGGGTCGAGCGTACCCGCCTTCAACGCAGCCTGCACCGCGCAGCCCGGTTCGTGGACATGGGTGCAGTCGCGGAATTTGCACAGCGGTGCGAGCTCGGTGATTTCGGCAAACAGCGTGTCGATGCCGGAGGCGACGTCGCTGACATGCAGCGTGCGCATGCCCGGCGTGTCGATTACCCAGCCGCCACCGGCAATGGGGTGCAGCGACCGCGCCGTGGTGGTGTGGCGACCCTTGGCATCGTGTTCGCGGATGCCCGCCGTCTGTTGCGGCGATTGCTGCGCCGATCCGGCCAGCGTGTTGACCAGCGTCGATTTGCCGACCCCGGAGGAGCCGACCAGCGCCACCGTCTGCCCTGCGCCACACCAGGGAGCAAGCGCCGCTGCGGCATCGGCGACGCGCGGGTTCAGCATCACCACGGCCAGTCCACGCTGCAGGGCGGCGGCCTGGCTTTGGTAAGCCTCGGCATCGTCAGCGGTGTCGGCCTTGGTCAGCAGGATCACCGGCGTCGTTCCGGCCTCGTTGGCCAGCGCCAGATAGCGCTCGAGCCGGGCGATGTTGAAATCGGCATTGCAGGACGTCACGATAAACAGCGTGTCGACATTGGCCGCGGCCAGCTGCGGCACCCTGCCGCCCTGTGTGCGGCGCTCCAGCACCGTCTTGCGGGTCAGGCGGCGGCGCAGCAGATGCGTATGCGGCTCGACCAGCACCCAGTCGCCGACGGCATAGTCGCCGGTGTTGGCATTGGCCGGCAGCGTCAGATCCACTGGCCCTGCCCGGGACAGGCCGGCCAGGCGGTCGCGGTGCACCGAGGCGATGCGCGTCGGCACGAGGTCTGCCTCATCGGCTTCAAGCTGGTCGCCGAAGAAATCCGTCCAGCCCAGGCTTGCGAGGGAGGCCGTCACGGCTTTGACCAGGGGGACGGCGTCACAGACATCGGAGAGTATCCTTTGGCAAAATGGGCGCGGACCCTCGGGGCGGTTGTTCAAGCCGTGTATGGGCGGCATGGCGGCATTTGGCAAGCCGAACCGCGCCGATGGCCAAGCCGTTTCGCGCACCGCGTGGAACGCATCGAGGCGGTGGTTCGCTGAACGTCACCAGACACGGAACCCTATCGTGGCACCTATCCGCGTCGCGTGCGTCGAGGGTCGTTCAACATTGAGGAAAAATCCTATGCGCTTACGCCCCGTTATTCTCAATGTCTGCAACACGGAAGGGCGAACCGGAGCGCCTGGCGGCCATCAACCGGGAGCTGAGGCGGCTCGACCCGGATCTGGTCGCCTTTCAGGAGGTCGTCCAGACAGCCGATGTGAAATTCCTCGATACGCTGCCCGATGGTTTGGATTTGCATGCAACGCATCAAGCCTCTTCGTCGACCTCGAAGTTGGCAGGGACGGCTGAGGATGGCAGGTCGAGAAGCCCGCCAAAAGGGGGAGGGGATGGCCGGTACCGCAGGGGGCGGGGGGTTGGGATGGGGTTGCCTGAAGCACCGGCCAAAGCGGGACAAGTCCCACGCCCACAAGCTAGCAGAGCTTGGATCGGTTCATATGGTGTGATCGCGGACTGGCGCAAAAGCGCTTTCATATCCCCGCGCAGGCGTCGGCAACGAGCCCGCAACCGGGGGTTTCCGGTCGGTTGGTGGGTTGCGCAAGCGTCGGTTGAAGGCGCTGCGGGAGGCTGTCGTTTTTAGTGCGGTTCGAGTGCTATGCGCTCAGCGACAGGTGCTCAAGGCAGGGCAATCGCATGGCGCCACCACATGCGATTGTCCTGCTTACGCCACCGGCAGCGTTCGCCCCGCAATCAGATCCGCCGCCTTCTCCGCAATCATGACCACGGCGGCGTTGGTGTTCGACGACACGATGCTCGGCATGACCGAGCTGTCGCAGACGCGCAGGCCTTGCAGCCCGCGCACGCGAAGCTCGGGGTCGACGACGCTGTCGGCATCGCCGCCCATCCGGCAGGTGCCGACTGGGTGATAGGCGCTGCGGCCATGTTCTCGGGCGAAGGCTTCGAGTGCTGAGCGCCCCTGCATCGCCTTGCCGGGCAGATGCTCGCGGCTGATGTATCTGGCGAAGGCTGGCTGCGACAGGATTTCGCGGCTGATCTCGATGCCGTCGATGGCGCGTTCGAGATCATAGCGCTCGGCGAACGGGTTGGGGTCGATGATGGGCGCATCGCGCAGGTCCGCGGACTTGAGCGTGACGCTGCCGCGCGAACGCGGGCGCACATGGTAGGAGTTCAGCGTGCAGCCATTGCCGCCTGGAACCGAGCCGATGCCTTCCTCAACGCCGGCGCCGGGCAGGAAATGGAACTGGATGTCCGGCGTCTTCTCCGCGCGGTCGCCCCACCAGAAGCCGCCGGCCTCTACAATGTTGGAGGCCACCGGCCCCTTGCCGAACAGCGCATATTCAAGACCGGCGACCGCTTGCCAGCGCTTCTTCTTGTAACGGTCGATGCCATGCGGTCCGTTGAGCTCGGCGACGACATCGACGTCCATGTGATCGTGCAGATTCTGGCCGACGTTTTTGGAACCGTGGATCACCTTGATGCCGTGCTGGCCGAGATGCACGGCCGGGCCGATGCCGGACAGCATCAGCAATTTCGGCGAGCCGATGGCGCCGGCGGCGACGATGACTTCGCGCTCGGCGCGGAGCAGTTCGGTGCGGCCATTGACGATGATCTCGACACCGATGGCGCGGCCGTTCTCGACCACGATGCGGCTGACGGAGGCGTCGGTGCGTAGCGTCAGATTCTTGCGGCCGAGCGCCGGCTTCAGATAGGCGACCGCCGTGCTCGAGCGTTTCCCCCGACGCGTCGTCGTCTGGTAGAAGCCGGCGCCCGCCTGCTCACCGGCGTTGAAGTCGGCGCGGAAAGGAAGGCCCGCCTGCTGCGCCGCCTTGACGAAGATGCGGGTCAGCGGATGCGGCGCGCCGCTGGAGACGCCGAGCGGGCCGTCAATGCCATGCTGCGCATCGGCAAAAGTGTCGTTGCCCTCGGAGCGGACGAAGTAGGGCAGCACGTCGGCATAGCTCCAGCCGGCACAGCCGGCGTCAGCCGCCCAGCCGTCATAATCCTGCGGGCAACCGCGGGTGAACACCTGGGCGTTGATCGAGGAGCCCCCGCCCAGCACGCGGGCCTGCGGATAGACCATGGTGCGGCCGTCGATTTCCTTGCCGGGCGCGGTGTCATAGCCCCAGATCAGCGGCCCCGACGTCATCTTGAAGAAGCCGACCGGCAGATGGATGTAGCGATCGGTGTCGGGCGGACCGGCCTCGAGCAGCATGACGGACACGTCCGGGTCCTCGCTCAGCCGGGCGGCCAGAATGCAGCCAGCCGAACCGCCGCCGACAATGATGTAATCCGTCATTTCCACTCCCGGGTTCTCTTTGTTGGAGCATGATCTCCGGACAAAACGGTTTCTCGATTTGTCCGAGAAAACCGGTTCCCACTTCTAGGGATCATGCTCCGGCGGGCGATGAAAATCACCGCCCCTTCCTCTTGCGCGCGACGATCTCAAGTCGCTTGTGCCACGTCAAGAGAAAGGGTATGGTTATCGTGTTGAAGGGTTGTCGTACAAGTGGAGGAGCTTGACGACCCGTCACCTGGAGGTTCCCGGCCGCGCTCCCCGCGCAAGATGCCGGGCGAACAGAATTCAATCGGGAGGATTTCGAGATATGAAGGACACGGAGAATTTTACGGTCAACCGGCGCACGCTGATGATGGGCGCCACCGCCGGCGTGGCGGCACTCGCCATGCCGAGCGTGCTGCGCGCGCAGGACAAGCCGACACTGGTGACGTCGATCCGCTCGCTGTCCAACCCCTATCACGCGGTGTGGAAGACCGGCGCCGAAGCGTATGCCAAATGGGCCGGGCTGGAACACGTCACGCTGGTTTCGGAAGGCAACAGCGAGAAGGGCATTGCCGACATCAAGGCGATGCTGGCCAAGACCGGCGGCAACATGGTGCTGAATTCCGATCCCAACGACACGCCCGATGCGCGCCCGATCGTCGAGGCCTGCGCCAAGGCCGGCGCCTATGTGGTGACGCAGTGGAACAAGCCTGGGGATCTGCACCCGAAGGATTTCAACCCGAACTATGTCTCGCATATCGAGTTCGACGGCATCGACAGCGGCAAGACCATCGCCGAGATCCTGTTCAAGACCATTGGCGGCAAGGGCGGCATCGTCGCGCTCGGCGGCCTGATCTCGACCACGGCGGCGATCGAACGCAAGAAGGGCCTCGATGCGGCGCTCGCCGCCAACCCGGACATCAAGCTGCTCGATTTCCAGGTCGCCAACTGGAAGTCGACCGAAGCCTTCGACCTGATGGGCAATCTGCTCACCCGCTTCGGCGACGACATCAAGGGCATCTGGGCGGCCAATGACGATATGGGCTCGGGCGCTCTGGAAGCGCTGCGCGCCGAAAACCTCGCCGGCAAGGTGCCGATCGTCGGCGTCGACGGCATCAAGACGGCGGTCGATGCGGTGCGCACCGGCGAATTCGCCTGCACGGTCACTTCGGATCCGTTCTGGCAGGGCGGCATGGGTCTCGCCATCGGCTACAACGCCAAGATCGGCAAGTTCGACCCGACCAAGGAGCCGCCGGAGCACCGTGAGTTCTACGGCAAGGCGGTGCTGATCTCGCACGACAATGTCGAGGAGTATTACAAGACCAATGTCGATGCGAAGCCCGAGATCGACTGGAACGATCTGTGGGCCCGGGTCACCGGAGCAATCCGTACCTGATCCATCGGAGTGGGCTGCACCTCCCTGGCGGCCCGCTTCCTCCCGCAGCCGTCGCGATCCCCTTGTCGCGACGGCTGTCACCAGCAGACGGGAAGCGGTTTCTTGACAATCCATACAGAACCCCTGAAGTCCGTTTCGGACATCGAGCGGACGACGCCTATGACACCGTTCCCCGGCCGGATCGCGACATTCCTGGGCGGCAGGCGCTGGCGCAGCCTGGCGCCGCTGGCGGTGCTGATTGTACTCTGCGTACTCATCGCCATTGCCAACCCCAATTTCATCGAGCTGCGCAATCTGGTGCGGCTTGCGAATTCCGCCGCCGTGCCGCTGACGCTGGCGATGGGGCTGACCTTCATCATCCTGATGGGCAGCATCGACCTCGCAGTCGAAGGCACGCTTTCGGTGGCGGCGATGGTGCTTGTGCTGCTCGCCGCCAATGACGGCAACGGCAACGACTATGGCTGGTGGGCGGTGCTCGCTGCCATCGCCGCCGGCACCGCCATGGGCTTCGTCAGCGGTCTCGTCCAGGCCATGCTGCGCATCCCGTCCTTCATGGGCACGCTCGGCATGTGGTTCATCGGCCTCGGCCTGTCGGTCTATATGCTGGGCGGCACGGCGATCAAGCTGAACGACGCCTCGATCCGCGACCTGGCCTTGCACCGTTTCCTCGGCCTGCCGGTGGCGGTCTGGGTTGCGTTCGGCGCCTTCCTGCTCGCCACTGTCATCCAGTATCACACCAAGCTCGGCCGCCACATATTGGCGATCGGCGGTGATGAGGATGTCGCCAAGCTCTCCGGCGTCAATGTCGTGCGCGTGCGCATCACCGCTTTTGCGCTGGCAGGGTTCTTCTTCGGCATTGCCGGTGTGCTTGCCGCCGCACAGCTCGGCCAGTCGCATGCCGTCATCGGCGACGGCAGGCTGTTTGCAGCGGTCACGGCAGTGGTCGTCGGCGGCACCGCTTTGACCGGCGGCGAGGGCGGTGTGGTCAACACGCTGATCGGTGTGCTGATCGTCACCGTGCTTGCCAATGGCATGATCCTGCTCGGCATCTCGCCCTACATCCAGCAGACGGTGCAGGGTCTGATGATCATCGCCGCGGTGGCGCTGTCGCTCGACCGTGTCCGCCTGAAAATCGTCAAGTGAACGCCATGCTGCAGGCGTCCAACATCATCAAGAATTTCCCCGGCGTCCAGGCGCTACGCGACGTCTCTATCGAAGTGCGGCCCAACGAGGTGGTCGGGCTGATCGGCGAGAACGGCGCCGGCAAGTCGACGCTGATGCGGGTGCTGGCCGGCGGCTACCGGCCGGATGGCGGCTCGCTCACGCTGGATGGCGAACAGCTGCGCATGCGCAACGCCCGTGATGCGGCCAGGCATGGCATCGGCATGGTGTTCCAGGAGCAGTCGCTGGTGCTGAACCTGACGGTTGCCGAAAACATCTATCTCGGCGAAGAGGACCGCTTCACCCGCTTCGGCCTCGTCAATTGGCGCGCCATGAACGCGGCGGCGCGGCGGCAACTGGCCAAGATCGGCATCGACATCGACGTCACCGCGCGCACCTCCGAACTCACCTTCGCGGCGCGCCAGATGGTCGAGCTGGCCAAGGCGCTGACCCTGGAGGAAGTGGTCGAGCGGCAGTTGCTGATCCTGCTCGACGAGCCGACCTCGGTGCTCAACGCCGCCGACATCGAGGTGCTGTTCGCGCGGGTGCGCTCGCTCAAATCCCGCGCCAGCTTCGTCTTCGTCTCGCACCGCCTCGACGAGGTGCTCAATATCTCCGACCGCGTCTACACGATGAAGGATGGCGCCGTCGTTGCCGAACATCGTGCAGCCGAAGTCACCGCGCCTGAGCTGCACGAGATCATGGTCGGGCGCGGCCTGCAGGCCGAATATTACCGCGAGGCCCGCCAGCTGGCGCCGCGCGATACCGTGATGGTCGAGGCCAAGGGGCTTGGCGCCAACGGTTTCTATCACGGCGTCGATCTCTCGATCAGAGCGGGCGAGATTGTCGGCATTGCCGGCGTCGTCGGCTCCGGCCGCGAGGAGGTGACGCGCACCGTTGGCGGCTTCGTCCAGCATGATGCCGGCGAGATGAAAATCGCCGGCGATGCCGTGCGCTTCTCCTCGCCGGAGCCGGCTGTGCGCAAGGGCATCGGCTATGTCCCGCGCGAGCGCCGGCTCGAAGGGCTGGTGATGTTCCTGTCGATCGCGGAGAACATTTCGCTGGCCGATCTCTCCAGCGTCATGCGCCATGGCGCCATCGATTATGGCAAGGAGCGCCGGCTTGCCGCCGACTGGATCAAGCGGCTGCGCATCAAGGCGCCCGGCCCCGATGCCGCCTGCCGCAAGCTCAGCGGCGGCAACCAGCAGAAGGTGGTGCTGGCGCGCTGGATGACGGCGGGCTCGCGCATCCTGGTGCTCGACCATCCCACACGCGGGCTCGATGTCGGAGCCAAGGAGGAGGTCTACGAATTGGTGCGCGACCTCTCCGCGCAAGGCGTGGCGATCCTTTTGATTTCCGACACGCTGGAGGAAACGATCGGCCTGTCGCACCAGGTGCTGGTGATGCGCGATGGTGCAATCACCGCGCGCTTCGATGCCAGTCCGGGCAACAAGCCGAACCAGGTCGATCTTCTCAGGGCAATGGTGTGAGCCGATGAATGAAGCGTTCTCCATCAGGCGGGTTTTCGAAGGCAAGTGGACGCAAGGCGCCATTCCGCTGATCCTGCTGGTCGGCCTGCTGCTGATCATCGAGATCGCCGCGCCCGGCTTCCTCACCGGCGAAACCGTGGCGCTTTTGTTTGCCAACACCGCCGTGCTGTTCATCCTGGCGACCGGCGTCACCTTCGCCATCCTGCTTGGCGGCATCGATTTGTCGATCCAGGCGGTGGCATCGCTGGCCAGCGTCATCCTGGCGCAATTGCTGCCTTCGCTCGGCCTTGCCGCCTTTCCGGTGGCGATCCTGTCGGGGCTCGCCTTCGGCGTGTTGAGCGGCGTCGTTCACGTCAAGCTACGCGTGCCGTCCTTCGTCGCGACACTCGCCACCGGCGGCGTGGTCACCGGCCTTGCGCTATGGGTCTCCAGCGGCCGCGCCATCACCATCGAGGAGGCTGGTCGCGAAAACACCGCCTGGATCAACGCCACTGTCGCCGGCATTCCCGTGGTGGTGCTGATTTCGACGGTGATCGGCATCGCCGCCTTTCTGGCGCTGCGCTACACGCGCTTCGGCCGCCAGGCGATTGCGGTCGGCGCCGGCGAACCGGCGGCGTGGGCGGCGGGCATCAATGTCGACCGCACCAAGATCATCGCCTTTGCCGCGTCGGGTATGCTCGCGGCCATCGCCGGCGTCGTGCTGGCGGCCAGGCTGTCGAGCGGCTCGCCAGTGCTGGCCAACCAGCTGCTGCTGCCGGCCATCGCCGCCGTCATCGTCGGCGGCACGGCGATCACCGGCGGGCTCGGCGGCGTTGCCCGCACGGCGGTCGGCGCGCTGATCATCTCGATCGTGCGCATCGGCATGACCTTTGTCGGCGTCAATATCTTCCTGGAAAACATGGTGTTCGGCGCGGTGCTGATCGCTGCCGTCGCCATTACCATCGACCGCAGCAAGATCGCGGTCATCAAGTGATCCCGCCTCCCAGGCAAGCGCGGACAGGACGGGACCGCATCGGCGCGAGGCCGATGCGGTCCGGCCCGATCGGATCACATCGTGTCGAGGCCGATCAGCTCGATCTTGTAGCCGTCGGGGTCTTCGACGAAAGCGATGTGGGTGGTGCCGTGCTGCATCGGGCCGGGCTTGCGCGGGATCTTGGCGCCGCGCTTTTCCAGTTCGGCGCAGACGGCGTAGATGTCGTTGACGCCGAGCGCCAGATGGCCGAAGCCGGTGCCGATCTCGTAGGGTTCCTCGCGGCCCCAGTTCAGCGTCAGCTCGACGACGGCTTCCTTGTCCTCGGGGCCATAGCCGACAAAGGCGTTGGTGAACTTGCCGCCGGGGTAGTCGTCGCGACGCAGCAGGGTCATGCCGAGCACCTCGGTGTAGAAGGCGATCGACTTGTCGAGGTCGAGCACCCTGATCATGGTGTGCATATAGCGAAAGCCCGGGGCGTCGCTCATTGGGGAAGTCCTCCGAATTCTGTGATTTGCGAGTCTGATCATCCACATCGAACGCTTGGCGGCAAGATGGCCTCGCTTGATGTTCTCAATCAGGGTTGTATGATAACACGACAACGCCGGTATTTGTCCAGTCGTTTTGCCGAGGGGCCCAGAGCCAATCCATGAATGCCGTGCCGCCAACCTCCGCATCGCAGATCGCAGCCCTGGCCGGCCTGCTGCCGAATGGCGGGCTGCTGACCGACGAAGAGGATCTGGCGCGCTACAGCCGCGATTGGTCGGGCGATCATTTCGGCCGGCCGCTGGCCGTGGCGCGGCCCTCTTCGGTGGAGGAAATGTCGGCGCTGATGCGGTTCTGCCATGCCGAGCGCATTCCGGTCGTGCCGCAAGGCGGGTTGACCGGGCTCGTCGGCGCCGCAGTGGCGGCGGATGGCGGCGAGATCGTCATCTCGCTGGAGCGCATGAACAAGATTCGCTCGATCAGCCCGACCGACTTCGCCATGGTGGTCGAGGCCGGCTGCATTCTCGAGGACGCCAAGCGCGCCGCCGAAGCGAGCGACTGCCTGCTGCCGATCACTTTCGGCGCGCAGGGCAGCTGCCGCATCGGCGGCAATGTCGCCACCAATGCCGGCGGCTTCAACGTGCTGCGCTACGGCATGACGCGCGACCTGGTGCTTGGCCTCGAAGTGGTGCTGGCCGACGGCCGCATCTGGAACGGGCTGAAAGTGCTGCGCAAGGACAATCGCGGCTATGATCTGAAGCAGATCTTCATCGGCTCGGAGGGCACGCTCGGCATCGTCACCGCGGCGGCGCTGAAACTATTCCCCAAGCCGACGCAGATCGAAACCGCGCTGGTTGGCCTGCGCTCCGTCGAGGACGCGATGGCACTCTATGCAAGGGCGCGGCGCGATTGCAGCGATTTGCTCACCGCCTTCGAACTGATCCTGCGCGGCGGCATCGAGATCACCATGCGCGAAGGCCAGGATTTTCCCGATCCGCTCAGCCAGCCCTATCCCGTCTATGTGCTGATCGAGGTGTCGTCGGGCGGGCTGATCGACCTCTCCGATATGCTGCTGGGGTTTCTCGGCAGCGTCGAGGACATCGTCGAGGACGGCGTCATCGCTTCGACCAGGGCTCAAGGTGAGCGGTTGTGGCTCTACCGCGAGATCATGGTCGAGCGGCAAGGCAGGGGCGGGCGCTACCTGCGCACCGATGTGTCGGTGCCGATCTCCAGGCTTGCCGATTTCGTCACCGATGCGCTGGCCGCCTTGGAGAAAGCCCGGCCCGACGCCCTGGCTGTCACCTACGGCCATGTCGGCGACGGCAACATCCACCTCAACGTCGTGCCGCCGGAAGGCATGGGCACCGAGGCGATGGAACATCTGTTCGAGCAGGCGGAAGCCGAGATCTTCACCGTCGTCGATCGCTATGGCGGCTCGATCAGCGCCGAGCACGGCATCGGCCGGGTCAAGCAGAAGGCGTTCCTCGAACGCATCGATCCGGTGACGCTCGACCTCGCCGCCGGCATCAAGGACGCATTCGACCCGCGCCACATTCTCAGCAACGGCCGCATTCTGGCGTCCGCACCCGCCGTCGACTATAGGTGAGCGATGACGCTGAAACTCGACAAGGTCAATCGCGGCCCACACCTCTCCACTCTGGTGGCCAGTTCCATCTCGCGCGAGATCGCGCAAGGCCGGCTGAAGCCGGGTGACCAGCTGCCGACCGAGGCGGCGCTGGCAACCACTTTCGGGGTCAGCCGCAACGTGGTGCGCGAGGCGATCGCGCGGCTGCGCTCGGAAGGCCGCATCTGGTCGCAGCAGGGACGCGGCGCTTTCGTCGTCGAGACCACCAACCCGACGGTGCTGACCATCGACCATGAGACGCTGCAGCGCGCCGACTCGTTTCGCAATCTGTTCGAACTGCGTGGTATCCTCGAAGTGCAGGCAGCGGCCCTTGCCGCAAAACGGCGCAGCGACGCCGATCTCAAAGCCATGGGCGATGCGCTGTCCGGCATGCGCGCCGCCCCCTATGGCAGCGTCGCCTGGCTGCGCAGCGACCTCGAATTCCACCGCACCGTCGCCGAGGCGACGCGCAATTCCTACATGGGCCAATTCCTGGTCTTCGTGTCCGAGCGGGTGCGCGAAAGCATTCTCGCCGCCGGCAACCAGCAAAAGTCGGACGACATGGCCCGCATCACGCTCGGCGAACATGAGCGCATCCTGAGAGCGATCCGTGCCGGCGACGCCGAAGGGGCGCAAGCCGCGATGCGCGACCATCTGGCGGGCGCGGCGCTGCGGGTGGGCTTGCATGAGGGGGAAGCTGCGGAGATAGCGCCGGGGCCCGAGGCAGCGTCTCCGGTACGGCATTCGCGGTTGCGGAAGGCCGTGCGCGGGCAGGCTTAGGGATTGCCTTGCCTTGTCCGCGCGCTGGGCCAATCGCCCATGGCGGCGCTGACCCCCACTCCGTCTCGGCTTCGCCGAGCCACCTTGCCGGGGCGAGCCTCGGGTCTCGCCCGTCCTTCGGACCCCCCATTTCATGGGGGATGAGGAAATGCCAATCTCCGAGATCGCAGCCCTTCAAAAGCTTGGGTTTCCTCGCTCCCACGAATATGGGGGTAGAGGTGGCTCGGCGAAGCCGAGACGGAGTGGGGGAGCGCCATATCAGATTTCACACGGTCGTCGGCTCAACCAGCTCAGGGCCGGAGATAGGCCGCCACCCCACCGCGCTATTTCAGCGGCAGAAACAGCTCAAGCACCACCTCGCGCACCGGTCCGTTCGACGAAAAGTGCCGTTGGCAATAGATCGGAAAGTCGCGCGCCTCCTCGCCGCTGGCCGGAAGCCATTCGCGGTACAGGTAAAGCGCTGCCGGCTCGAGATTGTTGGTGTTGCCGGGATAGCGCAGCACCGCGCAGCGTCCGCCGGGGATCACGCCGGCCTTCATCTGCGCGTCCTCGATCGGCCCGCCTTCTACCGGCAGGTCGGTTCCGGCACAAATATCCATGCTGTAATCGGCCGGGTTCGCCGGCTCCCTTTCGGAACGGAAGATGTTGAAGGTCGGGCTTGTGTGGGGCGAGAGGCCGGCCGCCTTGCGCCAGGCGATGAAGCGCTGGATGGTGTCCTGGAGCGTCGCCCGGTCGCCGCGATGCTCCATGATCGCCACCGGCGTCGGGGGCACATCGCGGATCATCACGTCGGCGGGTTCGAAGATTATCTGCATGAGCGTGGTCCTTGCTTTGTCGAGCGGCCCGAAGGCCATGAGCCACGCCCCCCAGTCGGGGGACTTCCGGAACGACGAAGGCGATTGTCCGAACCGTTGCCGAAAGGCGCGGGCGAAGGCATCCGGTGCGTCGTAACCGGCATCCATCGCTATGTCGGTGACGCTTTGGGCGTCGCTCTCGGCAAGCCTGTAAGAAGCGCGCTTCAGGCGGGCGAGCTGGACATAGCGATGCACGGACAGCCCGAAGGTTGATGTGAACTGCCGGTGGAAATGGAATTTCGAGAACGCCGCGACGCCGCTTAGCGCCTCCAGGCCCAGATCGTCGTCCAGATGCTGGTCTATGTGGTCCAGCACCCTCTGCATCCGGGCATGGTAGTTTTCAAGTGGCGTCATCAAACGTCTCGTCCTGCGTGGCGACACCAGATAGGCGCTCCGGGGCATGTCGCGCTCGACCGATCTTGCGGTTTGACATGGCCAAAGAGGAGGTATGCGCAGCTAGGACGCGGGATAGTGGTTACCTAAGTCGATTTTAACGTGCCGGCTGCCTCTACTAGGCGCTGACAGATCGAAGTACTGGCCGGTCGCCATCTGGTTATGCGAATTTATCAATTTGTATGGCCGACGCCACAGGCGCACCATTGCGTGACCGGCTGAGAATCCGCATAGAATACAAAGTTATGAGGGTAGCAGGGGTAATTGGACCGAAAAAAGCAAACGTCGTATTCTCTCTATGGAGCGACGAGAAGCTGAAAACAAAGGACTTCCCTCTCAGCAAGAAGAGAGGGAAAGCCTATCCTCTTACGCGCCGCTATCGATGGCAAACCATAAGCTTTGCCACAAAGGGGCGTAACTACAGAGTGCTGGTTGCCTATCACACACTTGTTCCAGAGTTTATCGCCACCTTGGGCGAAGAAATCGGCGGGGATTTCCGAATTTTGGCGAGGTGGGAGTTTCACGCGACCCATGGTGGCTGGCATGTGCACACAGCTTGCGGGGACACTGATAACTTGTCAGTAGGCATCATAAAACCGTCAGGAACCAAGCGCATTCCTGATCCGAAGTCCTACCATCGCCACATGAAAATGCTTAACGATGGACATGCTATGAGTGATGGGGTCGCTACGGCGATCGCGTGCAGCCTTGTCGGCATAGACCACCAACACGATATGTTTGTGATAGACGCGATGCCATGGGCTTGAAGGAACAAATATGTAGGGCGTTCTGCGAGAACGTCCAAATAACTGCCTTCAGCGGTGGTGTGGCTATTTGCACGCCCTATAAAAACTTCATTTCTGGAGACCTAATAGGCATATACGCGCTTGGTCCTAAGAGTGGCCTGTACCGTCTTGTCGACAACGCCCTCACGATTGCGTTCCTGGAAGCGGAGGGTGCCACTATGGATGCTGCCAGTCGCAGAGAGGCATTGTCCCAAATCTTGGTGCAACACGGTGCGGCCTATGACGAGGAAATGGGAGAAATATTCATAGACGGCATAACAGAAGCCGATCTACCCAAGGCTGTTCTCGAATTTTCAGCTTTGCTCCTACGTCTGAACGATTTGATTCTTTTGACTGTCGAACGTGTAAAGAATGCATTCGAGGACGATGTGAGGGCCGCGATTAGAGACGAGATGGATAAGCGCCATGTCCGCTATGTCGAGGGCCAACCAGTTTCTCCGGACTTGACAGATGTCACACCAGATATGGTTTTTTATCCGGAAGATCGCGATCCTGTGGCTTTGTTTATAGCGACGAATGATTCAAAGCTATGGCAAGCAATGTTATTGCGAGTGATCGCGGATAGCGAGCGACACCTACCATTGTCGGTAGTTGCAGTCTTGGAAACCGAAACGTCCGTGAGTCAGAAAGTACGTCTACAGGCGGACAACCGCCTTGACGCGGCACCGCGATATAAGAGCGGCCCTATTGACACGATCCAACGAATAGCCCGTGTCGTTGTTGGCAACGAAGCTGCAACTGTCCACTGACGCTGAGCGCTTCGGCCAAACGCTGAGGGCGAATGACTTGTGATGTGCAGAAGGCGAGGCCTGCCCATGCTTCGCTATCACTCCGCCGCCTCCAAAAGCGACACCCCATTCAACCCCGCCACAATATCCGACAGCGCCGGCACGAACTTCTCGCCATGGCCTGTTGTGACGGCCGTGGCGAACCCATTGCGCACAGCGGCGCCGATCGGGTTGGCGATGCCGGCGGCGTGGGCGAAGGAGGCGAGATAGGTCATGTCCTTCAGCGCATTGGCGATGGCGAAGCGCTGGGCGTTTTCGTTGCGGTTCAAGACGAAATCGAAGAAGGCCTGGTAGAAGCCGCAATCCATGCGGCTGCCGGAGATGACGCTGTTGAAGACCTGCGGCGTCAGGCCGGCCTTGGCGCCGAGGCTCAGCGCTTCCGAATAGATCGCGGAATAGCCCATCGAAACGAAATTGTTGAGCAGCTTCATGGTGTGGCCGCTGCCGGTCGGGCCGGTGTGGACGACACGCGCGGCGAAGGCTTCGAGCACCGGCCGCGCTCGGGCGACGATCTCGGCCGCACCGCCGACCATGACGTCGAGCTTGCCCTCGGTGGCTTCCTTGGGCGTGCGCGCCAGCGGCGCGTCGATCAGCGTCATGCCCTGCTCCGCGAGGTCGGCGGCAAGCGCTGTCGTCGATGAGGGGTTGGAGGTCGAGCAGTCGATGATCAGCAACGGCTTAGCTGCCGCAGCAAGGCCATCCTGGCCTTTGACCAGCGCTTCGACCTCGTGCGAGCCGGTGACGCACAGGATGACGATGTCGCTCGCGGTGGCGAGCGCGCGCGGGCTTGGCGCTTCGGTGGCGCCGGCGGCGATCAGCCGGTCGGCGGCCGTGCGGCTGCGGTGGACATGCACCGTCAGCGGCCAGCCCTTGCGCAGCAGATTGTCGGCCATGCCGGCGCCCATGCTGCCCAGGCCGATGAAGCCGATGCGTTCTTTCATGCAATCCTCCCATGGCTCGTGCCAGCGGGCCGAACTTTCGTCACCTTGCGGCGGGCACCCGTCGATGCAATTCTTTGAATAAGATTCGGCCTTCGAACAAGAATCGAACCGGAGTGCCACCGATGGCGGAGCCCATGACTTTCGACGCCATACCGCAGGCGCCCAACCTGCGGACGGGTCTGGTCAACACGCTGATTGCGCAGATCGAATCCGGCGACCTTGCGCCGGGGCAGCGGCTGCCGACCGAGCAGGAGATTGTTGCTGCCACAGGCGTCAGCCGCACCGTGGTGCGCGAGGCGCTGGCGGCGCTGCGTGCGCGCGGGCTGATCACCACGCGCCAGGGGCTCGGCGCCTTCGTCGCCAAGGATCCGCCGCCGAAGATTTTTTCCGTGCTGCCCGACGATCTCGAATCGATCGACGAGGTGCTGCGCGTGCTCGAACTGCGCATGGGCATCGAGGTCGAAGCGACCGGCCTTGCCGCCGAGCGGCGCAGCGAGGCGGCGCTCCAGCAGATGAGCGCGCGGCTCGACGCGCTGGAAGCGGCGGTGCGCGCCGGCGGCTCCGGCTCGGAAGAGGACTTTGGTTTCCACCGCGCCATTCTCGCCGCGACGCAGAACCCGAATTTCACCCGGTTGTTCGACACGTTCGGCAGCGCCATGATCCAGCGCCAGTGGACGCGGCTCGACCGGATGACGGAGGCCGAGCGGGAAAAATATCTCGACCGCATGCAGCGCGAGCATCGCGCCATTCTCGGGGCCATCGAAGCCAGGGACGTCAACGCCGCGCGCCGCGCCATGCGCAGCCATCTGACCAAAAGCTATGCCCGCTTCGAGGATCTGCGCGACAAGGCTGTTCACGATTAGGGAGCCAACCACGGTTGACGGACTGCTCATCCGGCGACCCCGCCGAGATAGAGTTCGCGCATCAGCGACATGTTCCTCCCGACTCGAAATCGTTGCCTTCTTACCAGGTTGTCATACAACCCTGTAATCTGGTAAATCCAACGAAGAGGGATGTCAATCGCGTTGCCATCCGATATGAGGCTCCCCCAAAAACGGAATCATGCAGCCGGCATTGCCGGCGAAGCCGCAGTCAGGAACAGCGAGATGCAGTCACGGAAATTTGGCCGTACCGGCAAATCGGTCAGCGAGATCGGCTTCGGCGCCTGGGCGATCGGCGCCGCCTGGGGCGAGGTCAATGACGACGATGCGGTCGCCGCCCTGCATGCCGCGCTCGATGCCGGCGTCAGCTTCCTCGACACCGCCGACGTCTATGGCGACGGCCGTTCGGAAAAGCTGATCGCACGGGTGATGAAGGAACGCGGTGGCGCGCGCCCGTTCATCGCCACCAAGGCCGGACGGCGGCTGCCGAAGCAGACGGTCGAGGGCTACAGCGTCGAAAACCTCACCGGCTGGATCGACCGCAGCCTGAAATACCTCGAGACCGACACGCTGGACCTGGTGCAACTGCATTGCCCCTCGACGGATCTCTACTATCATCCGGAGGTGTTCGAGCGTCTCGACAAGCTCACCGAGCAGGGCAAGATCCGCAATTACGGCGTCAGCGTCGAGCGCGTCGAAGAGGCGCTGAAGGCGATGCAATATCCCGGTGTCGTCAGCGTGCAGATCATCTTCAACGCCTTCCGCCAGCGCCCGGCCGAGCTGTTCTTCGCTGAGGCGAAAAAGAACGATGTCGCCATCATCGCCCGGGTGCCGCTGGCCAGCGGCCTGCTGTCAGGCAAGTTCAAGGCGGACACCAAGTTCGAGAGCACCGATCATCGCCTGTTCAACAGGAATGGCGAAGTCTTCGATGTCGGCGAGACGTTTTCGGGCGTGCCCTATGAGGTCGGCCTGGCGGCCGTCGAGAAGGTGCGGCCGCTGGTGTCAGGCGACACCACGATGGCGAAATTCGCTCTGCGCTGGATCCTGATGTTCGACGCTGTGACGGTCGTCATCCCCGGCGCCCGCAATCCGGCGCAGGCGGTTTCCAATGCGGAAGCGGCGGAGCTTGCGCCGTTTTCCTCCGAGTTGATGGCCAAGGTGAAGGCGGTCTATGATGAGAACATCAAGCCCTACGTGCATCAGCGCTGGTAACCAGCGCCTGCCGGCCTCGACCGGCTGACTGACAAGAGGTCGGCCGGGCGCAAATTGCGCTCGTCGTTACAAGCTGTGCAGCGGATCCTGTGATCCACCGGGTCATTTAATCGGTCGCGCCGCTTGTTATTGTGCAGTGCAGCAACGATATTGCTGCGTGTGCGTTGTGTGCACGAGTCTGCCCATTCCGGCGCGCAAGGATAGCGATTTGCGAGACATATCCGATACGATCGCCCGGCTGAGCGCGATGCGCGGCCGGCCAGCCGGTGCAGGGCTGAGCAAGGACGACCACCTGTCCGAGATGACAGGGTTCGGGTCCAATCCCGGCGCCTTGCGCGCGCGGTTTTATCTCCCTGAAAACCTGCCGAAGCAGGCGGCGCTGGTCGTGGTGCTGCATGGCTGTACCCAGACTGCAGCCGCGTACGATCATGGTTCCGGCTGGACCGAGCTCGCCGACGAGCAGGGTTTTGTCGTGCTTTTCCCCGAGCAGCAGCGCGCCAACAACGCCAATCTTTGCTTCAACTGGTTCGTCCCAGGCGATATAAGCCGCGACGGCGGCGAGGCGCTGTCCATCCGCCAGATGATCGAGGCGGCGGTGGTCACCCACGGTCTCGACCGCAAGCGGATATTCGTCACCGGCCTTTCCGCCGGCGGCGCCATGGCGGCGGTGATGCTGGCGACCTACCCGGACGTGTTTGCCGGTGGCGCGATCATCGCCGGGCTTGCCTATGGCAGCGCCTCGACCATCCCCGAAGCCTTCGACCGCATGCGTGGCCATGGCGGCCCGTCCAGAAGCGACCTGCAGCGTCTGTTGCGGGAGGCTTCGCCGCACAAGGGGCCGTGGCCGAGGATTTCGATCTGGCAGGGCTCGGCCGACACGACCGTGGTGCCTTCCAATGCCGGCGCGGTGCTGGCGCAATGGCAGGGCGTGCACGGCCTCGCTCAAGCGCCGACACGCACGGAAAAGGTCGACGGTCAGAGCCGCAAAGTCTGGTCCGATGGCAAAGGCCGCGACGTGGTCGAGGCATACAGCATTGCCGGCATGGGCCATGGCACGCCATTGCAGGCGGGCGGCGACAATGCTCTCGGCAAAGCAGGGCCGTTCATGCTGGATGTCGGGATTTCCTCGACGCGCCACATCGCCCGTTTCTGGGGGCTGACGAAGCCAGACGTACGACGCACGGCGAAAGCCGCTTCAGGCACTGCATTGCAGCCTTTCTCGCCGAAGGAAAAACCGCGAGCCGTCCGTGTGGATCCGACCCCGGAGCCTGTCAATCCGCCAGGCGGTCCGGCGGGCGGGATTACCAAGGTCATCGAGGACGCGCTGCGGGCAGCGGGATTGATGCGCTGAGGCTGAGGCTCGCCCCGCACGAAGGACAAGGGGAAGCACCAGCATCATTATCGCAGCAGGCCTTCGTCCTCGAACGCATCCCAGCCCTTCAGTCCGGGCGGCGGGCCATCCGTGTCCCGGGCGTTCCTCGCAGTGCGAGCCTGCCCGGTGCCCTTTCCCGCGCGCGTCAGCGCGGCCTTGCCCGCGCCGCGCCGCCTGTTCTCGGCGACCTCCTGGACATCCTGCTCTCTCCAGACGGTTGCCAGATCGCGGTCCAGGACGTCCTCGATGTGGCGCGGGTCGAAAACGTGGAAGGTGACAGACTTTGATCGCCCACGCATCTTGACGGTGCGTGTGCCGGTGCTTTGCAGCCGACCGTCCTTGAGCCATTTGTGGCGCTCGCGCGAAGAGATCGTAAGGATATCCTCGACCTCGCGTGGAAGCACAGGCAGCGCTTCCACTCCCTCCAGTGTTTTGGAGATACTGGCAGAGGCGGCCTTGAACGCTTCCGCTTCGGATCTCGACATTCGCAACGCGATGCGGCCCGTCTCGGCCTTGACGTGCTTCCTGACTGCCCATGGCAGCCGGCCTCTGACTTCACGTTCGATCCCCTTGGAGCGCACGGCGGACCCGAGTGTCGCTGACGGCGACAACGGCCATTCGGCAATCAGTTGCGGGGACGGGCTCATGCTTTCCTGGGGCTGGGTTCGTTGGTTCGACGTTAACACGGCGAGAGCCGGTCAAGCCAAGGCAACAGCGAAAAGGGGCAGGTCCGATGAGAACCCGCCCCTTATGGCCGAATCTGAACGTCGCTTGCAGTGCGCCGACAGCACCTTCGGCCCCGCCGCCGTACGGCGACGGGGCTCGATGATCAGAGTGGGCTGGCGTTGCGCGTTCTGTCGCGCTCGGCCTCGATGTCGGTGTAGGGGTCGGCATTGGCATCGAAGCCGGTCCAGCCACCGGCTTCATAGGCGCGTCGGCGGTCTTGCAGATCGACCGAGTTGGACTCGCCAAGAATACGCTCGGCCTCATCGGCGAGTTCGTCACTGACCCTGGCGGTCACCATCGTGCCACCGCGGCGAACGCCCTCCGCATAGACATGCGCATCCCTTTCGGGGACGCCGGACTCGGTCAGCGCCCCGACGATGCCGCCGGCAGCGCCACCGACGACCGCGCCGCCAACGGCGCCGACCGCGGTGGCGGCCAGCCATCCTGCGGCCACGACCGGACCGACGCCCGGAATGGCCATGATGCCGAGCCCTGTCAGAAGCCCGCCGGCGCCGCCAATGACGGCTCCGAGACCGGCGCCGCCGGCTGCATCCTCGGCGGCGTTGGAGGTGTCGCCATCGTCGTACCAGTCGTCCGAATTGTTGGCGACGATGCTGATGTCGGCCTGCGGCACGCCGATTGCCTCCAGTTCGCCGACGGCATCGGAGGCATCATCGTAGTTGTCGAAAAGTCCGGTTACGGTTTTCATGGTCTTGATCTCCTCGATCTGGTTCAGAGGTTCAGTTGGCGCCGGCAACGACGTTGCCCTGATAATCGAGCGCCACGGTCGTGGTCTTGCCATCCTTGGTGGCCTGACCGCGCCAGATGCCCTGGTCGTCTTTGGTCAGCTTGGACACGCCGGAGAAGCCAGCATCCTGAATGCGGCTCTTCGCCTGATCCTCGGTGAAGCTGTTGGCACCCGGGACCAGGGCGGCCGGATTGGTGGTGTCGGTCGTGCTCACGGCCGGGGTGGTGGAGCTGGTGGTCGACGATGCATTGTCGGCGGAAGCGATCTTCTCGACCATTTCCTGATGCATTTTGAGCGTCGGCAAGGTCTCGGAGGCGAAGGTCTTCAGCTGCGCGTTGTCGCCGTCCTTGGCGTAGCTCTCGAACAGCGTGACCGCCTCCGAATGCGCATCGCGCTGCATCTGGACATAGGGCTTGTCGACGGCATCGTTGGCATTCTGCAGAGCCTCCAGATCGGCCTTGTGCTTGGCGTCCAGCTCCGTCGGCACTTTCAGCTTCTGTTCGCCGGCGATGGTCGCAAGCTTGGCGTTGGCGGCGCCGTGATCGTCGATCATCTTCTTGGCGAAATCCTTGACGCCTTGATCCTGGGCCTTGCCTTCTGCGATCTTGCTGGAGTCCACTTCGAACAGGCCGCCGATGGCAGCCTTGTCGACAAAGTCCTGAGCACTGTCGGCGGCGAAGGCGGGCAGGGCGAAGACCATGGCTGTGGCGGTGGCCAGCGAAGCTAGAAGAACACGTGTTTTCATGGACAGAGATCCTCGTTGGGGCACACATCGTGCTGTGAGCCTAACCAGTGCGGCCAAGCTTTGTTCCGCCGCCCAAGCGTTATAACCGGGAGGGTCGATGCCGCGATGATGGCCCCTCATCCTCGGATTTTGCGCCTTTGCGATGTCGACGCGTGGCTCGGACGGCGACCCGCTCGATGGGCGCCTTGCAAGTCCATCGCAAAGCGAAACGAGGCCTTCGCCGCCCGCAATGAATAGTGCCCGCGGTGGCCTATCGAGGTTCAGCGATCGTTGCGTTCGAGGCGGCGCGCAACCTCTGTCTGGGCGACCTGCAGCAGCGTGTCTATTTCGAACATCGCCGCCGCATGGCCGCCGTCGCGAATGACACGGCGGGCGCGGTGTAGCAGATCGGAGACCGTCCGCAGCGTTTCAGCATGGCTCGATCGATTCGACAAATGCGTGCCCTCCATCAGCCACAACCGTTGGATCGGGAGAGTGTTCCCAAAGTTGGCGGCCGGCCGGGTGAATGACTGTGAGCGCAGGCAGCGGAACCATCCTTGTCCGTTGGCCGTTCCCCCTGCCTCAACGAAAGGAACAGCCATGGCCGACAACGACACCCCGAAGGACACCGCGAAGGACACCCCCAAGGACACCCCGAAGATGTCCGCCCGAGAGGCCCAGGAGGCCCTGGAGAAGCAGGTCGCATCGCTGAAGCGCGAGATCAGCAAGATCAACCGGACGCTTGCCGACCGCGCAGAAGATGCCGTCGGCGAAGCCGGCGGCTGGTACGGCAGCGCGACCGAGCGCGCGGCACGGGCAACGCAGCAGCTGAGATCGCAGGCGCAGACGGTGTCCGAAGCCGTCCAGCAAAATCCCGGCACCATCAGCAGCGCTTTCGTGCTTGGCGGCATTGCCGGGTTGTTGATCGGCATGCTGCTCGGGCAAAGCCAGGAACGCGACCGAAGCTGGTTCTAGTGGGGTATCTTATGACCTATGGCGCCCGCCGGTTTTGCCGGCGGGCTTTGTATGGACGCCAGATCACTGTGGCTTTGAGTGAAAAACTCCCCGCTCGGGTAAACGGGATTTGTGGTCGGCGCCGCCTGCGCGGCGCCCTCGACAGGTGAGTTGAGTTTCCCTGCCGCGGTCGTATGTTGTTGACCGCAGTGGAGGATCACAAATGCCCATTCGACGCAAAGCCACGGAGGCCGGCGTTTTGCAGCCATCCGAACTCGAGCTGTTGGGCCGTGTATTCGAGCAGCTTAAGCGCGACGGTCAGTCGCCCGAAGCACGCGACGCCATCGCATCCCGGATTATCGCGAACTATATGGCCGGCGTGGTCGACGAAGCCGAGCTCGTCAGTCTTTCGAGGCAACCGCTGGGCCGGTAGTGCGCTTTTCATTCCGGGTTCAGAAGAGTTTCAGGTCGTCAAATCAGAGGGATAAGGCAATGCCGGCTGACCCACCGATAGAGCGACGGTCGCATATCCGTGATCTTGTTCTGAAGGAAGCGACAATCCGCGTTGGCGACGCCAGTATCAATTGTCTGGTTTGCAACCAGCACGCTCACGGTGCGGAGCTGCGGGTGAAGGCCGATATCGCAATCCCCGACCGTTTCGTCCTTCACGTGCCTGTCGATCATACCAGCTATCGCGCCGTGGTGCGGTGGAGACGGAACGAGCGACTTGGGGTGCAGCTTGATTCGGGACGGCAGGCGTAGATGGCGGTAGCCGGGACGGATCACCCAGCTGTTCAAGTGCAGGGTTGATGGGACAAGGCAGGGCTCGTTTGCGGCACGAACGCTTCCTTCCATGCTGCTTGCGATTTGCAATCAGTTGCGATAGCCTCTGACCGCTTGCATTGCAAGCGGTTGGTCCGTGGACCCACTAGGTGAAGGCGCTGCTTTTGGGCAAACTTATCTTGGGAATGAACGTTTCCATCGATGGCTATGTCGATGACCTTGCCGGAAATCTGGTCATGGGCGCACCAAGCCAGAAGCACTTCGAGTACTGGATCGAGACGATTCGCAACCATGCCGGCGCTGTGTATGGCCGCCGGATGTACGAGGTCATGCGCTATTGGGACGATGATCGCGCGGAATGGGACGCTCCGCTTCGCCAGTTCGCGACACTCTGGCGCAAGCTGCCCAAATGGGTCGTTTCGCGCACACTTTCACGGGTCGGCCCCAACGCCACCCTCATCTCCGGCGATATTGAAACGCAGATTCGCGAGATCGCGGCCCGCACGGAGGGTATCCTGAGCGTTTCCGGTCCGGAACTGGCCGGTCTTATGACCGGGCTGGGCCTGATCGAGGAATATCACCTGCACGTGAGGCCGTTCGTGCTCGGCAAGGGCAAGCCTTTCTTCCACGAGGCAAGGCCTCCGCTGCAACTGGTGTCGAGCACATTGATCGATGACGATACGGTTCATATGATCTATGTGCCGCGAGGCTGAACGATAAGGCGCGTCAGCGCCAACATGCGAACCAACACGTACGTTCGCAGTGGGCCTGGTCCCGGCCTTCGCACCGAGGTCTCACATGTCAGCTTGCGTGCTGGGTACCCAAGCAGCAGAGGGTCTGCTGTCGGCCGAAAATCTGCCGGTCAGCAATGCGCCCCATGCCGGTCAAAGAGGCCTTGCCGCCGTTACTCCATAAGCAGACATTGCAGACCTACAAGGACATCGCTTTTACGCCCGAAGCGCCGCTTCGGTTGGTCCTTCAGTGACCTGGCGGCCCAAGGGCGTCGTCCTCCACCGCCCGCCCTCGTCCGCAACTCACCGTTGCCAGCGGCTCTGCTCCTGGCCTTCCCGCGATGACCGAGCGGGTAGTGAAACATCATGGTCAAGCCTGAAAAGCAAGGTCCAACCTAGCCGCCTTTCCAGGCCTGCGTCATCATCGTCCAGCAGTTCAGGATCCTGCGTGCGCCAGCCGGGTCCGTCGGGTCGGCCGGCCGCACAGTTTTTTTCATCCCGCTGGAACATTGGCGAAGGAATGCAGTTGGGGTCGCTGCAGATGCCGCCGCGTGGTGCCTGTGGGCGATTGGTGGCAACACCTGATCGGCCGCCGCTCCTTTACGAGGCGGCTTAGCGTGTGAGCCAATCCTGCAGCAAAGGCCTTGG